>SXMH01000071.1 GCA_005777405.1 Actinomycetota bacterium
CCTCGAGCGCGTAGTACTCGCACTGAATGGGAATGAGCACCTCGCGTGCGGCGACGAAGGCATTGATCGTGAGCAGCCCGAGCGACGGCGGGCAGTCGATGAAGACGTAGTGGAACATTTCGTCTTGCGACTCGAGGTATGCGTCGAGCGCCGTGCGCAGGCGCTGTTCCCGAGCGACGAGCGAGACCAGTTCGATCTCGGCGCCGGCGAGGTGAATCGTGGCTGGCACGCAGTAGAGATGATCGAACTCGGGGCTCTTCTGCACGACGTCCGCGAGCGGCGAGTCGCCGACCACGACGTCATAGACGCTCGCGGTTTCCGCGCGGTGCTCCACACCCAGAGCGGTCGAGGCGTTTCCTTGAGGGTCGAGGTCGATGACGAGCACGCGGGCACCTGAGCGCGCGAGTGCCGCAGCGAGGTTCACGGTCGTGGTGGTCTTTCCCACGCCGCCCTTCTGGTTCGACACCGTGAAGACGCGAGTAGCCGCGGGCAGCGGGAGGTCGGTCGACTCCAGAGCGAGTCGACGCCGCGTGATGTCGGCGACCTGTCGCGCGAGCGGAGTGCTCTCGTCGAACGGGGAGTCGGTCGTCACAGCTCAGCCTCCTGCTGGTGGATGTTTCACGTGAAACGGGCGCCGCATCGCAGCGCCCGCGAAGGCTCCGTACCGCTCGCCGACCGGCGAGGGTCTCAGGATGCCCCGCCTACTGTAGCCCGAAACAGTCGAGTCACCTCAGGCGCGATCCCCTCGCCGACCTCGAGCACCTCGACGTTGCTCACTCGGTGGGATCGCATGGCCTTGAGTGCCTTCTCGATCTCCTCGTGCACACGCTCGCCCTTCATGAGTACGAGCTCACCACCCGGTCTCACGAGCGGAGCAACCAGGGGGATGAGCTTCGCAAGGGCACTCACCGCTCGCGCCGTGACCTGGTCGAACGGACCCGCGTCGACCGCCTCCTCTGCCCGCGCACGAAGCACGGTGACGTTGCCGAGCCCGAGTCGAGCCGTTTCGGCGAGCAACCAGTCGGTGCGGCGTTCCATCGGTTCGATGAGGGTCACGCGCACGTCGGGGCGAGCGATCGCAAGGACGAGGCCCGGCAGACCAGCACCACTACCGACATCAGCAACGCGACCCCCCTCGCGCAGATAGGGCGCGACGACTGCGCAGTTCAGCAGGTGGCGCGACCACAGGCGGGGGAGTTCGAGCGGACCGATGAGGCCGAGCTGTTCTCCGAACTGACCAAGATCGGCCGCGAACTGTCGCGCGAGCCCGAGCTGGTCGCCGAAGGCGCGGTGCGCTGTCGGCGGCTCCTGCTCCAGGTTGCTCACGGCGGATGTTTCACGTGAAACGTATGCCGTGCTCGACGTGGAGTTGGACGACGTTTCACGTGAAACATCGTGACCGGGCGAGAGGTCGTCCGCGTCTCCGGGAGTAGTGGGGGACCGGTTCTCAGCCACGACGGATGACGGTGTGGCGCTCGGCGCCCTCGCCCTCCGACTCGGAAGTGAACCCGCGTTCGCCCACGAGGTCGTGAACGAGCTTGCGCTCGTAGCTCGACATTGGCGGCAGCGCAGCGGAGGAAGCGCCCGCTTCGATGCGCTCGACCGCGCGATCAACGAGTCGCTGAAGCTCGTCAGCGCGCGCGTCGCGCGAACCGGCGATGTCGAGAATGAGCCGCGAGAACTCGCCCGTGCGAGCGTGCACGGCGAGGCGCGTGAGTTCTTGCAGAGCCGCGACGGTGTCGGGCTTCGAGAGGGTGCGGAGAGCATCCTCTTCTTCCGCCTCGATCGAGAGGTAGACGCGGCCAGAGCCGGTGGTGATCTCGATGTCGCCGTCGAGGTCTGCCAAGTCGAGCAGCTCTTCGAGGTAGTCGGCGGCGAGGTCGCCCTCGTCGGGCGTCGTGGCGTCGGTCGCGATGGCATCGTTAGTGAGGTCGGCGTCGGATGCCGTGTCGAGAGGAGTGGAGGTGTCGGTCATGGTCTAGCGACCACCCTTCTTCTTGGCGCGATTCTTGCTGACGGGCTGCACCCGCTGGGTCTTCTTGGCCTCGTCGACCTCGGGCTCCTCATCGATGATCTCGGGGAGTCCGCGGCGCTGGCGCTTCTTCGCCATGCGTGCTTCGCGTGCGAGAGCAGCCTCACTGCCCGGGGTCGGCATGTTCCGGATGACGATGAACTGCTGCACCATCGTCCAGATGTTGGAGACGAACCAGTAGAACATCACGCCGAGCGGGAAAGCCACACCCGAGACGAGGAAGACGAGCGGAAGGATGTACAGCAGGATGCGCTGCTGGCGGTACATCGGCGAGCTCTTCATCTCAGGGCTCTGGTTCTTCGACATGATCTGCAGCTGCGTGATGAACTGCGATGCCGTCATGAGCACGATGAGCACGGCCGCGATGACAATCACCCAGACGTTGCCGTCTGCCGTCGTCATGGTCGCGCCGAGGGGTGCGATGCCAAAGAGCGTCGCCCGACCGAACTCGGCCGAGAGCTGTTCGTCGAGCAGGCCGACACCGGACAGGCCCTGGAACGAACTGTTGAGCACAGAGAAGAGGCCGAAGAAGATCGGCATCTGCACGAGCAGCGGTAGGCATGACGCGAACGGGCTGGTCTTGTGCTTGCCGTAGAGCGCCATCGTCTCGCGCGACATGGCCTCGCGAGAGAACTGGTCGCGCTTGCCCTTGTACTTGTCTTGAATCTTCTTGAGGTCAGGGGCGATCTCGAGCATCTTGCGCTGACTCTTGATCTGCCGCACGAAGAGCGGAATGAGCGCGGCGCGCACCACGACGACGAGACCAGCGATCGAGAGCACCCAGGTGAATCCCGCCTCACTCTCGAGGCCGAGGTACGTGAACAGCCAGTGGAAGCCCACGAGGATCGCTTCGATGGTCCACTTGATGGGCCAGAGGATCGTGCCGATGAAGTCCATGGTGGCGGGTTATGCCTTTCTCTGCAGCGCGATGAAGCCCCAGCGCGTGCGGCGGTAGGGGAAGTCTGATCGGAGGGGCGGGTCGTCGATGCCGCCGTCAGCCCAGGGGTGGCACCGAGCGAGACGACGGGCGGTCAGCCACGACCCCTTCGCGAGGCCGTGCTCTTGCACGCACGCCAGTGAGTACGCCGAGCAACTGGGGTAGTAGCGACACACCTCGCCGTAGAGGGGAGAGATGATGAGCCGGTACACGCGAAGCACGGCGATGCCGGCATTGCGCGGGAGTAAACCAACGGTCAGCAACGCGGAGTGCACCGGTGACATCGGAGCGCGATCCTCATGAACGTGCCGGGAATGGGCGTCAGGAAATACTGCTGTCACGACACCCTCACCGCCCGTCGAACTCCATCGCCGATGTCGCTCCGCAGGGTATCCCAGGAAGCCTCTGACGACGCCGGGAGTGCGCGAACCACGATGGCATCGCCACTCGGCACGGTGGGCAGCTCGAGGGCGATGGCGGCTTGGATGCGGCGCCGAACCCGATTGCGCACGACAGCGCCACCGACCTGCTTGGAGACGATCACCGCGAATGCCGCAGCAGCATCAGTGCGAGCGCTCAGCCGATAGACCACCGCGCACGACGACGTGACTCGACGCCCCCGCCTCACGACGGTGCGGATGTCGTCGCCGTTCGCGAGGCGATGCGCTCGCGGCAGCACGAGTGCTCAGGCGGAGAGTTCGGTGCGGCCCTTGCGACGGCGGGCGCCGAGAATGGCGCGGCCGGCGCGAGTGCGCATACGAAGACGGAAGCCGTGCACCTTGGCGCGACGACGGTTGTTGGGCTGGAAGGTGCGCTTGCTCATGGTTCTCTCCTCGGCCCCACGGGCCAGCGACGACGGTCAGGGTGTTCTGCAGCACGAGACGCCGCCAGAACAGAAGTCAACCGGTTAACAATAGGTCTGCGCCTGCTCGCGGTCAAACTCCCGAATCGGCTGCGCGCATTATCCACAACTGTGGAGAGCTGCGCTGGTAACGACGCGCCGACCCTGATTACAGTAGGCGCACAGCATCCACGCCTCCCTGAGCGGCATGATGGACGCTCATCCACATACTTCTCCACCGCTTTATCCACTGCCTTCGCCACCCCGAGAGGACCTCCCGCCATGTCCGACGACGCCGAGTCCCCGCACGACTTGTGGGAGTCGGTGAAGTCGATGCTCGTCTCCGACGAGCGCATCACTCCACAACTCGTCGGCTTCATCAACCTCGTTGAGCCGCGCGGGGTCATGGCGGGCACCCTCTATCTCGAGGTGCCCAACGAGCTGACCCGGGGCATGCTCGAGCAGCGCATCCGGTTGCCCCTGCTGAGCGCCATCACCGCGGTGGCGGGGGAGACGGTGTCGAGCTTCGCGATCGTGGTGAACCCCGACATCCAGAGCGAAGGCCTCGAGTCCTCTCCCGACCCGCTCGAGTCGAGCGCCTCCTACATCGAGCAGCCGGTCGCGCAGCCAGCCGCCGAGTCTGCCGGCCGTCGAGGAGACACTCGCCTCAACGACAAGTACAGCTTCGACAACTTCGTCATCGGTGGTTCCAATCGATTCGCCCACGCCGCTGCTGTCGCTGTCGCTGAGGCTCCGGCCAAGGCCTACAACCCGCTTTTCATCTATGGCGAGTCCGGCCTCGGCAAGACGCACCTCTTGCACGCCATCGGTCACTACGCGATCAGCCTCTACCCGGGCATTCGCGTTCGTTATGTGTCGAGCGAAGAATTCACGAACGACTTCATCAACTCGATCGCCAATAACCGCTCCAGCCTCTTCCAGTCTCGATACCGCGAGATCGACATCCTGCTCATCGACGACATTCAGTTCTTGCAGGGGAAGGACTCAACACAAGAGGCCTTCTTCCACACCTTCAACACGCTGCATGACCACAACAAGCAAGTCGTCATCACGAGCGACCTTCCACCGAAGCACCTCACAGGCTTCGAAGACCGCATGCGCAGCCGCTTCGAGGGGGGCCTCATCACCGATGTGCAGGCCCCCGACCTCGAAACACGCATCGCGATTCTGCGCAAGAAAGCGCAGAACGACCGCCTGCAAGTCAACGACGAAGTGCTCGAGTACATCGCTTCGAAGGTCTCGAGCAACATCCGCGAACTCGAAGGCACACTCATCCGCGTCACCGCGTTCGCGAATCTCAACCGCACGCCGGTAGATCTGCAGCTCGTGCAGACCGTGCTGAAAGATCTCATCACGCTCGATGAAGAGAACGTCATCGCGCCGGTCGACATCATCAATCACACCGCGGCCTACTTCAAGCTCACCGTCGACGACCTCTATGGCTCCTCGCGATCGCAAGCCGTCGCGACCGCTCGGCAGATCGCGATGTACCTCTGCCGCGAGCTCACCAACCTCTCTCTGCCGAAGATCGGGCAACTGTTCGGCAACCGCGATCACACCACAGTGATGTACGCGAACAAGAAGATCAGCGATCTCATGAAAGAGCGCCGCTCGATCTACAACCAAGTCACCGAGCTGACCAGCCGCATCAAGCAGAACCACCGCTACGGCTAACTAACGGCGGCCTCGAGAACGGCCGTATCAGGTAGTACCCAGGTTCACGGCATGTTTCGCACACTGGGGAGAGCCTGTGGATAACTCCGCCCTTCCATGGGGACGAGTTGTTCAACTGGAGGAGCATCATGTGGGAACTCCCGGTGATGAAAACGTGTCATCCACCGTCGGGCGATCATTCATCCCCCGACGGTCCACAACTTGCACGAGTGTAGTTCCGCGTCATTCAGGGCTTTCCCCCGAGTTATCCACACTGTGCACAACGGTTAATGATGGTGTTCCTCTTTTCTCTTCAGAAGAATCGAGAGACAACCTTCCCTGCGGGGCTCGACTCGAGACCGGCGAGCCGACGGACCTTTCACCGTTGCGAACCCGCTCTGTGAAGCCTGAGCCGCTGTGCCAGTATGGGAGGCCCCGGTCCACGGGTGAGGAATCGACCGAGAGGGAGCCGCGTGAAGTTCCAGGTCAATCGCGACGTGTTCAGCGAGGCAGTGTCGTTCGCGGTGAAGCTGCTGCCGCAGCGCACGACCCTGCCGATCCTCAGTGGAGTTCTTCTGCGTGCGGAGGGTGCAACCGTCACGCTCTCGTCGTTCGACTACGAAGTGTCGGCGCAAACCTCGATCACGGCCGACGTCACGGAAGACGGCACCGTTCTCGTCTCCGGTCGCCTTCTCGCTGAGATCGCGTCACGGCTCCCCAACGCGCCGGTGGAGTTCACCACCGACGAGGGCAAGATCGCGGTGCGCTGCGGCTCCGCACGATTCACGCTCTCGAGCATGCCCGTCGAGGAGTATCCGAGTCTTCCCGCCGTCGACGGACCGAGCGGTGTGCTGCCGGGCGACGCGTTCTCTGAAGCCGTCGGCCAGGTCGCCGTAGCGGCATCGCGCGACGACGTGACTCCGGTCATCACTGGCGTGCAGCTCGAGATCTCCGAAGGCAGACTCTCACTCGTCGCCACTGACCGCTATCGCGTGGCGGTGCGAGAGATAGAGTGGGAGTCATCGTCGGTCGCCGAAGGCGTCACCGCGCTCGTGCCCTCGCGCACACTCTCGGAGATCGGCAAGATCTTCGCGCACGCCGGCCACGTCACGGTCACGATCGTCAGCGGCGGAGATCGCGAACTCATCGCCTTCTCCGCAGACCAAAAGACCGTCACCTCGCTGCTCATCAAAGGCAACTTCCCCCCGGTGAAGCGACTCTTCCCCGAGACCGTCGACAACTACGCAGTCATGAGCACGAGCGAGCTCGTCGAAGCAACGCGCCGCGTATCACTCGTTCTCGAGCGCGACGCGGCTCTGCGGTACTCGTTCAGCGATGACGGTCTGACGCTCGAGGCCATCGGCAGCGAGAACGCCCAGGCCTCCGAGACGATCGACGCGCACCTCACCGGAGGCGACACGACGGTGTCGCTCAAGCCGCAGTTTCTCATCGATGGTCTGTCGGCCGTGCACAGCGAGTTCGTGCGCATCGGATTCACCAAGACCGACAACCCGAACAAGCCCGGCCCCGTGCTCATCACGAGTCAGTCGTCGAAAGATCAGCCCGGCGCCGACACCTACCGTTACCTGCTGCAGCCCAACCTGCTGCTGCGCTGAGCAGCGTGCACGTCACGCACCTCACTCTCGCCAACTTCCGCAACTACGAGCGGGCCGAGGTTGAGCTGGCGCCCGGCCCCGTGCTCTTCGTGGGTCGAAATGGGCAGGGCAAGACCAACCTCGTCGAGGCCGTCGGCTATGCCGGATCCGCCTCGTCGCATCGCGTGTCGAACGACCAGGCACTGGTCCGGTTCGGAACCGAACAGGCTGTCATCCGCATGCGCGTGCAACACGAAGAGCGCTCCGTGCTCGTCGAAGTCGAACTCAACCGCGGGGCACCCAACCGCGCTCAGGTGAATCGCCAGCCCGTGAAACTTCGCGATCTTCCGAGAACCTTCGCGAGCGTGCTTTTCGCCCCAGAAGATCTCGCGCTTGTGCGCGGTGATCCCGGAGGCCGGCGTGCCTTTCTCGACGGGCTTGTCGTGCAGCGATCTCCTCGCTACGCCGGCATCATCGCCGACTATGACCGGGTCGTTCGTCAGCGCAACAGTCTCTTGAAGTCGGCCCGCGCTTCGCGCCTGGCGCCCGATTCACTGACCACCCTTGATGTCTGGGATGACCGGCTCGTCGACCTCGGAACGCAGCTCATGCTCGCTCGCGCAGCACTCGTCGCCGATCTCGGCCCGCACGTCGATGCCGCCTATCGGGCAGTCGCGGGGGACGATCACGCCACTCGGCTCAGTCTGCGTCTCTCGATCGACGCCGATGTTGATGACGACGCGGCTCCACTGGACAAGGGGCAGGAGCAGTCGGTCGACGACGACCGCGGCACTGCCGAGTCGATAGCTGAGCGCTTTCGCGTGCGACTCGCCACCCTGCGACGCAACGAGCTTGATCGCGCTGTCACCCTCGTCGGTCCGCACCGGGATGACCTCGTGCTCGAGCTGAACGGCCTGCCCGCGCGCGGCTACGCGAGCCACGGCGAGAGCTGGTCGTACGCTCTCTCACTCAAGCTCGGCTCAGCTGCGGTGCTGCGCGTTGACTCGGTGGCGGGTGATCCTGTGTTGATTCTCGACGACGTCTTCGCGGAACTCGACGAAGGTCGACGCGAGCGACTCGCGGACGCCGTCGGTGACTACGAACAAGTGCTCATTACCGCTGCCGTCGGGGCGGATGTGCCCAAGCGGCTCGCGGCCACTCGCATCGGCATCGCGGCTGGCGCCGTCGTGGAGTCGTCATGACCGAGCAGGATGGCGGAGCGGCCTCAGGAGCGGAGAAGGGTGCGGGAGAGCATCCGGGTACCGAGATATCTGAAGCCAGCAGCGTGTATCGGCGCTTGCGATCGCTCTTTGGCGACCCGTCGAAGCGGGGGCGCGACGCACAGCGACGTGCCGTGAAAGCGACACATGATTCGAGCCCCTTCGGGGCGGGACGAGACCCCGCCGGGCTGGCCGGAGTACTCGACGGCATGACCCAGCAACTCGGGTGGAGCTCGCCGCTCGCCCGCGGCGAGCTGCTGGCATCGTGGCCGACGCTGGTGGGACCAGAAGTCGCCGCCCACTCGGCTCCTGCCGGCATCGAGGATGGCGTGCTCACCGTGCAGTGTGATTCGACCGCGTGGGCAACGCAGTTGCGACTCATGCGCACCGAGATTCTCACGGAAATCTTGCGCACCTACCCCGATGCGACGGTGACGAGCGTGACGTTCTTAGGGCCGGGGGCGCCGAGCTGGAAGCGTGGTCCGCGTTCGATACCGGGCCGAGGGCCCCGCGACACCTACGGGTGAGCATCCTGGGCGCTGAAGTCAAATCACTCCACCAATCGCGCGAAAACTTCCCACAGGGCCCGTCTGAGCCCTTCTAGAGGCACTTACGCGGTAGGATGGACCCGCTGTTCTGGGCCGAATTCTCGGCCCCGCGATCGGCCACCACGATCCAACTGGCGGGAGCACTTCTCAACATGAGCACCAATTCGACCCCTCGCAGCGGCGCTGACTATGGAGCAAGCGACATTCAGGTGCTCGAGGGCCTGGAAGCGGTGCGCAAGCGACC
>SXMH01000001.1 GCA_005777405.1 Actinomycetota bacterium
AGCGCGCCGAAAGGCTCGTCGAGCAGCAGCACGCCGGGGTTGCGCGCGAGTGCCCGAGCGAGCGACACACGCTGGGCCATGCCGCCCGAGATCTCGCGCGGCTTGAGCCCGGCGGCGTGGCCAAGCTGCACGAGCTCCAGCAATTCAGCGACGCGCTTGCGGCCTTGCTCGCGACCGAGGGCGCGAGGCAGCCCGAGCTCGATGTTGCGCGTGATCGTGCGCCACGGCAGCAGGCGCGGCTCTTGGAACGCGATGGCGCACCGCTGATCAGCGAACGCTGCCGGCAGCCCGTCGATCGTCAGGCTGCCCGCGGTCGGGCGGTCGAGACCACTGATCTGACGCAGCAGGGTCCACTTGCCGCAGCCGGAAGGGCCAAGCAGAGCCACGATCTCGCCCGGCTCGATGCGCAAGTCGATATCTCGCAGCACGATGCGGTCATCGCCGCCGCGGGCACCCGGAAAGGTGCGGCCCACGCCGTGCAGGGCGACGGGTAGCGCGGGAGTCGTCGCGACTGCTGACGTGCTGAGTGACATGCCATCACCGTATGAGGGCTCTGCGCCCGCGCCAAACCGGAGGGACACAGTGCGACACGGAGTGCAACACAACGTCACACTACGAGCGCACGGCCTCCGCGATCGACCCCAGAACGCCGTTCACGAAGGGCGCCGAATCGTCGGTCGACAGCACGCTCGCGAGTTCCATCGCCTCTGAGATTGCGACCGCGACCGGAATCTCGGGGTTGCTGCGCAGTTCCCATGCGCCGAGGCGCAAGATGGCGCGATCGACCACGGGCATGCGCGAGAGCGTCCACCCCACGGCGTGCTGCTCAATGAGTGCGTCGAGCTCGGCGCGATCATCCGCCACGCCCCGAACGATCTGCTCTGCGTATGGCCAGCTGGATGCTCGCTGCGGCTGAGCGGCAGCCCGACGGGACTCTTCCGCAAGCACCTCGTCGATCGGCACTTGCCGCACGTCGGCGATGTACAGCATGTCGAGGGCCCGCTTGCGGGCCTTGGCGCGAGCGCTCACTAGTCGCTGACGCGGCCCAGGTAGTCACCCGAGCGCGTGTCGACCTTGACCTTGGTGCCGGTCTCGAGGAAGAGCGGCACCTGAATCTCGTAGCCCGTCTCGAGCGTCGCGGGCTGCGTGCCGCCGGTCGAGCGGTCGCCCTGCAGACCGGGTTCGGTGTAGGTGACTTCGAGCACAACCGAGGCGGGAAGGTCGACGTAGAGGGCCGCGCCCTCGTGCATGGCGATCGTGACGCTCTGGTTCTCGAGCATGAAGTTGGCCGCATCGCCCACGACAGCCGCCGGCACCGTCACCTGGTCGTAGTCGGTGGTGTCCATGAAGACGTAGTCGGCACCGTCTTGGTAGAGGTATTGGTAGTCGCGACGGTCGACGATCGCGAAGTCGATCTTGGTGCCGGCGTTGAAGGTCTTGTCGACGACCTTGCCCGACGTGACGTTCTTGAGCTTGGTGCGCACGAAAGCGCCGCCCTTGCCCGGCTTCACGTGCTGGAATTCGATGACGTTCCAGAGCTGCCCGTCGAGGTTCAGCACGCTGCCATTCTTGATGTCGTTCGTCGTCGCCATGAGAAGTGTCGTATCCGTTCCGGTGAGAGAGAGTTCGCGGGCACGCGAGCGCGCCGCCGAGGAAGTCTAGTCGACCCTAGGCCGAGCGCAGGATCTGCTGGAGAGCCAGCGCGTACGAGTCGGCTCCGAAACCGGCGATCACCCCGGTGGCGACGGCGGAGATGACGCTCGTGTGCCGAAACTCTTCGCGCGCGTGCGGGTTCGAGAGGTGCACTTCGATGAGCGGTACGCCGGCCTCGGTGACGAGTGTCGCCGCGTCGCGCAAGGCATAGCTGTAGTGCGTGAAAGCGGCGGGATTGAGAATGACCGGCACCCGGGCATCCACCGCCTCATGCAACCAGCCGATGAGTTCGGCCTCGTCGTTCGACTGCCGCAGATCGATCTCGACATCACCTGCGTGGTGCTGCAGCGACGCTCGCAGGTCATCGAGAGTTGCCGTGCCGTAGATCTCAGGCTGTCGAGTGCCGAGTCGGTTGAGGTTCGGCCCGTTGAGCACGAGCACGCGGTCGAGGCTCATGCGGCGAGCCTAGTGGCCGTCACTCCCCCACCGCTTGGTAGGCACTGAAGAGCAAGCTCTCGTCGGTGCCGTTGAGCACGCGCGGGCGGCCGACAGCATCGAGAATGATGAAGCGCAACATGCCAGCGCGGGCCTTCTTATCGCGCTGCATGGTGGCGAGCAGCGTCTTCCACCGGCCGAGCGGATAGGTGGTCGGCAGACTGAGCGACGACAGAATGCGCCGCGTGCGGTCGACCTCCCCCTCGGGCAGCGAACCTGCGAGGTGCGAGAGCTCGGCAGCGAAGACCATGCCGATGCTGATGGCGGCGCCGTGCCGCCAGCGGTAGCGCTCGGCGTGTTCGATGGCGTGGCCGAGCGTGTGGCCGTAGTTGAGAAACTCGCGTCGCCCCTGTTCGGTGAAGTCGTCGCTGACCACTTCGGCCTTCACCCGAATCGTGCGTTCGACGATCTCGCGAAACTCGTCGCTCTGTCGATCGGTCGCGCTCTCTAGCGAGTTCTCGAGCACCTCGAGAATGCGACCGTCAGCGATGAATCCGCACTTCACGACTTCAGCGAGGCCCGCGAGCAACTCGTTCTGCGGCAAGCCGTCAAGAAGGTCGAGGTCCACGAGCACGGCGGCAGGGGCCCAGAAGGCACCGACGAGATTCTTGCCCTCGGCCGTGTTGATACCGGTCTTGCCTCCCACGGCGGCGTCGACCATGCCGAGCACGCTCGTCGGCACCTGGATCACCGGCACACCACGCAACCACGTTGCGGCAACGAACCCGGCGAGGTCGGTCGTCGCTCCGCCACCGAGTCCCATCACCGCGTCGGTGCGCGTGAAGTCGGTCTGACCCATGATCTGCCAGCAGAACGCGGCGACCTCGACGCGCTTCGCGCCTTCAGCGTCGGGAACCTCGGCGAGCAGAACCTCGACGCGACCGGTCAAGCGCTCTCGCACCGCTTCCGCGACGGCGGCGAGGGGCGGAGCGTGCACGATGAGCAGCTTCGCCACCCCGCTCGGAAGGTGTGAAGCAAGGTCGTCGAGCACGCCGCGCCCGACCACCACGTCGTAGCCGCCGGCGTTCGCACTCGTGCTGACGGGAATGATCGTGTGCTCGCTCATGCTTCTGCTCCTGTTGTGCCGCGCGTTCGTACCCACTGCGCGATTTCCGCGGCGATCATGTCGATCGGCCGCACCGAGGTATCCCACTGGGCGTCGGCGAGCCGCTCGTACGTCGGCATGCGCTGCTCGACGAGGGCGACCCACGCGCCGATTCCGTCGCGCACCAGAGGCCGCGTTTCGGGGTCGAGTCGTGCTGACGCCGCGTCTGGCGAGACCGTCAAGAGCACGACGGGATGCTCGCTCAGCGCCTGTGCCACCGAAGAGGTCATGACGGCGCCTCCGCCGAGTGACACCACCGCGCGTCGCCCGAGTGCGGCGAGCACGGCCGCCGCCTCGAGCTCGCGGAATCGCGCTTCGCCCTGCTCCGCGAAGATCTTAGGGATCGGGCCGTGCTCGGCCGATACGAGTCGATCGGTGTCGATGAACGGCACTCCCAGCGCGCGAGCCGCGCGCTTGCCGATGCGGCTCTTGCCTGCTGCGGGCGGACCGATGAGCGCGAGCAGCGGGGCGCCGAGTTCGGCGAGCTCGTCGAGCTCAGCCACGGTGCGCGGCGGCGGCGCTCGGCGCGGGGCGACCTTCCACCGCGGTCGCCAAGGCGGCAGGAATCGTCGCCAGGTAGCTGTCGAGATTACGCTTCGTCTCGGCGATCGAATCGCCTCCGAACTTCTCGAGCACGGCCTCCGCGAGAACGAGCGCGACCATCGCTTCTGCCACGACTCCGGCGGCAGGTACGGCGCAGACATCGGAGCGCTGGTGATGTGCGGGCGCGGCGTCACCCGTGGCCACGTCGATCGTGCGCAGGGCGTGCGGCACCGTGGCGATGGGCTTCATCGCGGCGCGAACGCGCAGCACGGTGCCCGTGCTCATGCCGCCTTCGGTACCGCCGGCGCGGTCGGTGAGCCGCTCGATGAGATCGTCTCCCATGACGAGCTCATCGTGAGCCGCAGAACCTCGACGTCGACTGGTCTCGAAGCCGTCACCCAC
>SXMH01000072.1 GCA_005777405.1 Actinomycetota bacterium
ACTCGGTCATCACCGCGGTCGGCATGGTCGACGAGCTGTGGATCATGATCGCCGCAGTCATGATCGCCATCACCCTCATGCTCTTCACCGCGAAGGCCATCAGCGACTTCGTCAACAAGCACCCCACCGTGAAGATGCTCGCGCTCGCATTTCTCGTGCTCATCGGCGCGAGCCTCATCGCCGAGGGCTTCGACGTGCACATCGACAAGGCGCTCATCTACGGCCCCATCGCCTTCGCGATCGGCGTCGAGGTGCTCAACCTGCTCTACCGCAACCGCCAGGCCAAGAAGAAGGGCGAAGCGCCGACGCCGGTCGAGCTGCGACCCTCACTCGTGAAAGACGCGGCTCCCGAGCACATCACGCCGGTTCCGCTCGGTGCCGAGCGTCGTCAGGCGAGCAACCCGCTCAACACGCCAGACGGGGCGCCGTGAACGCAGCCCCCTTCGGGCAGACGGTCGCGGGCGTGGAGTCGCTCGTGACGCGCATGCTCGACCTCGCGCCGAGTCTCGAGATTGGCATGCACCGCGTCTCGCAACTCGTCGCGGCAGGGGGCGCCGTCACCGAAGACCTCGATCTCTCAGCTGCCCTGCAGCGCATCGTCTCGGTCGCTCGCGAACTCGTCGGCGCTCGCTACGGAGCCCTCGGCGTCATCGGCGCAGATGGCCGGCTCGAGCGGTTTCTGCATGACGGCCTCAGCGACGACCAAGTGCGCATGCTGGGCGAGCCGCCGACCGGTCGCGGCCTGCTCGGAGCGGTCATCACCGAAGGCACGAGCATCCGTCTCGATCGCATCGATGCCGATGCCCGCTCCGTCGGCTTTCCCGATCACCACCCGCCGATGGGCTCGTTTCTCGGCGTCCCGATTCCCGTGCAGGGCTCCGTCTACGGCAACCTCTACTTGACCGAGCGCGACGGCGGGCCGTTCGACGATGTCGATGAGGAGATCATCGCGACGCTCGCGGCCATCGCGGGCTCGGCCATCGCCAATTCGCGTTCGTTCGAGCGTTCGCAGCATGACCGCGCCTGGCTCGAGGGTGCGGAGCAGCTCACGCAGAGCATTCTGGGCGGCGAGGTGCGCGAGCACGAGACAGCCGCGATCGCCGCCGAGGTCATGCGGCTTTCAGGGGCACCGCACGTCGTGTGCGTCGACGCCACCGTGGATGCTTCTGCCGACACTCTCGCGCGCGAGTCGCTGCTCGCACTCGCCCCCGAAGCCGAGCTCGGCCCTGTCATCGTGCTGCCGCTGCAGGGTGCCGCCGCAGAGCCGTCGGGCGCCGTCGCGATCGGTCGGGGAACACGCGGGCGCCCCTACTCCGAGTCGGAGCGCCGCCGGATGGAGCGGTTCGCCCGCTCGATCGGCATCGCCCGCGAGCTCGCGCGCGCCCGCGTCGACGAGCAGCGCGTCGCCCTCGCTGACGAGCGAGATCGCATCGCTCGCGACCTGCACGATCACGTCATCCAGAGCCTCTTCGCCGTCGGGCTCACCCTGCAGAGCGCGGTCGGCGACCCGACGACGCCGACGGGTGGTCGCATCGCGAGTCAGGTCGACGCGATCGACTCGACGATTCGGCAAATTCGTCAAGCGATCTATCGGCTCTCCGCTCCGCCCTCGGCGAGCGCCTTCAGCCTGCGAGCCCGCATCAACACGATCATGCGCGAGACGCTCGACGATGACCGGCTGGTGTCGCGGCTCGAGTTTGCTGGCCCGGTCGACACGCTCGTCGACACCGAGCTCGGCGACGAGGTGGCGGCGGTGCTGCGCGAAGCGCTCTCGAATGTCGTGCGGCACGCTGGCGCGACGACCGTGGAGGCGAGTGTCGCTCTGCGGGGCGCCGAAGTGGTGGTGACCGTGCACGACGATGGCACGGGCATCCCCGAGGGCGGTCGACGCAGTGGGCTGGCGAATCTTGCCGCGCGTGCTCACGAACGTGGCGGCACCTTCACCGCAGAGCCCGTGACTCCGCACGGCACCATCGTGCGGTGGAGCGTACCCTGGGAAGCACGATGACTGCTGTCTCTGTCTTCCTCCTCGACGATCACGAGATCGTGCGCCGCGGCATTGCCGACCTTCTCGAGCAAGAAGAGGGCATCACCGTGGTGGGTGAGTCGGGTGTCGCGACCGGCGCCGCCCAAGCCGCCCTCGATTCGGGCGCGACGGTCGCCGTGCTCGATGGCCGACTGCCCGACGGCAGCGGCATCGATGTGTGCCGCGACATCAAGTCGCAGCGGCCAGAACTGGGCTGCCTGATTCTCACCTCCTACGACGATGACGAAGCGGTGCTCGCGGCTGTGCTCGCCGGCGCGAACGGCTACCTACTCAAAGAGGTGCGGGCGACGGGCCTCGTCGAGGCGATTCGTCGCGTGTCGGCGGGCGAGACGCTGCTCGACCCGGTCGTGACCGAGCGCGTGCTGGCCCGTGCGCGCGAGACTCCCCCGGCCAACCCTCTGCAGGCGCTCACGCCTCGCGAGACCGAGATTCTCTCGCTCATCGCCGAGGGGCTTTCGAACCGAGAGATCGGCGCGCGGCTCTTTCTCGCCGAGAAGACCGTGAAGAACTACGTCAGCGGGGTGCTGTCGAAGCTCGGCATGCAGCGGCGTACTCAGGCTGCGGTGCTCGCGACCGAGTGGCTGCCCAAGAGCGACGCCCGCGACTAGTCGCGACGCTCAGTCGCTGACGGGCTGCGCCCGACGCGACGTGATCTCGTGGTGCCCCCAGCGCACGCCCTTGAGAATCGGGTAGATCGCCAGAAAGACCCACGCTGGCGCCCGCAGTCGGCGGCTGCGCACCCCGTGGTGGTCATAGGTGCGGTCAAAGCGCCCGACGTAGTCGACGTAGTCGCGGGGGCTGTCTTCGAGCCGACGTGCTGACATGCCCGTCACCATCGACGAGACATACACGGCCTTGAGCCCGGCATCGGCAAGGTGCACCGAGATGTCGATGTCTTCGTGAAAGCGATCGTCTTCGTCGCGGCAGACGTCATCGCGAATGGCCTGCCACGCCGTGGCCCGCAAGGCCATGTTGCTGCCGAAGACGAAGTGATACTCCTGCGCGAGCTTCAACATGGCGCGACGCAGAGTGTCGTCGGCCTTGAGCCCGAACCGGCGCAAGGGCATGTCGTAGTAGAGAACCGGACCCGTGGCCGCGGCCACCGACTCGTCGGCGAAGGCTTTCTGCACTTCTTCGACCCACGTGGGTTCGAGCACCGAGTCAGCGTCGATACGACCGAGCACGTCGCCCAGCGCGGCGTCGAGCCCGAGATTGCGCGTCGGCACCAAGCCCTGCTCGTCGAACTGCGGCAGGTAGCGCAAGGGAGCATCGGGGTTGACCGCCTGCAGCTGCCGCACGATCTCGGCGGTGCGATCAGTCGAGCGGTTGTCGACCACGATGATCTCGAGCGCGGGCACAGTCTGCGCGAGGGCGGCGAGCACGCACGGCCGAATCGTGTCTTCTTCGTTGTAGGCGGGAATGATGATCGAGACGCTCGGCAGCGCACTCACGCCGCACCCGCTTCGTGACGCCCGACGGGTGCCGCGAGCAACGCCACCGTGACGGCGCCGCCCTTGGTGGGCTGAGTGCCCACTTCGTCAAAGCCCATGCGACCGTGAAACGCCATGCTGCCCGGATTCGGCGGGTCAAGGTTGACCTCGCACGTGACTTCGGCGCGACCCTCTCGGCGCGCGACATCCATGACGAGCCCGTAGAGCAGTGCTCCAAGTCCCGTACCGCGCTCGCTCTCGGCCACGACGATGCGGTCGACGTAGCGAAAGTCGGTGCCGCGCTGCGAGAACCAGACATAGTTCTCGCTCGCATACGCGCGGCCAGGCGGAAGGGTGATGAGCAGTGCGACGATCGCGCTCTCTCGCTCGAGGGCGACCGCGCAATCAGAGTGCTCGAGCAGCGCTGCCATCTCTTCGGCGGGCGTGATGGGCACCGCCGGGTACGCGGCGTCGTTGAGTTCAACGATGAGGGGCGCGTCAGCGACGGTCAGTGCTCGCAGGGTGACCCCGTGGGGCAGCACGACCGCGGCGAGCGCCTCGGCGATCGACGTCGAAGGCTCGGTCACACTGTCAGTCTACTGAGGCGGGTACTCTCGCGGCATGACCACCACGACTGCCGCACCCACTACCGCTCCCGCTGTCGGCGGCGTGCGCGGGCTCGACCCCCTCGACCTCGACCTTCTCGTCATCGGCGGCGGCACGGCGGGCCTCGTCGCGGCGAAGACCGCTGCGAGATTCGGCGCTCGCACGCTGCTCGTCGAGGCGCACCGCATGGGCGGCGACTGCTTGTGGACCGGCTGCGTGCCCTCGAAGTCGCTCATCGCGGCGGCGCAGGCGGCCGCGGCGACCCGCAACGGTGGTGCTTTCGGCGTCTCGAGCGCGTCACTCGACGTCGACTTCGGGGCCGTCATGCGGCACGTGCACGCGGCGATCCATGAGATCGAACCGGTCGACTCGGTCGAAGCGACGGAGGAGTCGGGGGCGCGCGTCGTGCTCGGTCGCGCTCGTTTCACCGGTCATCGCACCGCCGAGATCACGATGCTCGAGGGCGGCGAGAGCGTGGCCGTGCGCTTTCGGCAGGCCGTCATCGCCACGGGCTCCGCCCCCGCGGTGCCCACACTCGACGGCATCGAGGCGCTCGAGGTGCTCACGAGCGACTCGGTGTGGAATCTCGAACAGTTGCCCGCGCGATTGGCCGTACTCGGTGCTGGCGCCATCGGCTCAGAACTGGGCCAGGCCTTCGCGCGCCTCGGCTCAAGCGTCACGCTCGTGCAGCGGGGCGAGCGCATTCTGCCGAAAGAAGACCCCGACGCGTCGGCGATCGTCACCGCGGCGATGCAGCGCGACGGCGTCGACGTACGCGTCGGCAGCGCGGCAGTGCGAGTGCACGCGGCCGACGACGGACTCAGTGGAACCTTGCACCTCGCCGATGGTTCCGCGATCGAATTCGACCGCTTGCTCGTCGCCCTCGGGCGTCGTCCCCGCATCGACGGGCTCGGCCTCGAGGCAGCGGGAGTGCAACTCGACGACGCCGGTTTCGTGCGCGTTGACGACACGCTGCGCACGAGCAACCGACGCATCTGGGCAGCGGGCGATGTGAGCGGCCTCCCCCAGTTCACCCACCTCGCCGGGGTCAACGGCAGCCTCGCCGCCACGAACGCGGCGCTGGGTCTGCGGCGACGCGTGGATGCTGATGCCGTGCCGCGCGTCACGTTCACGCACCCCGAGGTCGGCGCCGTCGGGCTCGCGCCCGCCGACGCCGAGCGTGAGGGCTGCACGGTGAGCGAAGTGCGGCACTCGCACGTCGACCGCGCCATCGCCGATGACGAGACCGAGGGCTTCACGCGCCTCGTCATCGACCGCAAGGGCCACGTGCGCGGCGCCGTCGTCGTGGGGCCGCGCGCCGGCGAGACGATCGGCGAAGCCTCGCTCGCCGTGCGGCAGGGACTGCGCACGAGCGATATCGCGTCGACGACCCACCCCTACCCCACCTACAGCGACGCCTTCTGGAACGCGGCGATCGCCGACGTACGCGCTCGACTCGAGCGCGGCACCGTGGGCACGGTGATCGGGCTGCTCCAGCACTGGCGTCGATTCTCGAGCCGCTGAGCCGGGCGCGGCGCCGATTCAGCGCAAGGCGCGGTAGCCGACCACCATGCGCTGCACGGCGCTGACGGCGACGATGACGGCCCACACCACAGCGATGGGGGCAGCCCAGAAGGGCACGATGAGCCAGAGCGAGTGCACGATGATCGTCTCGGTGCCCTCGGCGATGCGGCCGAGGAACGAGAGCGAGCGGCCGTCGTCGATGCGACGCCCGGTGCGCTCGGCGATCGACGAGAACGCCAAGAAGGCCGCGCCATTGAGGTAGTAGGCGAGCAACACGAGCAGGAACGGCCACCAGGGCGCATCAAAGGCCGCTGCGGCGCCGAAGGCCACCCCGACGACCGTGGCACCGTACGCGGCGAAATCTGCCGTGATGTCGAGGAACCCGCCGGCCTCACTCTCACCGCCGCGCCCCTCGGCCTTGCGCCGTCGGGCGAGCGCACCGTCGAGACCGTCGATCACGCGCGAGCTCAACCACAGCACGAGCGCGAGCGCCCACAGCTGAAAACCGGCGGCGACCGCAGAGCCGAGACCGAGTGCGAGACCGAGCAGCGTCAGGCCGTCGGGGGTGATGCCCGGGCGATCGACGGCGCGCGCGAGGGCATCCACCGGTCGCGCGATGAGGGCGCGCACAGGGCGATCGAGCATCAGGCACTCTCCTCGGGGGCGGCGGCGCCCGTGCGTGCTGCACTGACGGCTCTCGACGAGGTTCGGCGCCGACGGCCCGCCCAGATGGCTCCGGCGAGCGTCAGTGCTCCGAGCACACCGATCGCGACCCACGCGGGCCACTCGAGCTCGAACCCGAAGGCGCCCAGAGCGACGTAGGCCGCCGTGCCGGGAATGATGCCGAGGGCGGTGCCGATCGCGTAGTCGCGTCGCCGCACGGCGGTGAGCCCCGCCCCGTAGTTGATGGCGGTGAACGGGATGACCGGAATCAGTCGCACACCGAGCACGGCGGCAAGACCCCGACGACGCAGCAGTTCGTCGAGCCGCGCGACGCGAGATCCGGTGAAGCGCTCCACGGCTTCGCGCCCGAGCCACCGGCCGAGCACGAATGCGAGGGCCGCACCGAGCAGAGCGCCGGCGTAGACGAGACCCACGGCCCACCAGAAACCGAAGGCGAGCCCGGCCGCGATCGACAACACGTTCTTCGGCGCGGGGGTCAGCGTGATGGCGGCGTAGAGCAGCACGAAGAGCACCGCACCACCCACCCCGAGATCGAGCACGGTATCGCGCCACTGCTCGAGAGCATCGAGTGGCACGAGCACCCCAACCGCGACCGCCACGGCTACGAAGAGGCCGAGAGCGATCGCGCGCGCGATCACGGCGGTGCGAGACATCGATGATGACTCGTCTTCCGTGTCGCGGCGCTCGACTTGGCTCATGGTGCGTCAGTCTAAGAGCCGTCGCACTGACACCCGACACATCCCGCATTCTGCATAGCCCGCGCATAGCGCCCATCAAGGAGCCTCGATGTCACCACAGCAGCCCATTCGCCGAGCGGGGGTCGCTGCGGCGATCGCGCTCGGTCTCGTCATTCCGCTCGCCGCCTGTTCGGCTCCTGCCGAGAGCGACGACCAGTCGTACGAGACCTGGGACGAGGTGGTCGCGGCCGCCCAGGGCCAGACCGTCAAGCTGTGGATGTACGGCGGTGACGAACAGGGCAACGCCTACGTCAACGATGTGCTCGTACCCGCCGCTGCCGAGCTCGGCGTGACGCTCGAGCAAGTGCCGATCGCCGACACCCCCGACGCCCTCAACCGCATTCTCAGCGAGGTGCAGGCCGGTGAGACGAACGGCGAGGTCGACCTCGTCTGGGTCAACGGCAACAACTTCGGCACGGGCAAGGAAGCCGGCGCATGGGAGTGCAACTGGACCGAGATGCTGCCCAACATGGCACTCACCGACCCCGCCGACCCGCTGCTGCTCGACGACTTCGGCACGCCGGTCGACGGCTGCGAAGTGCCGTGGCACAAGGCGCAGTTCACCTTCGTCTACAACAGTGACACCGTCACCGACGTGCCGTCGTCACTCGATGAGCTGCTCGACTGGGCGCGCGCGAACCCGGGTCGCTTCACCTACCCCGCTCCGCCGGACTTCACCGGCTCGGTCTTCGTGCGTGAGGTGCTCTACAGCGTCAGCGGTGGCTACGAGAACGTGCCGCTCGCGTTCAGCCAAGAAGACTTCGACGCCCTGACGCCGGCGCTCTACGATGAACTGCAAGATCTCGAGCCGAGCCTCTGGCGCGGCGGAGAGACCTACCCGCAGGACTCCAACGAGCTCAACCAGCTCTTCGCTGACGGCGAGGTCGACTTCACGATGACCTACGGCCCCGCGACGCTCACCGAGCTCGTCGCGAACGGCACCTACCCTGCCGGCACGAAGGTGCTGACCCTCGACGAAGGCACCGTCGGCAACGCGAGCTTCCTCGGCCTCGCGTCGACCTCGGGCAACAAGGCCGGCGCCATGGTCGTCGCGAATCTCTCGCTCTCGGCTGAGCAGCAGGCGGCGAAGGCTGAGCCCGACGTGTGGGGGCAGTTCACCGTGCTTGACCTCGATCAGCTGAGCGACGAGCAGCGTGCGCTGTTCGAAGCACTGCCCACGTCGCCCGTCGTGCCGACGTACGACGTACTGAGCGAGAACGCCAACCCCGAGCTCGCCGCAGCATGGGTGACGCCGATCGACGAGGGCTGGCGCCAGCTGGTGCTCTCGCAGTAGGGCGCTGCACCATCGTCGCGATCGACTTTCCCTCGTCGGGGGCCCGTGCTGCGGGCTCCCGACGATGGGTGTCGGTCGCGCTCCTCGCTCCGGCCGTGCTCATCGCGGGCTTCGTCGTGTTCGGCGGAGTGGGCATGTCCATCGTGCAGAGCATCGGACTGCTGCCGCTCGTCGGCGAAGCACGACTGAGCCTCGACGCGTACACCGCGAACGCCGACGAGCTGCTGACGGGCCTTGGCCTGTCGCTCGCGATCGCGACAGCCTCGACCGTGCTGTCATGCGTCATCGGACTCACCGCCGCGATCATCATCACGCAGGGTCGGCGCACGGGGCGCATCGTGGCAGCAGTCAGTGCGCTCACCATCCCGATTCCGCACCTCATTGGCGCCGCGGCGGTCGGCCTCCTGATCTCTGACGCCGGCATCATTCCTCGGATGCTCGGCATTCCCGGCACCGAATGGCCCGACCTCGTGGGCGGCCCCTGGTGGGTCGCCGTCGTGCTCGAGTACACGTGGAAAGAGTCGGCCTTCGTCGCCCTCGTTGTCGCCGCGGTGCTGTCGTCACGGGTCGCGCGCTACGACGAGACCGCCGCACTGCTCGGCGCGAGCCGAGCACGACGACTGCGGCACGTCGTCATTCCGCTCGCTCGACCCGCCGTCATCGTCAGCGCGATCATCATCTTCGTCTACACCTTCGGCTCGTACGAGGTGGCGTGGCTGCTCGGCCGCCCCTACCCCGAACCTCTGCCGGTGCTTGCCTTCCGGCTCTTCGACTCGATCACGCTGACCTCTCGACCCGAGGCAGCCGCCGTCGCCGTCATCACGACCGCCGTATCGCTCATCGTCGTCGCGCTTGGCATGGCCCTCTTGCGGCGCACGCCGCTGTGGAAGTGACGGTGCTCCCATGGCCATGCTGATTCCCTACGGGCAGCGCGTCACGCCCGATGACGGCACCGTTACGAGCAGGGGGCTCATGCGGCCGCGCCCCGCCGGCCGCGCGCTGCGCCTCACCGTCGCGTCACTGCTCACCGTGTGGTTCGCGCTGCCACTCGTACCGCTGCTGCTGTGGTTCTTCGCCGATCGCTGGAGTGCACCCGCTGTGCTGCCCACCGAGTGGGGGTTCGACGGCGTCTCGTCGGCGTTGGCGAATGGAGCACTGCCGGCCTTCGGGCGCTCGCTGCTGCTCGGGCTCGTCGTCGCAGCTATCGCGACACCCCTCGGAGCCATGGCTGCCCGGGCGCTCACCCGTGGAGCAGTGCCGGCCGCGCGGCTCGTGAGCGGCATCCTGCTTGCCCCCCTGGCCCTGCCCGCGTTCGTCGCCGTCATGGGGCTCACGATCGTGTTGCTGCGCGCCCGCGTGCCCGGCATGGTCGGCGTGGTCATTCTGCTCGTCGCCGCCGCACTGCCGTACACGGTGTACACGATGCGGGTCGCCTACGCCGCGCACGACCTCGCCTATGAAGAAGAAGCCCGCACTCTCGGAGCATCGCCCTGGCACGTGCTGTGGAGAGTGCACCTTCCGCTCGTCGTGCCCGGCATCGCCCGGTCGGCCTTTCTCGCCTTTCTTGTGGGGTGGAGCGACTATGTCATCACCGTGCTCGTCGGCGGCGGCACGATCGTGACGCTGCCCTTACTCGTGGCATCGTTCGCGGCGGGAGTCGGCAATGACGCAGTGATCGCCGTGCTCTCGGTGAGCGCGATCGTTCCACCCCTCGTGCTCTTGCTCGCCCTCGGGCGCTTCGGGCGTCGCTACCCCACCGCCCACTTCCTCAACGGCCCGACTGCGAGCCGATCACCGAAAGGCTCACCGTGAGCGCCTCTCTCGCCCTCGACGCCGTCACGAAGACGTTCGCCGGCGCTGCCTCCCCCGCCCTCAACGCGGTGTCGTTCGACGTCGCTGCCGGCGAGTGCCTCGCCATTCTCGGGCCCTCGGGCTCGGGCAAGAGCAC
>SXMH01000073.1 GCA_005777405.1 Actinomycetota bacterium
GACCACCGTGCTGGGCGACGTCGATGACATTCACTTCGCCCGCTTGACCTCTGACGACGTGGTGCGGCACTCGCTCGTCGGCCGCATCGTCGACGCGTACACGAAGTACGACGCCGAGCGTCAGGCTCGCGCCTATGCGCGGGAGCACGGCGAGGAACGCTTCGATGAGCAGTCAGACGGCGCGAACCGCGCAGACCGACGGAAGGGCATCCCGCGCGATCGCATCACGCGCCGCCCCCGTCCCGGAGCAGGAGGACGCTGACGTGGCCGTCGAGATCAACAACGAATCGGGCGTCGAGGTCGACGAGGCAACGCTGCAGCGGCTGACGCTGCACGCCTTCGATCACCTCAACGTGCACCGTGATGCCGAGGTCGCCATTCAACTCGTCGATGAAGGCGCGATGGAACAGCTGCACCTGCAGTGGATGGACGAGCCCGGTCCGACCGACGTCTTGAGCTTCCCGATGGACGAGCTGCGCCCCGGCAGCGACGACGAGCCGACTCCGCCCGGGCTGCTCGGCGACATCGTGCTTTGCCCCCAGGTGGCGATCGTGCAAGCCGAAGCGGCGGGTCACTCGACGCAGGACGAGCTGCTGCTGCTGACCACGCACGGCCTGCTGCACCTGCTCGGGTTCGACCACGCTGAACCCGATGACGAGCGCGAGATGTTCGGCATTCAGCGCGACATTCTCGTGGGCTTCTCGCTCGCGGAGCGCCAACGATGACGCTTGCCGCCATCTTCTTCGTCGTCGCCCTGCTGCTCGTCGCGCTCGGCGGCCTGCTCGCCTCGATCGACGCCGCACTCGGAGTCGTCAGCCGCATCGAGCTCGTCGACATCGCTGCGAAGCAGAGGCGGCCCGAGCGGCTGCACAAGGTCGCCGCCGATGTCGGAGCGCATGTCAACGCGCTCAACTTCTTGCGCATCGTCGCCGAGACCATCGCCGCCGTGCTCGTCACCCTCGCTTTCGAGACACTGCTCGACGACTGGTGGTGGGTGCTGCTCATCAGCGCCGGCATCATGATCGGCGTCTCGTTCATTCTCGTGGGGTCGAGCCCACGATCGGTTGGTCGAGCCCACCCGCGTGCCATGCTCGCGCGCACCGATTGGCTCGTCCGTGGGGTGCGCATCATCACTGGTCCGCTCGCCGACGCGCTCGTCGCTCTCGGCAATCGCGTCACCCCGGGCCGGCCGTCGAGCGCGAGCTTCTCCAGCGAAGAGCAACTGCTGAGCATGGTCGACGAGGCCACCGAGCTCGACGTGCTCGAGGAAGAAGACCGCGAACTCATCCACTCGATCTTCGAGTTCAACGACACGATCGTGCGCGAGGTCATGGTGGCGCGCACCGAGATGGTCGTGCTCGAGCAGGGCTCGACGGTCGCGGAGGCGATGGCACTCTTCTTGGGCCGCGGCATCTCCCGCGCCCCACTCGTGGGCGAGAGCACCGACGAGGTGCTCGGTGTCGTCTACCTGCGCGATGCTGCGCGATTGACGTTCGAGAAGCCGAAGGTCGCGGCGACAGCGCTCGTCGACGAGCTCGCGAAGCCCGCACTCTTCCTGCCCGAATCGAAGAAGGCCGACGACGCCCTGCGGCAACTGCAGCTCGAGTCGAACCACCTCGCGCGGGTCGTCGACGAGTACGGCGGCATCGCCGGTCTTGTCACGATGGAAGACCTCATCGAAGAGCTCGTGGGCGAGATCAGCGACGAGTACGACCGCGCGCAGGTCGACAGCGAACAGCTCGACGACCGCACCTTCCGGGTCAGTGCCTTCATGCCCGTTGACGAACTCGGCGACCTTTTCGGCATCGAGCTCGACGACGACGACGTCGACACCGTGGGCGGCCTGCTCACGAAGCACCTCGGTCGCTTGCCCGTCACCGGTTCGACCGTGACGGTCGATGGACTCCACCTCACCGCCGAGCGCACCGAGGGCCGCCGCAAGCGTGTCATCACCGTCGTCGTCGAGGCCGATCAGGCTCTGTTGGATGCTCGCGTCGCCTTCATCGATACCCCCAGCTCTCCGGCCTCGGCCCCGAGCGCTCCCGTGGCCGAAAGCACCTCGTGAGCGAGCACCGGGCGGGGTTCGTCACCTTCGTCGGTCGCCCGAACGTCGGCAAGTCGACCCTCACCAACGCGCTCGTCGGCGAGAAGGTCGCGATCACGAGTTCGAAGCCGCAGACCACGCGCCGCGCCATCCGCGGCATCGTGCACCGCGAGTCGGGTCAGCTCATCGTCGTCGACACTCCCGGAATGCACCGGCCCCGCACGCTGCTCGGTGAGCGGCTCAACGCCGTGGTGCAAGACACCCTCGGCGACGTCGACGTCATCGGCTTCTGTGTACCCGCGAACGAGCCGATCGGTCCGGGCGACCGCTTCATCAACGAGCAACTCGAGAGCTTTCCGCGCACTCGCAAGGTCGCGATCGTGACGAAGACTGATGCTGCGGGATCCACGCGTGTCGCTGAACAGTTGCTTGCCGTGTCAGAGCTGCGCGAGTGGGACCTCGTCATTCCGCTCTCCGCGGTGACCGGGGAGCAGGTCGACCTGCTTGCCGAGCAGCTCATCGGTCTCATGCCCGAATCGCCGGCGCTCTACGAGCACGATGCCGTGACCGATGAATCGGAGGATGACCGCGTCGCTGAGCTCATCCGTGAAGCCGCGCTCGAAGGCGTGAGCGACGAACTGCCGCACTCGCTCGCCGTGACGGTCGACGAGATGAGCGAACGCTCACCCGGAGGCGTGCTCGACATCTTCGCCAACGTGTGGGTCGAGCGCGACAGCCAGAAGGGCATCATCATCGGCCACAAGGGCTCGCGGCTGACCGAGGTGGGCACTCGCGCTCGCCTCGAGATCGAGCAACTGCTGGGTCGCCGCGTCTTTCTCAAGCTGCACGTCAAAGTTGCCAAAGAGTGGCAGCGCGACCCCAAGCAGTTGGGCCGCCTCGGCTTCTGAGTAGTCGGTCGCCGCAATGTCGCATCACCCCGGTCAACGCGCCCGACACGCCACCGTGATGCGCCTCGCTCGGCGCGTCGAGTCGACCACCGGGCGCTTGCGACATCAGCGTCGGGGCAGCAGCCCGCGGTCGTGGGCGTAGAGCACCACTTGCACGCGATCTCTCAAGCCGAGCTTGGCGAGGATGCGGCCGACGTGCGACTTGACGGTGGCCTCACTGACAAACTCGCGCGCGGCGATCTCAGCATTGCTCAACCCCTCGGCGACGGCGGCGAAGATCTCGCGCTCGCGCTTGCTGAGTTCGGGCAGCGCCGCGTCGTGCGCCGCCGAGCCTGCCGGGGGAAGCGGGGCCGTGCGAGCATCCACGTGGTCGAGAAGATCACTGATCGCGCCGGGAGCGACGACCGCGTGACCGCCGTGAACCGCACGGATGGCGGCGAGCAGAAACTCGGGCTCGGCGTCTTTCAGCAGGAATCCACTCGCGCCCGCGCGGATCGCGCGCAGAGCGGCATCGTCGAGATCGAAGGTGGTCAGCACGATCACGCGCGGCGGCGTGCGGTTCGCCTCGGCGGCTGCCTGCAGGATGCCGGCCGTTCCCGCGATGCCGTCGGCGCGGGGCATCCGGATGTCCATGAGCACGACGTCGGGCAGTTGCTCGGCAGCGACCGAGACGGCTTCCGCGCCGTCGCCGGCCTCACCGACCACGGTGAGGTCGGACTGCGAATCGACGAGCATGCGCACGCCACGGCGGAAGAGCGGCTGGTCATCGACGAGCAGCACGCGGATGACAGCTGCGGCGCTCACGCGGTGCTCCACGGCAGCGTCGCGGGGTGGGTGGGGCGACGCGGCACCGTGACGAGGCTCACCATCACGACGACGGGTGCGGGAGCGAGGGCCGTGGTCATGCGGGCACCGTCGCCGTCGCCGTCGCCGTCTCGTGAGTTTCAGTGCTCGGTTCGCTCGACTCCGCCGCGGTCAGAGCGGGCTCGAGTGGCAGGCGGGCCCGCACGCGGAACACCGCACCCTCGTGCACGCTCAACTCGCCACCGGCGAGGGATGCTCGCTCGCGCATCCCGTCGATGCCGTGTCCACGTTCCGCACCTTCGGGCGTCGAGTCGGCGGCCGTGTTGGTGACGACGAGGTCGACCGCGTGCTCGCCCCACTCGAGTTCGAGGGTCGCAGCACCGTCGCCGTGGCGCAGTGCGTTCGTGAGCGATTCCTGCACGATGCGGTAGAGCGCAAGCTCGCGCGCCTCGGTCAGGCGCCCGCGGTCGCCGAACTCACGCACGTCGAGCGCGAGGCCAGAGTCGCGCATCGCCGATAGCAGGGCGTCGAGGTCGGCGAGACCCGGCTGCGGGCCCGCCTCTTGCGTGTGGCGCAGCTCGGTGAGCAGCACGCGCACGTCGGCGAGGGCATCCCGCGCGGTCTGCGCGATCGTCTCGAAGGCATCAGCCGCCGCGGGGGAGTCGCCCGCCGTCGCGTACCGCGCCCCGTCGGCCTGCGCGATGACAACCGTGAGCGAGTGGGCGACGATGTCGTGCACGTCGCGCGCGACCCGCGTGCGCTCGGCGGCGACGTCGGCGCGCGTGAGGGCTTCGTCACGCTGCGTGCTGACGGTGGCGACGGTCGCGCTGAGCTGACGCCGATTCCGGATGCTGCGCACGAGCTCGCCGAGCACCCACGGCAACGCCACGACAACGCTGATGAGCAGGAAATACACGCCTTGCCCGAGAAGGTAGCCAGCGCCCCACCCGTAGAACGAGCCCGCGCTCAGCACGAAATTGCTGAAAGCGATGGCGATGGCCAGCAGCGATGAGATGAAGGCCACGCGTCGCACGATGGGCTCGCCGTAAGCGGCCCCGCCGAAGACGACGATGGCCGCGCCGAGATACGTGAACGGCATGACACTGGCGCCCACGATGACAATGGCCCCGAGGCTGAAGAGAGCCGTTGCGCCAAGTCCGATCATCGCGAGGTGCGGCTTGACTCGGTGCACAGCCACCGACGCGCCGATGCTGCAGGCGATCACGATGTTGAGGAGAGCGTGCCCCGTGCCGCCCCACCACTGCTGGTTGAGCAGCACCGCGATGGCGAGCCACGCACCGAGCGCAATCTCCAGCGGGAAGGCGATGCGCGCACGGCGCTCGGGCGTGAACCACGTGATGAGTCGATCGAACATGTGCGCCACGCTACGGCGCGCACGGCCCGCAGCCGAGCGAAACTCGCGCCGCTCACCCGAGCGGAGGAGCCTTTTCATCCCCAAGTCGCACTGCGAGCATCCACCCCCAGCCCAGGTGTCGTCACTTCGCGTCGCTTCCGGCAGGCGAGGCGACGCGAACTGACGACACAAGGGCGATGCTGGGCGGGGATGCTCGCAGTACCTGCGCTCTGCGTCTCAGCCGCGCAACGGCGGGTTGGCGGGCGCAACGGGCGCGGGTGTACCCTGACATCGTGTTCGGTCAGCTCCTTCTTCGCTGCCGCGACGAGGCTTAGTTCCACAGCCTCCCTCGTCGCGGAGTTCGTCGTCGGCTGAAAACCCAGACCAACGAACCGCAGGAGCACCTCATGGAGAACCGCCAGCAGCCCTCGGGCATGCCGATTCACAAGTACCAGCCCTACCACGAGCAATTCGCCGTCGATCTGCCCGACCGCACGTGGCCGACCAAGCGCATCACGCAGGCTCCCCGCTGGTGCGCCGTCGACCTTCGCGATGGCAATCAGGCCCTCATCGACCCGATGAGCCCAGAGCGCAAGAGCATCATGTTCGATCTTCTCG
This sequence comes from Actinomycetota bacterium, assembly GCA_005777405.1. Lineage (GTDB taxonomy): Bacteria > Actinomycetota > Actinomycetes > Actinomycetales > Microbacteriaceae > Microcella. Next base: position 5,729 of record SXMH01000073.1, read on the forward strand.
TCTCGATGGGCTTCAAAGAGATCGAGGTTGGCTTTCCGAGCGCGAGCCAGACCGACTTCGACTTCGTGCGCAGCCTCATCGAGGGCGATCTCATTCCTGACGACGTGACGATTCAGGTGCTGACGCAATCGCGCGAGCACCTGATCGCGCGCACCTACGAGTCGATCAAGGGCGCCAAGCGCGCGATCGTGCACTTCTACAACTCGACGAGCGCGCTGCAGCGCGACGTCGTCTTCCGCACTGATGTTGAGGGTGTGAAAGAGATCGCGCTGCAGGGCGCTCGCTGGTGCCAGCAGTACGAGGCGACGGTTCCTGAGACCGAGGTGTTCTACGAGTACAGCCCCGAGAGCTACACCGGCACCGAGCTCGAGACGGCGCTCGACATCTGCAACGCGGTGATCGAGCAGATCGCGCCGACGCCCGACCGCCAGCTCATTATCAACCTGCCGGCCACGGTCGAGATGGCCTCGCCCAACGTCTACGCCGACTCGATCGAGTGGATGAACCGCCACCTCGCGCGGCGCGACTCGGTCATCCTCAGCTTGCACCCCCACAACGACCGCGGCACGGCGGTCGCCGCCGCCGAACTCGGCTACATGGCGGGCGCTGACCGCATCGAAGGCTGCCTTTTCGGAAACGGCGAGCGCTCGGGCAA
>SXMH01000074.1 GCA_005777405.1 Actinomycetota bacterium
CCCTCTTGAATGAGGTCGAGGAACTGCATGCCGCGCCCTGTGTAGCGCTTGGCAAGGGACACCACGAGTCGAAGGTTGGCTCCGAGCAGGTGGTTCTTCGCCCGCTGACCGTCGCGCGCGACCCAGCCCAGGTCGCGACCGAGCGCCGTGCGCTTCTCTTTGTCGCTCAGTTGCGACAGCTTCTCTTCGGCGAAGAGGCCCGCCTCGATGCGCATGGCGAGTTCGACCTCTTCGGCGGCGTTGAGAAGAGGAACCTTGCCGATCTGCTGGAGGTAGTCCTTGACCGGGTCTGCGGTGGCACCCGTGATGGTCGAGGAATAGACCGGCACCTCATCGTCGTCGGTGTTCGAGAGCACGATGGCACCGGTCGGAAGGGGACCAGCCGAACCGGTGTCGCTCTCGTCATCGCTGTCGTCGTCGGCGTCGTCAGCGTCGTCGGCCGCATCGCCAGAAGCCTCGTCGCCACTCGTGTCGGCGACGACCACGTCATCAGCAACCTCGACTTCGTCGGTCGCGTCGACATCCTCGGGCTCGTCATCTCCATCTGCGGCCGCGCCAGCAGCGGAAGTCGCCTTCTTGGCGGCGGGGCGCTTCGTCGCGGTCGTCGTGCCGGAGGACTTGGCAGCGGGAGTCTTCGCTGCGGCGGTCTTCGCCGCAGGCGGCTTCGCCGGCGCCTTCGCCGCGGGAGCCTTGGCCGTCGCCGAAGACTCGCCCTTCGAGGCGGCCGCCTTCTTTGCCGCGGGCGCGGTGGTGGCCGCAGCGGCCTTCTTCTCGGCCGTGGTCGTGGTGGTCGCTCGGGCAGCCATGGGGCCCCTCTTTCGCGTTCTGCGGGCAGTACAAAGACCCATGTCAAGTCGCGATCAGCATGAAACAACAGTGGAACAGTTGCGTCATGCTCGCGACCGACCGGGTCGTGAACTTCCAGTATGCCACGCCGTACCGGGAGTCAGGTGCAGGTGCGCGCAGAGCGAACCTGCGCAATGACGGCGCGTCTACCGAGAACGACGCCACCGTCGCATGACCGCGACCCACAGCGGGGCGACCGAAATGCCTTCGTCGGCGAACAACCGCCGTCGCGTTCTGCGCCGCGTCAGCACGAGGGCGACGACGGCCGCTCCGACGATCGGGAACTGCGCAGCGAACGCCCAACGCCAGTGCTCCCAGGCGTAGAGCGTCGATGGGTCAGTTCCCGGCGACTGCACGTCGAGCAGCAGTCCGATGGCAAGCATGAGCGTCACCGCCACCATGAATCCGCCCGTATTGACGAAGCCCGTCGCCGAACCGTGCCGATCGGGCGGATTGAAGGTGCGAGCGAAGTCGAAGCCGATGAGCGAGCCGGGGCCTCCGATGGCAACGCAGACAACCATCGCGATCACCACGGGCAGCGGCGGGATGCCCGGCCACAGCAAGAGCACCGCCCAGCTCGCACCCATCGCCGCGACGATGAGCAGCACGAGGTTCGAGCGCCGGAAAGGAAAGCGTGCCGAGAGCAGCCCGACCACGGGCCCCACGACAGCACCTGTGGCGACGATGAGCGCGAGGAGCGCCGCCGCACCTGTCGCGCCGTAATCGAGACCGATGGAAAAGAACGGGAACCCCCAGAGCAGCAGCAACGTCGTGCCGCTCGACTGCAGTGCCGCGTGCGCCCAGAACCCCAGCAGAGTTCCGGGGTGGCGCACGCTTGCCCTCAGTCGTGCGAGCGACTCGCGCACCGAGGTCGCGCGCACGGCCTGCGCGTCGTCAGGCGCGTCACGCACGGTCGCGAGCACGGCGCAGACCGCGACGATCGAGAGCGCGGCAGCGGTCGAGAAGGCTGCGGTCCATCCGGAGAGCTGCAGCACGGCGGCGAAAGGGATGGCCGACAGCAGCTGACCGCTCTGGCCAAGGGTCGCGACCCATTGCGAGAGTTGCGGCAGTCGGCGCGGCGTGAACCAGTGACCGAGCAGTCGCAGCACCGAGACAAAGGTCATCGCATCTCCCGCGCCGACGAACGCCCTGCCGACGAGAGCGACCCAGAATTCCGGCGCCCAGGCGAGTGCAAGTTGCCCGATCGCCATCAGTGCCGCTCCGAGGGCGATGAGCGCGCGGGACCCGAAGCGATCGACGAGCACGCCCACCGGAATCTGCAGCAGTGCGTAGACGACCAATTGCACGACCGCGAGAGCGGAGAGCGCGGTGGCGTCGATGCCGAATCGCTCCGTCGCGAGCACCCCAGCAACACCCAAACTCGTCCGCTGCAGAATCGCCACGATGTAGGCGGCGCACGCGACGGCGAGCACGACATAGGCGCGCCGAGAGTCCACGGTGACAGCCTAAGCCGCACCCTCCGCGGCGCTCGCTTCGTCAGCCGCCTGATGGTGAGTAGCGACTATTCGGCCGCGGTCGTACCGTCTGTGCCGCGACGGTGCGCCAGGAATTGCTCGAGCTCGGCCGCGATCGAGTCGGCACTGGGGAGCTCGCCGTCTTCGCCGGCGAGCGGCGAGGGCAACGGATTGTCTTGCATATAGCTGTCGTGGCGCTCCTCGAGCGTGCCGACGAGTCGGGCGAGTTCGCTATTGCCTTCGACTTGCTCTTCGATGCGCCCGAGAAAGTCGCGACCTTCTTCCCGCAATTGGTCGGTGGGAAACAAGAGGCCCGTTGCTGCAGTGATGCTCTCGAGTGCCGTGACGGCGACGGAAGGGAACTCGGTGTCGGCGAGGTAGTGCGGAACGAGCAAGACGAACCCCGCGACCGAATGGTCGCTCGCGTGCAGTTCATGCTCGAGAAGATGCAGCACGTTGCCGGGCACTTGCGTGCTCGGTCGCCATACCGACAGCGCATCAATGAGTTCGTCACGATTGCCGCTCACCGTGACGCCGATCGCGCGCGTGTGCGGAACGGGCATGGGAATCGCGTGCACCCACGTCGTCGACGACACCTCGAAGCGTTCGATGAGTTGCTGCACGGCCGCGACGAACTGCTCCCAACGAAAGTCGGGCTCGTACCCCGTCAAGAGCAGGAAGGGCGCACCGAGTTCGTCGCGCGCCAACCGCAAAGCGAGTGACGGCCGACGGTATTCGGTGATTCGCGTCTCCTCGAAGACCATGATGGGCCGTCGGGCGCGATAGTCGAGCAGCGCATCGTTGTCGAAGACAGCGATCTCGGTGTGGTCCAGCTCGTCGAGCAGGTACTCGGAGACTTGCGCGACAGCGCCGCCTGCATCGACGAACCCCGTGAGTCCCACCACGAGGGGCAACCCTCGGGGGGTGTCCTCCCCCGCCGGACGCAGGGAGTAGAGCTCGGCCGGATCACGCATGCTTCCATGCTAGGTCGGCCCGCGCGTCCGCCCTGGCGTCCTGCGCGGTGCTGAGAGCGAACATGCCCCGATTAGATTGGGGGGATGCCCGTGCCTTCGCTCGCCGTCAACCCGTCCAGCCCACTCGACGTCGAGGCCGATGTGCTCGTGGTGGCCATCGAGCCGGCCCCCGACGGCGGTGTTCGTGCCGTCGGTGCGCTGGGCACGGCGCTCGAGGAATGGGCTGCAGGACTCGCCGCTGCTGGTCACACGGGAAGCCTCGAGGAGACCAGCCGCCACGTGGCACCGGCGGGAGTGCGAGCTGCCAGCATCGTGGCGGTCGGCCTGGGGCGTGGAGACCGCCACCCCGACATTTTGCGCCTGGCCGCAGGAGCTGCCGCGCGCGCGTGCGGCTCCGTCGATCGTGTCGCTCTCGCGCTGCCGGTCACCTCCGAGGCCGACGCGCAAGCCGTGCTGGAGGGCGCCGCACTCGGTGCCTACCGCTACGGTGGCCGACCGAGCGCCTCAGCCGGCGTCAGAGAGATTGAGCTTCTCGACGCCACGACCACCACCGCCGCGGTCGAGCGTGCGCGAGCGAGCGCTGAGGCCGTGGCCCTCGTGCGCGATCTCGTGACGACTCCCCCGAATCTTCTGGGCCCGTCCGACCTCGCTGCTCGGGCGGAAGCGGCCGCCGAAGGCCTTCCGATCACCATCGACGTGCTCACCGAACTCGAGCTCGAGCAGGGCGGTTATGGCGGCATTCTCGGGGTGGGTCAGGGCTCGGCTCGACCGCCACGGCTCGTCGTGCTGCGGTATGACGGAGGCGGTGACCAACACCTTGCGCTCGTCGGCAAGGGCATCACCTTCGATTCCGGCGGACTCTCGCTCAAACCGGCGGGCTCGATGGTGGGTATGAAGTACGACATGACCGGCGCCGCCACCGTGCTTGCGGCGACAGTCGCGATCGCGCGACTCGCGATGCCCGTGAAGGTGACGGCATGGCTGCCCATCGCCGAGAACCTGCCGTCAGGCACGGCGTTGCGCCCCAACGACGTCTTGACGATGCGCGGCGGAGGAACGGTCGAAGTGCTCAACACTGACGCCGAGGGTCGACTGGTGCTCGCCGACGCGATCGTTGCCGCCAGCGAAGAACGCCCCGATGCCATCGTCGATGTGGCGACATTGACCGGAGCCGCCCGTGTGGCGCTCGGCGAGCGTTACGCCGGGCTCATGGGCGACGACGAGATCATCGATCGAGTGCGCACCGCGGCCGCCGAGAGCGGTGAACTGGTCTGGCCCATGCCGCTGCCCGCCGAGCTGCGGGCGCTCTTGACCACCGACGTTGCCGACATCGCGAACGCCAAGCCCGGCAACACGGCTGCTGGCATGCTTCTGGCCGCGGTGTTCTTGCGCGAGTTCGTCGGTCGCCGCAGCGACGAGGCGGATGCTCCGCGCATCCGGTGGGCCCACCTCGACATCGCTGGACCCGCCAACAACAGTGGCTCGCCCTTCGGCTACACGCCCAAGGGAGCGTCAGGCGTCATGGTGCGCACACTCATCGCGCTCGCAGAAGGCTTCGCCACCGAGTAGTAGGCTCGACAGCGAACGCGCGACAGACGCGTCCCCCGGGTCGACCCGCCACCTCGACGTCGGCCCCAGCACGACCGACCATCCTCAACAGATATGGGAGTCACTGCCGGTGTCAGAGCAGACCTTCGACCTCGTCATTCTCGGTGCCGGCAGCGGCGGTTACGCCGCAGCTTTGCGTGCCAGCCAACTCGGCATGAGCGTCGGCCTCATCGAAAAGGCCAAGGTGGGCGGTACTTGCCTGCACGTCGGCTGCATTCCGACCAAAGCCCTGCTGCACGCCGCCGAGGTTGCCGACGCCGCTCGTGACTCTGAGAAGTTCGGCGTCAAGGCCACGCTCGAGGGCATCGATGTGCCGGCCGTCAATGCTTACAAAGACGGCATCATCGCCTCGAAGTACAAGGGTCTGCAGGGCCTCATCAAGGCGCGCGGCATCACGACGATCGAGGGCGAAGGTCGGCTGACGTCGCCCACGACCGTGCAGGTCGGCGACCAGACCATCACGGGCAAGAACGTCGTGCTCGCGACCGGCTCGTACTCCCGTACGCTCCCCGGTCTTGAGATCGGCGGACGCGTCATCACCTCTGAGCAGGCGCTCACGCTTGACTTTGTGCCTCGCAAGGTCGCTGTGCTCGGCGGCGGCGTCATCGGCGTCGAGTTCGCGAGCGTGTGGCGTTCTTGGGGTGCCGAGGTGCACATCATCGAGGCGCTGCCGCACCTCGTGCCCGCCGAGGAAGAGTCGATCTCGAAGCAGTTCGAGCGCGCATTCCGCAAGCGCGGCATCGAGTTCACACTGGGTGTCCGCTTCCAGAGCGTGACGCAGAGCGACCAGGGCGTCGTCGTCACCCTCGAGAACGGCGCGACCATCGAGGCAGACCTCTTGCTCGTCGCCGTGGGCCGCGGCCCCGCCACCGCCAACATGGGCTTCGAAGAAGTCGGGGTCACGATCGACCGCGGCTTCGTGATCACCGACGAGCGACTGCGCACGAATGTGCCTGGCGTCTTTGCCGTGGGCGACATCGTCCCGGGAGTGCAGCTCGCCCACCGCGGCTTCCAGCAGGGCATCTTCGTCGCTGAGGAGATCGCCGGTCTCAACCCGGTCGTCATCAACGACGTCAACATTCCGAAGGTGACCTACAGCGAACCCGAGGTGGCATCCGTCGGCCTCACCGAGGCGAAGGCGAAGGCTCAGTACGGCGACGACGCCATCTCGAGTTACGACTACAACCTCGCGGGCAACGGCAAGAGTCACATTCTAGAGACCGCCGGTTCGATCAAGGTGATCCGCGTCAAGGACGGCCCGGTGGTCGGCGTGCACATGATCGGCGCGCGCGTCGGCGAACTCATCGGCGAAGCACAGCTCGCGGTCAACTGGGATGCGCACCCCGAAGACGTCGCCCCGCTTTTGCACGCGCACCCCACGCAGAACGAAGCTCTCGGCGAGGCGTTCCTCGCTCTCGCGGGCCGACCGCTGCACGCCATGTGACCCTGATAGCAACGAACTAGGCTGAAACGACAATGAAGGCTTCGAAGGAGCAACACTGATGAGCGAATCCGTCAACCTCCCGGCGCTCGGCGAGAGCGTCACCGAGGGAACGGTCACCCGATGGCTGAAGAACGTCGGAGATCGTGTCGAGGTCGACGAGCCTCTGCTCGAGGTCTCGACCGCCAAGGTCGACCCCGAGATCCCGTCTCCGATCGCGGGAGTGATCGAAGAGATCCTCGTGGCCGACGATGAGACCGTTGAGGTCGGAACCGCGCTCGTGCGCATCGGCGACGGCGGCGGCGCCGCCGCCCCCGCTGGCGAGGCGCCCGCGGCAGAGGTGTCCGCAGCAGAGCCGCCCGCGGCCGAGCCTGCTCCTGCGGAAGCACCTGCCGAGCCGGCTCCGGCCCCGGAAGCAGC
>SXMH01000075.1 GCA_005777405.1 Actinomycetota bacterium
CCCTGCGCGCTCGGCCTCGCGACGCCGACCGCGATTCTCGTGGGCACCGGGCGCGGATCGCAGCTCGGCATTCTCATCAAAGGCCCGCAGGTGCTCGAGCGCACGCGTCGCGTCGACACGATCGTGCTCGACAAGACCGGCACCCTCACCGAAGGCCGACTCTCGGTCGTCGACGTGGTCGCCGCCGAGGGAGTAGACGAGCAGTGGATGCTCGCACTCGCCGGTGCCGCCGAACACGGGTCAGAGCATCCGCTCGCCCGGGCGATCGTCGACCACGCCCGCTCTGACGGTGCCGCGGCACTGCCTTCCGCCGAGAGCTTCGAAGCGCACGCTGGCGCTGGCGTGACGGCGGTCGTCGACGGTCACGCGCTCGCGATCGGTCGTGCCACCTGGCTCACCGAGTCGTGGAGCGTGCCGGTCGGCGCCACGCTCACCGACGCCGTCGCGCGGCTCGAGAACGAGGGCCGCACGGCGGTGGTGGTCGCGATCGATGGCGCAGCATCCGGCGTCATCGCGCTCGCCGACACGCTCAAGCCGACGGCCGCGCTCGCACTCGACCGACTGCGTGAGCTCGGGCTGCGACCCGTGCTGCTGACCGGCGACAACGCGGGAGCAGCGGCGGCCGTGGCCGCCGAGCTCGGCATCGACGACGTGCGTGCGGGGGTGACCCCGGCGGGCAAGCTCGACGTGATTCGCGCTCTGCAAGCTGATGGCGCGATCGTGGCGATGGTGGGCGACGGCGTCAACGACGCGGCGGCGCTCGCCGCGGCTGACCTCGGCCTCGCGATGGGCGGCGGCACCGATGCGGCCATGGCGGCGAGCGACCTGACCATCGTGTCGGGTGATCCGCTCGTCGTCGTCGATGGGCTGCGGCTCGCGCGACGCACCTACCGCACGATCATCGGCAACCTGTTCTGGGCTTTCGCCTACAACGTCGCCGCCGTGCCGATCGCCATGCTGGGCCTGCTCAACCCGTTGCTCGCGGGGCTCGCGATGGCGTTCTCGAGCGTGTTCGTCGTGACGAACTCGCTACGGTTGCGCGGCTTCCGGGCGCAGCCGCGGTAGCCCGAGGCTGACGCGCAGCTCGCCGGGCGCTCCGGCCGGCACCACGGGCGACCGCGGGGCGATGGGAGCGAGCTGCTCGTAGGCCGCGCCGAGCGGGGGGCGAGCATCCACGTCGCCGCGATTCGGCCAGAGCGAGAACGCGCGCTCCGCTTGCGCGGTGATCGTGAGTGACGGGTTGACACCGAGGTTGGCCGAGATGGCCGCCCCGTCGACGACGTGCAGGCCCTCGTGGCCGAAGACGCGGTGGTAGGGGTCGACGACGCCGGTGTCGGCCGAGTCGCCAATGGGGCAGCCGCCGAGAAAGTGCGCGGTCATGGGCACGTCGAAGACTTCGCTGATGCCCGATTGTGCGAAGCCGTTCATGTGCTTCGCCATGAGGCCGTAGGCCTCGTTCGCCTCGGGAATGAAGGTGGGGTTCGGCTCGCCGTGCCCTTGGCTCGACCGCAGCCGGAAGCCACCGAAGGGCCCACGGCCGGCGCGCACCGTGAGCGAGTTGTCGCGATTCTGCATGACGAGGCCCACGATGGTGCGGCGGCTCCAACTGCCGATGCCGAAGACCATCGAGGCGACCCGGGCGGGGTGGCGCAGCAGCTGGCCGATCCACAGCAACCAGCGCGGGGTGCGGCCACCGCCGGGCACCGCGAGCGTGGCGAGCAGGGCGAGGGCGTTCGAGCCGTGGCCGTAGCGGCAGGGCTCGATGTGCGTGTGATCGTCGGGGTGAATCGACGACGTGATCGCGACGCCTCGAGTCAGGTCGACCCCGCGCGAGTAGCGCAGGGCGGTGGATGCTCCGCCGAGGGCCTCGGAATTCGTGCGCGTGAGCTCACCCAACCGGTCGGAGATGCCCGGCAGATGCCCCTCGGCCTTCATGCGGTGCAGCAACTGCTGCGTGCCCCACGCTCCCGCGGCGACAACAACATGCTGCGCCACCCACTGCCGCTCTGTGCGCGCGCCCCTTCCCGTGGTTCGCGCCGTGACAAGGTACCCGCCGCCGTGCCCCGGCACAGTGGCAGATCTGCCCCAAATGGGCGCTCTGCTCGAGTCGTCGAGCCCATTTGCGGCAGATTTGCCCAGAAGCGGCTCGACTCGCGTGACCGTTGTCAGGGGGTGCACCTTGGCGCCGGCACTCTCGGCGAGGTGCAGATAGTTCTTCACGAGGGTGTTCTTGGCGTTGTGGCGGCACCCCGTCATGCACTCGCCGCACTCACGACAGCCGGTGCGCGCGGGGCCGACGCCACCGAAGTAGGGGTCGGGGCGTTCGACGCCCGCACCCTCACCGAAGTAGACCCCGACGGGCGTGAGGTGAAACGTGTCGGCGACGCCGAGGTCGGCGGCGACCTGCTGCATGATCTCGTCGGCGGGGGTCAGCGTGGGGTTTTGAGCAACCCCGAGCATGCGCGAAGCCTGGTCGTAATGCGCGTCGAGCTCGGCCTTCCAGTCGGTAATGTGCGCCCACTGCCGATCGCGGAAGAAGGCATCGTTCGCCGGCCGATAGAGCGTGTTCGCGTAGACGAGCGAGCCGCCGCCGACGCCGGCCCCCGCGAGAATCATGACGTCGTCGAGCAGGTGGATGCGCTGAATGCCGAAGCACCCGAGCACGGGGGCCCAGAAGAACTTGCGGAGGTTCCACGAGGTGCGCGCGAACTCGTCGTCGGCGAAGCGGCGACCGGCTTCGAGCACGGCGACCGAGTAGCCCTTCTCGACGAGGCGCAGGGCGGCGACCGAGCCGCCGAAGCCTGAACCCACCACGAGCACATCGACGCTGACGGGCTCTCGCGCGGTCATGCTCAGCCCTGCTGGTAACTGACGAGCGCCGCGGCACCGAGGGGCGCCGCGATCGGCCACGAGTCGATGCCCGCGAAGCGAGTGAGCCGCCGAGCGGTGACGTGCGAGGTGCGGTTGTCGACGTACCAGAGCGGAGTGGGAGTCTTCACCCACGGCCCCTCGCCCACGGTGCGTTCGATGTGTGCCGGGTCGAGCAGCAGCGCGTTGTGCACGACGCCGATGCCGCTGCCGACGTCGTCGAGCGTGCCGCCCGGGTAGGCGCCCCACGAGCCGGCTGGCATGCCGAACACGGGCCCGACCCACGAGTTGAGGGTGATCGTGCCGTAGTGCAGGTCGGCGACGGCGCGGTCGAACCGCTCGCCGAGCGCCTCGATCGTCGTCGGGTGGATGCTGATGCCAGCCCCGAGAGTGCCCTCGAGCTTCTCGTTGCAGAACCGCACGGCCTCGTCGAGGTAGACCCCGGGTTCGCGCGAGCCCGGCAGCCGCACGATGCCGATCACCGGCGCGAACGCCTCGACGGTGAAAAGGTGCTCGTCGTTGCGTTCGGGGTCGAGGTGATCGATGAGCGTGCGCGGGCAGTTCGGGTCGCCGCCGAGCACGGCCGCGTCGGGGTGCACCGTGATGGCGGCGAGCTGACGGCTCGACGCACCCGGATAGTAGGCGGGCCGCACGGGGGCATCGGCGATCTGCTGCTGCAGCGCGGCGACGAACCGGTCGGCGTGCTGCCACGCCTCAGGAATGACGACGATCTGCGTGGCGATGCAGTTGAAGCCGCTGTTGTGCAGGCGCTGCGTCGCCAGGTCGCGCGCGACAGCCTCGATGTTCTCGGCGCTCCAGCCTTCGTCGGGCACGACGATGACCGGGCCGACACCGCCGAGCTCGCTCGTGATCGGCTTGCGCAGCACCGGCTCGCCGGCGGCGCGGCGCGCGGCTGCCTGGTCGTCAGCACCCCACACGATGGCGTCATGGCTGTGACGGCTGCCGGTGATGTGCACAGCATCCACCGTGTCGTGCGCGATGAGTGCCTCGCCCAGGTCGCGGTCTCCCTCGGTGATCGCGACGAAGCCCCGCTCGATGAGCGGCGCGAACGCGGCCGCCATGGCTTCGCCGACGGCGGCGTTGACCGGGTTGAGTTTGACGATTGCCGCGGAGGCCTCTTGATAGAGCGCGGTGAGAACGTCGAGGGCGGGGATGCCCGTGATGTTGCCGGCGCCGAGCACGAGCGTGACGCGGGGCTCTCGGTGGGTGTCGCGAATCGCGCGAGCCACACCGCGTCGAGCCTGCTCGAGCGAGACCCCGGGGCGCAGCCACAGCTTCGCCGAATAGCCCTGCAGCACGACGTCTTTTGCGAGGTAGGGGTAGACGCCGAGCGTCGTGCGGCCGCCGGGTGCGATGCCCAGCTCGATGCCGTCGAGCGGTGAGCGACCTCTCTCGATTGTGCGCAGCGTCTTCTCGAGCGCACTCGTCATGGTGATGAGGGCGTAGGGGCCGCTCGACCACTCCTCGCCGGCTGCGGGCGAGCTCGGGTCGATGCCCTTCACCGCACACGCCGCGTCGACCCAGGCGGGGGCCGCCGCGAGAGTGCTTGCGCGCACAGCTCGCAGCAGGGCGCGCTTCTCGGGCAAGGGCAACGTGACCCACGCGGCAGCGCCCTCTCGCAGGCGGGAGAGCGTGGGCTGCAGCTCGTCGATCGAGGTCACGGCGGGGCTCCTGAAGACGTAGGCGGTCGAGAATCTCGACCCTACGCCGCGCGATCGTCGCGCGCGTGACAGTTGTGCCCTGGCGACAATAGGGCTCAGAGCTCGAGCAGCGCCCGCAACTCGTGCACGTCGCGCGCGATCCAGCGAGCGTGCTGCCACTCCGACTCGTCGCCGTAGCCCCACGTCACGGCGATCGTGGGGATGCCGTGCACCGCCGCACCCTCGATGTCGTGCACGCGATCGCCGATCATGACGGGCTGCGTGAGGTCAGCATCCATGGCCTTGAGCCGTACGAGGGCTTCCGCGACGACGTCGGCTTTCGCGCTGCGCACTTCGTCGGCCGAGGCTCCCGTGATGATGTCGAAATGCTGGGCGATCGTGAAGTGCTCGAGCATGAGCGTGGCAGGAAGTTCGGGCTTCGAGGTCGCGAGACTCAACGGGATGCCCGCAGCGGCGATGTCGCGCACGAGCTCGGCCATGCCGGGGTAGAGGGTCGCGTCGTAGGCGCCGCGGTCGAGATACCGCTCGCGGTAGACCTCCAGCGCACGCTCGCGCTCGGCCAGCGTCATGCCGGCGCGGTCGCGAAACGAGTCGAGAATCGGCGGACCGACATAGCGCAGCAGCTCGTCGGCGTCGGGCACCGGCAGCCCCAACTGCTCGAAGGTGTACGCGAGCGTGTCGGTGATGCCCGGGGCCGAATCGGTGACGGTGCCGTCGAGATCGAGCAAGATCGCCGTGGGTCGGGGCATGGCTCGAGCCTAGGGGGCGGTGGCGGAGAGCATCCCGTGCGTGATTCAGAACAGGCGCGCGATCCCGTCGTCCATGCCGCGCATCTCGTCGTAGTCGAGCAGCAGGCAGCGAATGCCGCGGTCTTCGGCGAGCGTGCGGGCTTGCGGCGTGATCTCCTGCGCGGCGAAGATGCCGGCGACGGGCGCGAGCAGCGGATCGCGGTTCATGAGCTCGAGGTAGCGCGTCAACTGTTCGACGCCGTCGATGCCGCCGCGACGCTTGATCTCGATGGCGATGGATGCTCCGCTCGCGTCGCGCGCCAAGATGTCGACCGGGCCGATCGCCGTCATGTATTCGCGGCGCACGAGCTGCGTGCCCTCACCGACGAGCTCGATCTGCTCGGCGAGCAACTTCTGCAGGTGGGCTTCGACGCCGTCTTTCTGCAGGCCGGGGTCGACGCCGAGTTCGTGCTTCGAGTCGTGCAGCACCTCGTGGATGCTGACGACGAGCAGGTCGGCAGTCTTCGCGTGGGTGACGCGCCAGAGCTCGATGACGCCGGCCTCGCGCTGCTCATCGTCCGGCTCGTCGATGACCAGGGTGCAGGGCGGGCTCATCCAGTTGAGCGGTTTGTAGCTAAGGGCGTCGGCGTGCACGAGCAGGCTGCCGTCGCTCTTGTGGATGAGCAGTCGCGTCGCGAGAGGAAGGTGAGCGCTCAGTCTCCCGGCGTAGTCAACAGAGCAGCGGGCTATGACGAGGCGCACCTCTCCAGCCTAGGTTGTGCTGAGGTCAGCCCAGGCCCGGCCGGTGCTCTTCGGCGACCGAGCCGCCACCGTCGACGACGATGAGTTGCCCGGTGATGTACGACGCCCCGGGGGAGGCGAGCCAGGCGATCGCACTCGCGACCTCGTCGGGCTGGCCGCTGCGACCGACGGGAACCAGCTCGCCCTCTTCGGCCTCCTGGGCAAGCTGCGACCCCGTCGCGATCCACCCCGGAGCGACAGCGTTGACGGTGATGCCGTGGCGCGCCTCGTCGACCGCGAGCGCGCGCGTGAAACCGAGAGCGCCGGCTTTCGCCGCCGCGTAGACGAGGTCGTCGCGCGCGGCCTGCACCGCTCCGGTCGTACTCGCGACCGTGACGATGCGGCCCCACCCCTGCGCGCGCATGCCCTCGACGACGCACCGAGTGACGTAGAACACGCTCGAGAGGTTGACGTCGAGGCCCGAGCGCCACTCATCCGCCGGCATGCCGATGTCGCCGCGAAGCATCTCTTCGCCGTGGGCGACCATGCCGGCGTTGTTGACGAGGATGCTCAGCTCGCCCACCGCCTCAACCGCGGCGGCGACGGCGCTCGCCGCGAGCTGCTCGGTCTCGAGCCGAGACACCACCGCGTGGGCATCAGCCCCGAGCGCGCGCAGCTCGGCGGCGCGCTGCTCGATGCGATCGGTCGTGCCGGTGATCGCGACGCGTGCACCCCGCTCGGCGAGCAGTCGGGCGGTGGCAAATCCGATGCCCTCTGCTGATCCGCACCCCGTCACGAGAGCCGCGCGGCCGCGCAGATCGAGATCTGCCGGCAGTGGTGACGACAGGAAGGGTACGTGGGTCATGCGAGCAGACTAGGCGGCAGCATTCTTCGCGGCAGCATTCGTCGCGGTGGCATTCTTCACGGCCGCCGCCCCTTGCTCGCGCGCCGCAGGAATGACGAGCAGCGCGAGACCGATGAGTGCGAACACGAGCCAGAAGGCCGACAAGAGCCCGAACTGCTCGCCGATGAAACCGAGCACAGGCGGGCCGACGAGAAAGGCGAAGTAGCCGACGGTGGCGACCGCTGCGACGCTCGCTGCCGCCTTCGACGGGTCATCGGCGGCGGCGGACATGCCGACGGGGAAGCCGAGCGACGCACCGAGTCCCCACGCGAGCACGCCGATGACGGCGGCCACGGGGTGCGGCACGAGGATGAGCAGGGCGAGCCCCGCCATCGCGAGCAGTGCGGATGCCCGCAGCACGGGCACGCGGCCGAAACGGTCGAGCACCCACACGCCGCCGACGCGGCCTGCGGCCATTGCCGTGGCGAAAATGCCGAAGAAGAGTGCACCGGTCGGCTCGTCGACGCCGCGCTCGTCGACCATCGCCAGAGCGAGCCAGTCGTTGGCCGAACCCTCGGCAAAGGCCATGCCGAGCACGATGAGGCCGATGAGCACCGTGCGCGGGTCGCGCCAGATGGCCATGCGCTCACTGAAGCTCGACCGCGCGGGGCCGTCGCCATCATCATCGAGACCCGGTAGTGCGCGATTGCGCGGAATCGACCGCAGGGCGACGAGGGCGAGCACCGCGAGCAGCGCCACGATGAGCAGGGAGTGCTCGGCAACACCCAGCCCGAGGGCGCTCACCGCGGCGGCGACACCCGAACCGGCGATCGTGCCGCCGCTCCACGCGGCGTGGAACCACGGCATGATCGAGCGGCCCTGAGCTTGCTCGACCGCCGCGCCCTCGACGTTCATCGCGACGTCGGTGATGCCCGAGCTGGCCCCGAAGAGCGCGAGCCCGACGAACACCACCGGAAAGCTCATGAGCGTCGCAGCGCCCACGCCCATGATGGCGAGGGCGACGAGCGTGCTGAACAGGGCGACGAGCAGCGTGCGGCGCGTGCCGAAGCGAGCGATGATGTGCGACGAGCCGAGAAGACCCGCGATCGAACCGGCTGCCATCGCCGCGATGAGCACGCCGAACTGATCGGTGCGCACCTCGAGCGCGTCGCGAATCGCGGGGGTGCGCGCGAACCAGGTCGCCATGGCCACGCCGTTGATGGCGAAGACGCCGAACACGGCGAGTCGCCAGTGGGCGAGCGAGGGGGTGGTGCGGGTGTCGGTCACGACGAGCCTTCCGATGGAGCGGCCGCGCGGCGCGAGGTGTGCGCGGCGGAGGTGGGGCATCCCGCGCTGAACGTTCGCAGGTATCGAATCGATTCGAGCGGCGGGCTCGACTACGCTAACAGCCCATGGGGAGCCGGGCAATCGACGCGGAGACTGCGGCTGTGCCCGCAGAGCCGTCGCGCCCGACGCTCGCCGCCGTAGCGGCCCGCGCGGGCGTCTCGCAGAGCACTGCCTCGCTCGCCTTCAGCGGGGCCGGACCGGTCGCCGAAGAAACCCGCGACCGCGTGCTCGCGGCGGCCCGCGAGCTCGACTACGGCGGCCCCGACCCCCGCGCCCGCAGTCTGCGCACCGGCCGCAGCGGCATCATCGCCGTTGTCATGGAAGACCGCATTCTCGACGCCTTTCGCGACCCCATGGCCGTCGCGATGCTCGACGGCATCGCTGACGAAATCGGCCAGGCCGGCTACAGCCTGCTGCTGCTGACCGACAGCGATGATCGCCCCGTCGGCGGACTGCGCGATGCCCCGATGGATGCTGCGCTCTTGCTCGGTTGCAGCACCGACCTCGAACCCTCCGTGCGAGTGTTGAGCCAGCGCCAAGTGCCGCTCATCGGGGTCGAGGCGGCTCCGCGCGAGGGCATGCACCGCGTCGACCTCGACAACCGCAGCGGCATGCGGCGGGGAGCCGAGTACTTGCGCGAGCTCGGGCACGAACGCGTGGGCGTCGTCATGTTGCCCATCGATCGAGCGCGATCGCGCGGCGCGCTGACACCCGAGCGGCTCGCTGCGAGTGAGGCCGAGACCGCGCGCGAGCGGCTCGCGGGCGCTCGCGACGTCTTTCCCGACGCCCCCGCCGAAGTGGGCGGCGGCAGCCTCATCGACGAAGGGCACCGCGCGACTGCGGCGCTTCTCGATGCCCACCCCGAGCTGACGGCGATCATCGCGCAGAGCGACCTGCTGGGGCTCGGCGCCATTCAGGCGGCAGAAGAGCGCGGGCTCGTCGTGCCCGAAGACCTCAGCGTGCTCGCCTTCGACGGTGCGCGCATCGACGGGCTCAGCATCCATCGTCTGACGACGCTCGTGCAGCCGATCGTCGAGAAGGGACGAGCGGCCGCGCGCATGGCCCTTGCCGCTCTCGCCGGGGAACCCGTGAGCGATGCGAGTTTCGAGAGCGAGCTGCGCATCGGCACGACCACTGCGCCGCCGCGCACGAGCTAGTCGACGGGGCCGGTGTCGCCCTCAGGGTCAGGAACGAAGCGATAGCCCATGCCCGCCTCGGTCAAGAGGTGTCGCGGGCGTGACGGCAGGGGCTCGAGCTTCTTGCGCAATTGCGAGAGGTAGAGCCGCAAGTAGCTCGGGTCGGTCTGGAAGTGCGGACCCCACACGGCCGTGAGCAGCGTCTCGCGCGTGATGAGCTTGCGCGGGTGCTTGAGCAACTCTTCGAGAATGCGCCACTCGGTCGGAGTCAGGCGCACCGGCTCGCCTGCTCGCGTCACGAGGTGCGCACCGATATCGATCGTCACGTCAGAGAAGCGCACCACGGCCTCTTCTGTCGCACTCGACGCCGCCAAGCGGCGGCCGAGGGCCCGCACGCGCGCGAGCAGTTCATCGATCGCGAAGGGCTTGGTGAGGTAGTCGTCGGCTCCCGCATCGAGCGCTTCGACTTTGTCCCACGATTCCGTGCGACCGGAGACGACCAGAATCGGTGCCGTCGACCACCCCCGCACTGCCGTGATGACCTCGATGCCCGTGAGCCCAGGCATGCCGAGATCGAGCACCAGCAGGTCGGGGTGCGACTCGGTCGCCCGCTCGAGCGCCTCATGACCGTCGTGGGCCGTAACGACGTCATAGCCGCGAGCGCGCAGCGTGATGCTGAGGGCGCGGACCATCTGGTGGTCGTCGTCGGCGAGCAGAATCTTCATGACGTGGGCTCCTCAGCAGGCAGTTCGAGCACCATGGTGAGTCCTCCGCCGGGGGTGTCTTCGGCGTCGAGCGTGCCGCCCATCGCTTCGGCGAACCCTCGCGAGAGCGCGAGGCCCAAGCCGAGGCCCGCCGTGTTGTCGGTGTCGGTCGTGCGTTGGAAGGGCAGGAACGCTGTGACGCGCTGCGCCGGCGCGAGTCCCGGCCCGCGGTCGATGATGCGCACCTGCACGCGACCCTGCCACGTGCTGACCGAGATGACCGGCGGCGCGTCGGCCGGCGAGTAGCGCAGAGCGTTGGCGAGCACGTTGACGATCGCGCGTCGAGCGAGCACGGGGTCGGCGCGCACCAGTGGAACCTCGCCGAGGTCGAGCGTCACGGCGCCCGGTGAGAGGCCGAGCTCGTCGAGCGACTCGCTCACAAGAGCGTGGGCATCCACCGCGGTCACCTGCACGCCCATCGCACCCGCTTGCAATCGACTGACGTCGAGCAAGTTCGTGAGCAGTTCGGTGAGAGCCTCGAGCGACTCTTCGGCGGTGCGCAGCAACTCGGAGCGGTCGCCGGTCGAGAGCTCGACGTCGGTTGCGGCGAGCGAGGTGACGGCGGCGGTGGCCGAGGCGAGTGGTCGACGAACGTCGTGGCCGACGGCCGCGAGCAAAGCGCTGCGCATACGGTCGGCCTCGGCGAGCGGCCGCGCTTCTTCTGCCTCGAGGGCGAGGCGACGCTGCACGAGCGCAGCGGCGAGTTGCGCGACGAAGGCGCCGAGAATGTTGCGCTCGGAGGGTGACAGAGGTGCGCCACGCAGGTAGAGGCTCGCTCCGTCACCGACGGGCAGCACCGTCTCGACGTCGCGCTCGCTCGCGCGGTCGGCATCACGCGAGGAGTGCGTGACCGTGCCGGCTTCGAGCAACAGCACACTCGAGAAACCGAAGGTCTCGCGCAGTCGATCCACGAGCGCCGCGAGCGCGTCGGAGCCCGAGATGACGGCACCCGCGATGCCCATGAGCGTGCGGGCTTCCGCCGCGCTGCGGCGACTCGCGCGACTGCGCCGCGCCGCTTGATCGACCACGACGCTCACCATGACGGCCACGGAGATGAAGATGCCCACCGCGACGAGGTCGCGGCCGCTGTGTGCGGTGAACGTGTAGAGCGGTTCGATGAAGAAGTAGTTGAGCAGGGTGCCGCCGACGATCGCGGCCGTCACTGCAGGCCAGATGCCGCCGACGAGCGCGACCATGACGACGACCGTCTGGAAGGCGAGCACGTCGGTCACGAGCGTCTCACTCGAGCGCAGCGCACCGAGCACGACCGTGACGATGGGCAGCAGTATCGCGGCGAGAACGAACCCCGCGAGCCGCCGCTTCCAGCCGAGGGCGCCGCGCGCGGGTGGTAGTCGTCGTGCAGCGCGTTCGCCGTGCGACACGATGTGCACGTCGATGTCGCCCGCGGTGCGCATGACCGCACCGCTCACCCCTTGACCGCCGAGCAGCGCCGCGAGGCGACTGCGCCTGCTCACGCCGATGACGAGCTGGCTCGCGTCGACGCCGCGAGCGAACTCGATGAGGGCGCTCGCCGGAGTACCCGATTGGATGCGGTGGAAGGTACCGCCCAGGCTGCGCACGAGCCGTTCGTCGCTCTCGAGCGTCGAGCCGCTCGAGGTGAGCCCGTCGGGCTCGCTCACGTGCACGGCGAGCAACTCAGCGGCACCCGATCGCGCCGCGATGCGGGCGGCGCGACGAATGACCGTCGCGCCTTCCGGCCCGCCCGTCACCGCAACGACGACGCGCTCGCGGGTTTCCCATGCCGCGTCGATGCCCTGGTCTGCTCGATACTTGCGCAGCGCGTCGTCGACCTCGTCGGCGAGCCAGAGCAGCGCGAGTTCGCGCAGCGCCGTGAGGTTGCCGAGCCGGAAGTAGTTGCCGAGGGCAGCATCGATGCGCTCGGCAGGGTAGACCAGCCCTTCGGTCAGCCGATCGCGCAGGGCTTGCGGTGCAATGTCGACGAGCTCGATGCGGTCGGCTTCACGCAGCACGGCATCGGGCACGGTCTCGCGCTGCGAGGTGCCCGTGATGCGTTCGACGACGTCGGTGAGCGACTCGATGTGCTGAATGTTGACGGTCGTCATGACGTCGATGCCCGCGTCGAGCAGGGCGTGAACGTCCATCCACCGCTTCTCGCGCGCCGAGCCGGGCGCATTGCTGTGGGCGAGTTCGTCGACGAGCGCGATGCGCGGCGCTCGCCGCACCACGGCGTCGACATCGAGTTCGCGCAGGGTCACACCGCGATGCTTCGACTCGATGAGGGGCACGGCCTCGAGACCATCGATGAGCTGCGCAGTCGCGGCCCGGCCATGCGACTCGACGACGCCGATCACGACATCGTCGCCGGCGGTGCGAAGCCGGTGCGCCTCTTCGAGCATCGCGTAGGTTTTGCCCACGCCGGGGGAGGCCCCCAAAAAGACGCGCAGTCGTCCGCGTGCCACGCGCAGCGCCTCCCGTGTCAGTCGAGTTCGGAGAGCGCCAGGTTGAGCGCGAGCACCGGCACGCGCGGCTCGCCGATGAAGCCGAGCGTACGCCCTTCGGTGAGCGCGTCGACGAGTGCCTGCACCTCGGCAGGGTCGAGGTCGCGAGCTTCGGCGACGCGGGGCACTTGCAGTGCGGCGTAATCCGGTGAGATGTGCGGGTCGAGACCTGAGGCTGACGCGGTGAGAGCATCCGCCGGAATCTCGCTCGGGTCGACCCCTTCGAACGCGGCGATGGATGCTCGTCGCTCGTCAATCGAGGCAACGAGCTCGCCGCTCTCGGGCCCGAGGTTCGATGCGCCCGACCCTCCCGCGTCGTACGCGACCGCCGAGGGTCGCGATTGAAACCACTCGGGCAGCGGCGCACCGTCGGCGTCGGTGAAGCTCTGGCCGATGAGACTCGACCCGACGACGTCGCCATCACGCGAGACGAGCGAACCGGCAGCCTGGGCGGGGGCGATGAGCTGACCGAGCCCCAGCACGACCGCGGTGTAGCCGACACCGAGCAGCAGGGTCATCACCAGAAGAGTGCGCGCGGCTGTCACGCTCTGGCGCACGAGAGGGTTCTGCATGAGAGAGGTCTCCTTCGAAAGAACGGTTTAGAAGCCCGGCAGGTGGCGCACGACGAGGTCGATGAGCGCGATGCCGAGGAAGGGAGCGACGAGCCCGCCGAGCCCGTAGATCAGGAGGTTGCGCTGCAGCAGTCGGCTGGCAGACGTCGGGCGGTAGCGCACGCCGCGCAGAGCGAGTGGCACGAGCGCGACGATCACGAGGGCGTTGAAGATGACCGCCGAGAGGATGGCCGACTCGGGGCTCGCGAGTCCCATGATGTTGAGCGCCTGCAGCCCCGGCAGCGCGCCCGCGAACATC
>SXMH01000076.1 GCA_005777405.1 Actinomycetota bacterium
CACGGCATCCATCACCGGTGCCTATGTGGCGCTCGCCGACGCCGTCGAGTGGGGTCGCGAGCGCGGCTTCATCGCCAAGAAGGCTGTGGCTCTCAAGGACTCGGTGTCGGCGATCAGCGTCGGCATCGTGGGCGGTCGCGCCGTGCTCGACCTGCCCTACGAAGAGGATTCGATCGCCGAGACCGACATGAACGTCGTCGTCACGGGCGATGGCCGTTTCGTCGAGGTGCAGGGCACGGCCGAGGGCGAGCCCTTCGATCGCGCCGAGCTCGGCAGTCTGCTCGACCTCGCGGTGGCGGGCTGCAGCGAGCTCGCGGCCATCCAGCGCGCGGCACTGCAAGGCTGACTCGTGAAGGTCGTCGTCGCCACGCACAACGCCCACAAGGTGGCCGAGTTGCAGCGCATTCTCGAGCAGCAAGTGCCGGGCATCCAGTTGTTGACCTATGACGGCCCCGCGCCGGTCGAAGACGGCGGAACCTTCGCGGCGAACGCCCTCATCAAGGCGCGCGCGGCCGCCGAGCACACGGGGCTTCCGTCGATCGCCGATGATTCGGGCGTCAGCGTGGATGCTCTCGCCGGCGCTCCCGGCGTCGACAGCGCGCACTACTCGGGTGAGCGAGACGACGCGGCGAATCTGCAGCTCGTGCTCACGAACCTCGGGGACGCGTCGAATCGTGCCGCTGCCTTCCACTGCGCGGCAGCCCTCGTTGACCCGCTCGAGCGCGATGCGAGCGGCGCCACCTTCGAGCACGTGGCGCTCGGCGTGTGGCCGGGCTCAATCGCGCGAGAAGCGGCCGGAGTCGGCGGCTTCGGCTACGACCCGATCTTCGTGCCCGAGGGTCTCGACGTCACGAGTGCCGAACTTACCGCCGACGAGAAGAACGCGATCAGCCACCGAGCACGGGCCTTCGCCGCGCTCGCTGAGGTGTTGCGCGAGCGCGCCGACCGCCCCTGACGCAGCCTCGCGCCTCTACCCTGGAGGCGTGGATCAGCCGTCAGTCTTGCCGAGCGTCGCGCGCACGCCGGCGCGCACGTCGGCCGACGCTGTCGACGACTACCTCAAGACGATCTTCCAGTTCACCGAGTGGCAGCCCGAGCCGATCACGCCGGGGCAGCTCGCCGAGCGCTTGGCCCTCGCGCCGAGCACGGTGACCGAGATGGTGAAGAAGCTCGGCGCAGCGGGACTCGTCGACTACAAGCCGTACAGCACGATCAGCCTGACGCCCGAGGGCGAGCAGCGCGCGCTCGCGATGCTGCGTCGACACCGGCTCATCGAGACCTGGCTCGTCGAGGTGCACGGCTACACCTGGGACGAAGTGCACGACGAAGCTGAAGTGCTCGAGCACGCCCTGAGCGATCGACTGCTCGAGGCCATCGACAGGCAGTTGGGGCATCCGACCCGCGACCCGCACGGCGACCTCATCCCCGCCGCCGACGGCACCATCCGTCGACCCGAGGCGGTGCGTCTCGATCGCGCGCCCTTCGGCTTCACCGGTCGCGTCGTGCGCATCAGCGATCGTGATCCGGATGCCCTGCGCGTGCTCGATCAGCTCGGCCTCGGCCTCGACGACCCCGGGTGGGTCAGCGAGCACCAGAGTTCTGCGGGCGTCGCGATTGTGCGGAGTGCGGGCACCGAGGTCATCGTGTCGCCTGCAGTTGCAGCTGCAGTGTGGGTAGTAGTCAACTCTGCCGACTAGTTTTCGGTGCACCGAAAACTCCGTGCTACCGTCGTCTCGTGACCGATGCTCCATCGTCTGAGACGACCGGCGCTGCCTCGCTGAGAGGCCGCGACCCCCGCGTGACCGCCGCCCGCGGCGGCCTCGTCATCGTGCCTCTCCTCGGCCCGGCGATGGTCGCCGGCGTCGCCTACCTCGACCCCGGCAACGTCGCGGCCAACATGACGGCGGGTGCCCTCTTCGGCTACTTGCTCGTGTGGGTCGTCGTCACCGGCAACGTCATGGCCTGGCTCATTCAGTACCTCTCGGCGAAGCTGGGCATTGTCACCGGGCTGAGCCTGCCTGAGGCGCTCGGGCAGCGCTTCCGCAAGCGCCCCGCCCGACTCGCCTATTGGGTGCAGGCCGAGCTCGTCGCGATGGCGACCGATGTCGCTGAGGTCATCGGCGGTGCCGTCGCGCTGTACCTGCTCTTCGACTTGCCCCTCATCGTCGGAGGACTCATCACGGGTGTCGTGTCGATGTTGCTGCTCATCGTGCAGGGTCGCCGCGGGGGAGTGCGCATCTTCGAGCGCGTCATCACCGGGCTCATCGTCATCATCGTCGTCGGCTTCTGCGCGGGGCTCGTCATCGGCCCGCCCGACGCGGGTGCCGCGGCTGCCGGACTCGTGCCCCGCTTCGAGGGCACCGAGAGCGTGCTGCTCGCGGCGAGCATCCTCGGGGCCACCGTCATGCCGCACGCGATCTACGCCCACTCCGCTCTCACGCGCGACCGTTTCGG
The DNA here is from genome assembly GCA_005777405.1 of Actinomycetota bacterium. Classification (GTDB taxonomy): domain Bacteria; phylum Actinomycetota; class Actinomycetes; order Actinomycetales; family Microbacteriaceae; genus Microcella. The sequence continues at coordinate 2,455 of SXMH01000076.1, forward strand.
ACAGGTGCAGGCAGGCGCCGGTCGCACGACCGTCTTGCGCGCTACCCGCATCGACGTCACGATCGCTCTCGCGATCGCGGGCGGCGTCAATGTGGTCATGCTGCTCGTCGCGGCGGCCAACCTGCAGGGCGTCGAGGGCACTGACACCCTCGAGGGAGCCCACGCGGCTCTCGAGTCGTCGCTCGGGCCCGCGGTGGCGCTGCTCTTCGCCATCGCACTGCTCGCGAGCGGACTCGCCTCGACCTCGGTCGGTGCTTACGCCGGCGCCGAGATCATGCACGGCCTGCTGCGCGTGCGCATTCCGCTGCTCGTGCGCCGGGCGGTGACGATCGCGCCAGCGCTCATCATTCTGGGCGTCGGCATCGACCCGACGCTCGCGCTCGTGCTCAGTCAGGTCGTGCTGAGCTTCGGCATTCCCTTCGCCCTCATCCCGCTCGTGCGGCTCACGGCCGACCGCGCACTCATGGGCGAATCCGTCAACCGGATGCTCACCACGGGCATCGCGATACTCTGCGCCGCGATGCTCATCGCGCTCAACGTGACACTGCTGGTGTTGCTCGCGACGGGAACCTAGTCGCGCTCGGGCCGGTCGTTCGCCGTGGCTTCGAGCTCGTCTTCGACGCTGTGCTCCGCCTCGTGCTGCGGGTCGGGCTCGGGGTCGGTGGGCACCTCGGGCGAGAGCATCCGGCGCTTCAACAAGGCCGCCTCGATCGCCATGATGACGAGCACGATGCTCGCGCCGATCACGACGAGCAGCAGCACGAGCGGCAGGTCGTCGCCCACGGGCAGCACACCACCCTCCTCGGTCTGCCAGGGCCACAGTGCGCGCAGTGAGCCGAGCATAAGGCCGGTCATGACGACGAGCGTGATGCGGCGATGCGTTGACAGCAGCCACTGCAGCACCGAGACGAAGAGGCCGAGGCCGATGAGCGCGCCGAGAATGAAGACGCCGAGGTAGCCGAAGTTGCGGTCATTCACCGCGGCGAGCGTCGGTGCGTACATGCCGACGGTGAGCAAGAGGTACGAGCCCGAGACTCCCGGCAGCACGAGGGCGCACACCGCGAAGGCGGCGGCGAGCGCGACGACCGGCAAGATGGGGTCGACGTCGGGTGCTTGCGGAAGGCCGGTGAGGAAGAACGTCAAGGCCGCGGCGAGCAGGCCGATGCCGATCTCGCGAACACTCCAGCGCCCGCCCACCATGCGGATCGGCACGATGAGCGAAGCGGCGATCAGACCGGCGAAGACGGCTTTGGTGCCGGTCGGATAGGCCTCGAGCAGGGGAGCGAGCAGGGCGGCGCCGATGACGATCGCCGCGAGCATGCCGATGCCGATCGGAAGCACCACGGCCCACCGCACCGATCGGAAGTGATCGGCCGCGCGCGCGAAACCACGGCCGCGCACGCCGTCGCCGATGGCCCGCGCGACTCCTCGTGCGAGGTGACCAGCGCCGTCGATGAGCGCGTCGTAGACGCCGACGATGAGGGCGATAGTGCCGCCGCTCACGCCGGGAACGATCTCGGCGAAGCCGATGAGGGCCCCGCGCACTGCATCGACGAGCGTGCGCACCACAGGGTGCGGCCGGCGTTCCGTCATCGGGTCGGCGCGTCCTTCTCGTGCTTGCCGTCATGCGGACCCACGCCGTAACTCGCCTTCGACGTGACCTCGCCGGCCTTCGCTTCGTGCTTGCCGTCGTGCTCGGGCTCGTCGACCCAGATCTCGACTTCAGGCACCGGGAGTCCTGCAGCCTCGGCTGCTTCTTCCTTCAGGCGTTCGCGACGCTCGTGCAGCAGGTGGTAGCCGATGCCGAGCACGACGATCGCGATGATGATGAGCAGCACGATGTCGATGTACTCGATGACCCAGTCGGCCACGCCCGGAATCGAGGCGATGCCGTAACCGAAGAGCGGCAGGCCCACGCCCCACAGCAGAGCGCCGAGCGCGTCGTAGGCGAAGAACTTCGGGTAGTGCATCTTGCCGACACCGGCTGCAACGGGCGAGATCGTGCGCACGACGGCGATGAAGCGGGCGATCGTGACGGCGAAGCCGCCGTAGCGGGCGAAGAAGGCCTCGGTGCGGGCGACGCTCTTCTTGCTGAAGAAGCCCGCCGACTTGCGTTCGAAGATGGGCGGACCGACGCGTCGACCGATGAAATAGCCGAGGTTGTCGCCGGCGAGCGTCGACAGGAAGATCGCGAGACAGACGAGCCAGATCGGCTGCGGAATCACGCCGGTGTAGGTGAGCACTCCCGTGAGAATGAGCAGTGTGTCGCCGGGCAGCAAAAAGCCGATGAGCAGGCCCGTCTCAACGAACACGATGAGGCAGACGACGGCCAGTGCCCACACGCCCGCTCCGGTGATGAGGCCTTCGATATCGAAGAGCCCGATGTCCATGGGCAACACTCGCGGCTCCAGGTGACTCGGAAAACGATGAACCCCCAGGCTACCGCGCCGCGACTTCGGGATGCCCGGGGGAACGCCCCCGTTAGCGCTGCGGGCTCACGCCCAACTCTCCAAGCAGCCCGAGCACGCGCTGCTCGATGTCGTCACGAATGCTGCGCACGATAGTGGCGTCTTGACCGGCCGGATCGGCGAGGTCCCAGTCGACGTAGCGCTTGCCCGGCAGTACGGGGCAGGCGTCACCGCAGCCCATCGAGACGACCACGTCAGAGGCGCGGACGACCTCGTCGGTCCACGGCTTGGGGTACTCGCCGGTGATGTCGATGCCCTTCTCAGCCATCACTTCGACGGCGACTGGGTCGATGCTGCCTCCAGGTGCCGAGCCGCCCGACCAGCCGATGGCGTTCTCGCCCGCGTAGTGCTGCAAGAAGCCGAGGGCCATTTGCGAGCGGCCGGCGTTCTGCACGCAGAGAAAGAGCACGGCGGGAGCGTCGTTCTCTGAGCGCGAGTCGGCGCGGTCGAGGGCGCGCAGGCGCTGGCGTGCGAACTTCTCGGCGAGCAGCGGCAGGTAGTTCGGCACGGTCGCCGTGCTCGCGAGCTTCTCGTGCGACGAGCGCAGCAGGTTCTCGATGGTCGAGATGTCGATCCGGTCGCCGAACTCGGCGGCGAGTCGAGCGCTCGCCGAGTGCAGGGCAGTCTCTTGGTCGATGGTGACGAGGGCGTGCGACATGTCAAGCGCCTTTCTGCGCGGTGGTGGGAGAGGTGGGGAGGTAGGTGGCAAGCCGCTCGATGCGGCGGGTGATCTCGTCGAAGGCGGCATCGAACGCTGCGTCGTCGCCGAGCCGTGCGGGGTCGGGAATTGACCAATGTAGGTCACTGCGCTCGCCGAGTTCATCCCGCGCGGCATCACACACGGTGATGACGAGGTCGTCGGGCTCGAGCACGTCGGCGATGCCCCGTGGATGCTCGCTCACCAGTCGCAGGCCGTGCCGCTGCGCCACTGCCGCGGCACCGGCAGCAATCGCTGCCCCCGGCTTGGTGCCCGCCGAGGCCGTGGGCAGTTCGCTGCGCTCGGCCCACAGCGCTTCGGCGAGAGGGGAGCGCGCCGAGTTCGCGGTGCACACGAACACGACGCGACGCGCGGCGGCCGTCGTCGAAGGCCCGAGCCCGTCGAGCGACTCGGGCACGAGCGACACGTAGCTGCGGCGCTTGTCGGCTTCAGAGCGCACGCGTCGCACGAGCCCCGAACTCTCGAGCACCTTGACGTGGTGCGCGAGCAGATTCGAGGGCACGAGCAGAGCATCCTGCAGCTCGGTCGGCGTGAGGTCGCCGAGCGTGAGCAGATCGACGACGCGCAGGCGCAAGGGATCGGCGAGCGCGGCATGACGCGCGGCGCGCACCTCGAGAGGAATTGACTCAGTAGACATTGAGTCAATAATGCTTGAGGTAATTCAGTTCGTCAAGTGCGCACTCTGGCGTAGCGGCTCGGCAACTAAAGCTTCCGCGCCTCCCTGCGCAGCTGAAGAATGCTAGTTTCACCAGCATGAGCGTGCCCGCAGGTTGGTATCCCGATCCAACTCAACCCATGACGGTTCGTTTCTGGAACGGAGAGAACTGGACCGATCAACGGGCTCCGGCTCCTGTGCAAGCGCCCGCGCTCATTGTTCGGACCGCGAAGGACGTCGGAATTGCGTATCTCTTCGCGATCCTGCTGGGCGGGGTCGGGGCTCATCGCTTCTACCTCGCGAGACCTGGATCCGCAGTTGGGCAACTTGTCCTGAACTTTGGTGGATGGGCGCTCACGGTTGTCGGCATCGGCTGGTTCATGCTTGTCGCATTCCTGGCATGGTTCATCATCGACCTGTTCATGATCCCCGCAATGGTCGCGACAGAGAACGCCAGGCTTGATCTCGAAAGCGTGGGATGACGTCGCAACTTTGCCGCCAGCTACGCGAGTCTGCGCGCAACGATATTCGTGCGGAAGGAGGGACTTGAACCC
>SXMH01000077.1 GCA_005777405.1 Actinomycetota bacterium
AGATCGCGAGAATCGCCACGACCAGGGCGTACTCGACGACGAGCAGCAGCTTCTCACCCACCGTGAGCCGCGGAGGGCGGCGCTGGCATGGTCATGAAGCCGGAACCGTGGGGCGAGGCGCTGGATGCCCTGCTCGAGCCCGACTCGGTGCTCGTGGTGCCGAGCCCCGCCGGTGAGGTCTTCACGCAGTCGATCGCCCGTGAGCTCTCGGCCGAACGGCACCTCGTCTTCGCGTGCGGTCGGTATGAGGGCATCGACCAGCGCGTCATCGACCACTACGCTGGGGGCCACCGCGTGCGATCGCTGAGTCTCGGCGACTACGTGCTAAATGGGGGAGAGGTGGCAGCCATGGCGATGATCGAAGCGATCGGCCGCCTCGTGCCGGGCGTCATCGGCAACCCTGCGAGCCTCGACGAAGAGAGCCACGAAGGCGGACTCCTCGAGTACCCCAGCTATACGAAGCCCGCAGAGTGGCGGGGGCTGGCCGTGCCGCCCGTGCTGCTGAGCGGCAATCACGGAGCCGTCGACGCGTGGCGTCGTGAGCAGCAACTCGATCGCACTCGCCGCGTGCGCCCCGACCTGATCGGCCCAGAATGACCTCCGCCGAGCGCGTGTGGCTCTGGTCGCAACCGCTCGTTGCCGTGCTCGCCGCCATCGGCGGTGTCGCCGCGTGGGTGCTGCAGATCACGGGCGATGTGAGCGCACTGCCGACCCTGCAGGCGCTCGTGACGGGGTCTTTCGTGCTGCCGGGTCTCGCCATCTCGCTCACGGTCAACCATGTCGCCGTGATGCAGCGCCGACCTCCGCGGCTCACGGTGGGTGAGAAGCTGCTGCTCGTCGTCGAGTACGCCCTGGTCGTGGCGATTCTCGCGATCTCGGTGAGCCCCGACCTGTTGTTCTTGGGCTACTTGCTGTGGCCCTTGCTCATCGCAACGGCAGCCCTCGCCTGCTGGACGATGATCGTCAACACCCTGCGCAGCAGGCACGAGCCCCTGGCTGGTTCACCCGAACACGAGCCCGAGCTCAGTTCCGTCAGTTAAGCGACGGTGCGCGCGCGATGCTCTCAGTCGCGAGCTGTGAGCACGATGGGCCCCTCGGCCGTGATCGCGATCGTGTGCTCCGAGTGCGCGGCACGAGCGCCCGTGCGGCTGCGCAGCGTCCAGCCGTCGTCGTCGGTGTAGATCTCGTCGGTGTCGTGAATGAACCACGGCTCGATCGCGATGACGAGGCCCGCTTTGAGCTTGAGTCCGCGACCGGGTCGGCCGTCATTGGCGACGTGCGGGTCGCCGTGCATCGTGCGACCGACTCCGTGCCCGCCGAAGTCGAGGTTCACGGGGTAGCCGCCGGCTGCGGCCACATCCCCGATCGCTGCGGAGATGTCTCCCATGCGATTGCCCACTCGCGCCTGCTGGATGCCCGCCTCGAGCGCGCGCTCCGTCGCGTCGATCAGAGCCAGGTCTTCGGGCCGTGCCTCGCCCACGACGATCGTCACGGCCGAGTCGCACACCCAGCCATTGACGCTCGCGGCGAAGTCGAGCGTCAGCACGTCGCCGTCGCGCAGCGTGTAGTCGTGCGGCAGACCGTGCAGTGCGGCGTCGTTCACCGACGTGCAGATGACTTTGCCGAACGGCGACCCGCCGAACGAGGGGTGGTAATCGATGTAGCAACTCTCGGCGCCTTCAGCGCGAATCATGTCGTGCGCGAGAGCGTCGAGGTCGAGCAGGTTGACGCCGACCGCTGCGGCCTCGCTCGTCGCGCGCAGCACGCTCGCGACGAAGCGGCCCGCCGGTCGCATCTGGTCGATCTCGGCGGGCGTCAGTAGCTCGATCATCTAAGTCCTTGGAAGCGGTACGTGGGTGCGCAAGTAGTCTCCGCAGAGCTTACGCGTCGCCTCGATGAAGCGATCGTCGCCGTCTTTCTCGAGCTGGAAGGCGCGCGACAGCAGTCCGCTCGCGATCTCGACCGCCACTTCGAGGTGAAAGACGAGCTCATCGTCGGGTTCGAACTCATAGGTGCGCCCCACTTGTGCTGCGAATTCGCGCGCGAGCATCGCGTTGTTGCTGAGCTCGGGATTCATGAATCGCTGGTCGATGACGTCGCCGAAGCGCAACGCTCGAAAACCGGGCTCGTTGCGTGTCATGTCGACGAACGAGTCGAGCGTCGAGTCGAACGACGACCATGGCTCGGGGCCCGCCGCGTTGACGCCGGCCCAGACCCGGTCGAGGTAGCGCTCCATGTTGCGGGCGGCGAGCGCACGCAAGAGCGACTGGATGTTGGGGAAGTATCGGTAGACAACGCCCACCGACGACTTCGACCGTTTGGCGACGGCGCTCGTCGTGACGCCGTCGATCCCCGATTCATCGATCAGAGCTGCTGCCGCATCGAGCAGCAGCGTGATGCGTTCTGCGCTGCGCTGCTGAATCGGCTCAGTGCGCATGACCACTTTGTCGGTGGCGAGAGCTGGTTGTGCGTTCATCGACGTTCCCCCCGGATCATCGTGTGGTGAATCAATCTTGCTATCCTGCCACCGATTGGCTGGGAAGCGCCGGATATGGCATGATTTTCCCTTGTGCCTCGGCACGGCTCTGCTGCAGGGGAGCCGTCTTCGACGGGGCTCGAGTCATCCACGACGAATTCGTCATCGACAACCCGCGTTCCGACCTGCCAGCGGACGCAGAGAGCGACACATCATGCACATTCTCGACCACGTCGACGCTGCCTCACTGCGCAGCGACATCCCCGACTTCCGCCCCGGCGACACCGTCAAGGTGCACGTGAACATCGTCGAAGGCAGCCGCTCGCGTATCCAGGTCTTCCAGGGCGTCGTCATCGGCCGCTCGAACGAGGGCGTGCGCGAGTCGTTCACCGTTCGCAAGGTCAGCTTCCAGGTCGGCGTCGAGCGCACCTTCCCCGTGCACTCCCCGGTCATCGACCCCAT
>SXMH01000078.1 GCA_005777405.1 Actinomycetota bacterium
CGTGCCATCGGCTCGCAACACCACTGTGGTGTCAGTGAACGCGAGCGGGTGCGCGGCCGTGAGCGCCGGGAACCCCATGCCGACAAGGCCGACAATGACGACCCTGACCAGCGTGCCCGCGAGCGCCAGCGGCCTCGAGAACGACGTCGAACGAGTCCTTCTCTTCGACCTCTTCAGCGGCGCCCGCGCCACCGGCGGCGGGAGCAGCGGCAACCGCGACGGGCGCGGCGGCGGTGACCTCGAAGACCTCTTCGAACTTCTTGACGAACTCGCTGAGTTCGATGAGCGAGAGCTCCTTGAACGCCTCGATGAGGTCGTCAGTGCTGAGCTTGGCCATGATTTCTCCTTGTGTGAACTGAAGTGGGTGTGATGGGTCGTGAACCGGTCAGCGTCAGCTGCCGGACTCTTGCTTCTGCCGCAGTGCGTCCACCGCGCGAGCGGCCTGAGCCAGCGGCGCGTTGAACATGTAGGCGGCACCGAACAGCGAAGCCTTGACGGCACCGGCAAGCTTCGCCAGCACCACCTCTCGGCTCTCGAGCTCGGCGAGCTTGTTGACCTCGGAAGCGTCGAGCGGCTTACCGTCGAAGTAGCCGCCCTTCACCACGAGGTTGGGGTTCGCCTTGGCGAAGTCGCGCAGAGCCTTGGCGACGTTCACGGGGTCTCCGTGCACGAACGCAATCGCGGAGGGGCCGGCGAGCATGTCATCGAGCGAGTCGATGCCTGCCTGCTTGGCCGCAATCTTGGTCAGCGTGTTCTTCACCACGGCGTACGACGCGTCGTCACGGATGGCACCGCGCAGCGTCTTCAGCTGCGCCACCGTGAGACCGCGGTACTCGGTGAGCAGTACGGCGCTCGAGCTGGAGAACAGTTCCTTCAGCTCGGCGACGGATGCTTCCTTGTTCGCCATGGTGCTCCTCTAGTTGGAATTCCTGTGGTCTGCCGACGACCTCTGAAACCAGGAGCGCACATGAGAAAAGGCCCGGCGCACGCGCACGAGCCTTCGTCGAGCATCGCGATCAGACGGATGCTCGGTTGCAGTTCATACACCTGCGCGGGTCGTCGCCCCTCCCGAGGGAGTTGTGCGAGCCTTCGATCGGCGCCCCTGCGAGCAGGTGCTCCGATGACCAGCGGTCTACGGCAAGATGCCAGCATACAGGATCACGAGAGCCTCGCGATCACCCGCCCGGTAGGCGTTCGTCAGATCTCGTCAGACCAGGTCAGCGCCCGTCGAGCCACGAATGCGATGGCGCGTAGCCGAGGTCGCGCCGAGCCGCGTCGATCGACAGCAACGTCTCGCGGCCCGTGATGGTTCTGTTCGCGGGCACCTCGGGAAACTCGGCCGCGAGCAGGTCCGCGCTGTCACGACGCATGACGGTGTCAGCCGCGGCAATGATGTACGTCGCGTAGCCCGAGCCCGGCTCGCGCACAGCGAGCGCTCGCTCGACCGCGTGCGCGCCATCGCGTCGGTCGATATAGCCCCAGAGGTTCCAGCGGCGCACGGTCGGGTCGTCTTGCCACGACTCGAACTCCGCGTAGTCCTCGGGAGCCATGACGTTGCTGAACCGGAGCCCGGTGATCGCGAGTCGATCGTCGACACGGCACAGCTTGCGACCCAGTTCTTCTTCGAGGTGCTTGCCGATGGCGTACTGGAAGTTCGGTCGAGTCGGCTGCTGCTCGTCGATCGGCACAGAGGGCGGTGCCTCGTCGAGGGGCAGCCCGAGCAGCGTCTCACTCGAGGCGTGCACGATGCGCCCGATGCCCGCTCTGCGGGCCGCCTGGAAGACCGCGATCGTCATCGAGAGGTTCTCTTGCAGCAAGACCGTGTCGGGGCGGATGCCCGGCGCAGGCGCCGCGGCCAGGTGCACGACGGCATCGAGGCCGCTGTAGCGCTCTTCGACCCCGGCGAGAGCATCCATCACTTGACCGGTATCAGCGAGGTCGACCTGCACGAAGCCCTCGCCACGCGCGCCGACGGTGTCGAGGCCAGTCACGTCGTGACCGGTCTCGCGCAAGTGGTCGACGACCGCGACGCCGAGTTTTCCGCTGGCTCCTGTGACGGCGATACGCATGGGCCGAGCCTACGCGCGAGCGAGCGGCAGGCTGACCCTGAAGACGGTCTCTCCCGGTCGCGATGAGAACGTGACATCACCCTGGTGCGCTTGTGCGACGGCGGCAACAATCGCGAGACCGAGACCGGTGGAGCCTGTCGCCCTCGACCGAGAGGTGTCGGCCCGCGCGAATCGCTCGAAGAGCACGGGCTGCACTTCGTCGGGAATGCCAGGACCGGTGTCGGTCACCGTCACGATCGCTCGGCCTTCGAGCGTTCCGAGGGCCGCCGTCACCCGGGTTCCCTCCGGTGTGTGAATGCGCGCGTTGGCGAGCAGGTTCGCCACAACCTGATGCAGTCGATGCTGATCGCCGACGACCTCGACTGCCGTCTCCGGCACCCGCACGACCCAGTCGTGGGCGGGCGAGGTCGCGCGAGCATCCGCCACGGCGTCGGTGACGAGGGCGGCGAGGTCGACCGGGTCGCGACGCAACTCCCGACCCTCATCGAGCCGAGCGAGCAGCAGCAGGTCGTCGACGAGGGCAGACATGCGCACTGACTCCGACTCGATGCGCGAGAGCGCGTGCACGATGTCGTCGGGCAGTTCATGGCCGCTGCGCCGGGTGAGTTCGCTGTAGCCACGAATCGCGGCAAGCGGCGTGCGCAGC
>SXMH01000079.1 GCA_005777405.1 Actinomycetota bacterium
CGAAGGTGCTCGACGAGAAGGTGGCCCGACTGCACCTCGACGCGCTGGGCGTGCGACTCACGACGCTCACCCCCCGTCAGGCTCAGTACATCGGCGTGGAGGCCGAAGGGCCGTTCAAGGTCGATCACTACCGCTACTAGGGCGGCAGATCAGCCCCGATCAGGAAAGCCGTGGGGCAGCGCCGCGAGCGTGGGGCGCAGGTCGTTCAGGCGTGCGCGCTCAAGCTGCAGGGCGATCGCCTCACGATTGCGCCGCAGGGCGGCGATTCCCGCGAGCGCCAGCTCGGGGTCGCCCTCGGGCATCGGTGAGACGAAGGCGGCAGCATCTGACGCGAGCAGAGCGGCCAGTCGTGCGCGCGTCGCGGGAGTGTGGCCCGGCGCTTGCCGCAAGAACTGCGCGATGCGGCGCGAGAGCGGGTCGGGCATGCGCGCGACGTCGGCCACCGTGGCCCACTCGAGCAGTGGCACCGGCACCCCGAAGACGGTCGAGCTCGGCTCAGGCACGCGCTCGTACTGACTGTAGGTGCCCGCGATGAGGTCGCCGAGTCGTTTGGCGCGGGCATTGAGCATCGCTACGATGACGGCGAGGCCGCCGAGGGTCATGACGATCTCGATGAAGCCCACGAGAGCTCTGATGAAGGCGTGCCGAAAGGTGATCGCTCCACCGTCGTCGCGCACGATGCGGTCGCCGAGAGCGAGGCGTCCGAGCGACTTGCCCTGACTCACCGTCTCGACGACGGCGGGCAACAGCACGAGGCCCAGTACGGCGCAGGTGATCGCGATGGCGGCGAAGAGGGCCTCGGGTATGTCAAGGCTTGCCGCGCTCGAGAAGGCCAGCCAGACGAGTAGCCCGGTGACCACGGCATAGAACAGGTAGTCGATCGCTCCGCCTGCCATGCGCACGATGATGCTCGATGCCCGCAGATCGAGAGCGACCGCCTCACCCGTGAGCAGCTCGCGCTCGTCGTCGTAGGCCGCTGAGGTCACTCCAGGGCTCGACATGCCAGTATCTAAGCAGATGGATCTCGACGCATACTCCGCTGCGCACGCCGACGAATGGAGCCGGCTGCAGTCTCTGTCGCGCCGTCGTCGATTCGACGGGCGGCAATCGGACGAGCTCATCGAGCACTACCAGGCCGGGGCAACCCAGCTCTCGGCGATGACGACCGCGTCAGGCCAGTCGGCGAGGGCCTCGTGGCTGAGCGTGCAACTCTCTCGCGCGAGACTTCGGTTCACGGGCGCGCAGTCTGAACCCTTCGCGCAGCTCGCACGCTTCGTCGCCGTGCAGGTGCCAGCCGCGCTGTATCGCATTCGCTGGCTCACGCTCGTGATCGCCGCCGTTTTCGTGGGCATCGCCGCCCTCTACGCCGTGTGGGTGGCAACGAACCCGCAGGTCATCGCCGCACTGGGCCCGTACGACGAGTTGCGGCAGTATGCCGAAGACGACTTCCTCGAGTACTACCGCGAGTCGAGCGAGGCCGTCTTCGGCACACAGGTCTTCGTCAACAACGCCTGGATCGCCGCGCAAGCCGTGGCCTTCGGCATCACCGGCTTCTTCGTGCCGTACATGATCTTCTCGAATGCACAGGGCGTCGGTATCACCGCGGGGATTCTCGCCGAGTTCGACCGCCTCGACGTCTTCTTTCTCGGCATCCTGCCGCACGGTCAACTCGAGCTCTACTGCATCTTCGTGGCCGGCGCTGCCGGGCTCATGATCTTCTGGTCGTGGGTCGCACCCGGCCCGCGCACGCGATTGCAGGCGCTCGCCGAAGACGGACGGGCGTTCTTCGCGATCGTGGCCGCGCTCGTGGCAGGTTTGTTGCTGAGCGGCATCATCGAGGGCGTCGTGACGCGGCAGGAGTGGCCGGACGTCATCCGCATCGGCATCGGCACGCTCGCGCTCGCCGCGTTTCTCACCTACCAGTGGGTCGTCGGCGGTCGCGCGCACCGCGCGGGAGAGTCGGGAGACCTCGACCCCTTCCAGCGCGGCGCGCGCGCCGTCACTGCCGACTGAGCGACGTCGCTAGGAGCGGTGGATGCTCAGCGCTTGCCCGCGAACACACCGCGGTAGAGCGCTGCACCGGCGATGGCGCCCACCACGGGCACGATGAGGAAGACCCAGAGCTGCATCAGGGCATCCGGGCCGCCGTAGACAGCCGTGGCGAGCGAGCGAGCCGGGTTGAATGAGGCGTTGCTCACGGGAATCGCCACGAGGTGGATGACCGTGAGCGTGAGGCCGATCGCGAGCGGGGCGAATCCGGCGTACGCGCGGTCATCAGTCACGCCGAGGATGACGACGAGGAAGACCGCGGTGAGCACGAACTCGGCGACGATGACCGCAACGAGTCCATAGCCAGCAGGCGATCCCTCATCGAAGCCGTTCGAGAAGAAGCCACCGGCCTGCGCGTCAGCGAACGCACCCGACGGGCCGAAAGTGCCGATGAGCGCGAGCACGCTCGTGGCGAGCAGACCACCGACGAACTGAGCAACGACGTACGCGGGGACGTCTTTCCAGGCGAACCGACCCGCCACCGCGGCACCGATGGTGACGGCGGGGTTGAAGTGGGCGCCCGAGATGTGACCGACAGCGTAGGCGCCGCCGAGCACGGCAAGACCGACGGCGAGCGCAGGGCCCAGCAGTCCGGTGTTCGCCGACGAGAAGAAGGCGGTGCCGATGACGCCGCCAACGAGCAGGAAGGTGCCGAAGACCTCGGCGGCAAGGCGCGCGGTCATCGAGGGGGAAGAGGGGGTGGGAATCTCGGTCGCCATGAGGCAGCTCCTTCGGTGCGATGGTTCGGGATGTCGCGCTCAGACTACTCGCGAGCATCGCCGCACTACAGGCGCCCTGCCGCCTTGTACGCGAGATACCGATCGGCCACGGCCGGAGGAAGGTCGAGAGGTGCCGCGCTGACGACATCGCCCCCCAGGCGGCGTACGGCAGCACCGACCCGCTCGGCGTCGAGCAGCGCGCGTTCGGCGGCCGCTGCGCGGTAGATCTCTCCGCGATCGCCTCGTGCGGCAGCGGCCTCGGCGAGCGAGGGATCGGTCACCGAGGCGACGAGCACGAGGTGCTTCTGCGTGAGCTGCGGCAGCATCGCCAGCAGGCTGCGCGTGGCGCCGGGCGACTCGAGCGGCGTGCACAGCACGATGAGCGAGCGCTGCGAGGTCATCGACCGTACGAGCCCGGGCACTGCCGTCCAGTCGGTCTCGAGTAGTTCAGGGTCGATCGGAGCCATGGTCTCGACGAGCTTCGTCAGAAGGTTCGCGCCTCGCGCCCCCTGTACTCGGCCGCGCACGCGTCGGTCGTACACGGCGGTATCGACCCGGTCGCCCGCGCGATCGGCGAGCGCGGCAAGCAGCAGTGTCGACTCGAAGGCGGTGTCGAGCCGGGTCTCGTCGGCGATGCGTGCGGCTGCCGTGCGCCCTGAGTCGACGACGATGACCACGTGCCGGTCGCGTTCTGGGCGCCAGGTGCGCACCATGAGCGTCTGGGCGGGTGCCCCACCGGGGCCGGGGCCGCCCGCACGGCGGGCCGTAGCTCGCCAGTCGATCGACCGCACGTCGTCGCCGCGCACGTACTCGCGCAGCGAGTCGAACTCGGTGCCTTGACCGCGCACCATGAGGGCCGTGCGACCGTCGAGTTCGCGCAGGCGCGCGAGCCTCGACGGCAGATGGCGCCGCGACGCGAATTCGGGCAGCACCATGATGCTGCCGGGCACGCGGGTGGTCGCCTGGCGCGCCGCGAGTCGCATCGGCCCGAACGCCCGCACCGCCACGAGCTCGGTGCGCCGTTCGCCGCGCCGCCACGGGGTGAGCGCACTCACGATCGAGCGCCGCTCGCCCGCAGGCACGGTGGTGGTGTGTCGACGCGGGCGAGCACCCGCAGAGGGCTCCCAGGCATCGCGCACGACGCCGCGTAGCGCCCGGCGGCCGGTGTTCGACACGAGCAGTTCAGCGCGCGCCGTCTCGGTGAGGCGCACCCGATCGTCGATGCGGCGCTCGAGGCGCAGCGCCCGAGGAGACGCCGCGAGCAGTAGATCGACCGTCGCGAGCACCGCGCACAGCACGAGCCACATCAGCAAGACGAAGCCGGCGGGTGCGAAGGGCGAGAGCACGACGACAGGCACGACGCCGAGGGCGACGAGCAGCACGAACCAGCCGGTGACGGCCATGCTCAGCAGACCAGCAGCATCAGAGCGGAACCTGCACCTGCTGCACGATGGAGCGCAGAATCGTGTCGGCCGAGACACCCTCGAGCTCGGCCTCGGGCCGCAAGGCGATGCGGTGCCGCCAGACAGGCAGCAGCATGGCCTGCACGTGATCGGGGGTGATCGCGTCGACGCCTTGCAACCAGGCCCAGGCTTTCGCCGAAGCCAGCAGGGCCGTGGCACCGCGCGGGCTCACCCCGAGCTTCACCGAGGGGCTCTGGCGGGTCGCTCGCGCGAGGTCGACGAGGTATGCCAGCAGCTCGGGCGACGACCGCACCTGGCCCACGAGAGTGCGAGCTGCCGCGATGTCGTCGGCCGAGACGACCGCCGTGACTCCGGCCGCCGCGAGGTCGCGCGGGCTGAAGCCGTCGGCGTGCCGCTGCAGAATCTCGACTTCGCTGTCGCGCGCGGGCATCTCGAGCACGAGCTTGAGCAAGAAGCGGTCGAGCTGAGCTTCGGGCAGCGTGTACGTGCCTTCGTATTCGACGGGGTTCTGCGTCGCGGCAACGAGGAAGGGTGTGGGCAGTGGGTGCGTCACACCATCGACGGTGACCTGGCGCTCTTCCATCGCCTCG
>SXMH01000080.1 GCA_005777405.1 Actinomycetota bacterium
GCGTATAGCCTAACGCCGAAAACCCGGCCCTCCGGGGACAGACGGAGGGCCGGGTCGTCGACGCGAGTGTTCGGGTATCAGCTCGCGGGCAGCAGCACCGTGTCGATGAGGTACACGGTGGCGTTGGCGGTCTGCACGCCACCGCAGATGATGTTGGCGTCGTTGACCATGAGGTCGTCACCCATGCCGGTCACCTCGACGGTGCCGCCCTGCACGGTGGTCTGCGTGCCGACGATCGCGTCAGGAGCGATCTGGCCGGGAACCACGTGGTAGGTGAGGATGGTCGACAGCAGGTCGGCGTCGGTGGCGAGCGTGTCGATGGTCGCCTGGTCGATCTTCGCGAAGGCGTCATCGACGGGCGCGAAGACGGTGAACTCCGAGCCGTTGAGCGTGTCAACGAGGTTCACGTCGGGGTTGAGCTGTCCCGAGACCGCCGCAACGAGCGTGGTGAGGATCGGGTTGTTCGAGGCCGCGACAGCGACCGGGTCTTGCGACATGCCGACGATCGAGCCGCCGCCGTCGGGCACAGCAGCGTCGTAGTCGGCGCAGCCGGGGCCCACGAGGTTCATGTATGCCGGGTCCATCTCGACCGTCTCGGTCTCCATCGGCTCTTCGGCCATGGGCTCTTCCGCTGCCGGGGCACAGGCGGCGAGCGTCGCCACTGCCAGGCCGGTGAACGCGATCGCCATGTTCCGCTTGGTGAAGGTGCGCATGATCTTTCTCCTTGGTCGGTAACTCCGACAGCACCCCCTGCGCTGCCGGTTCGACCGGGGTTCCCCCGATCTGCTGCCACCCCGGCGGGGCGGCGGTCATGCTCTCTTCGGCGCCCCCGCGTGAGCGGTTGGGCCGCTTGGCTGGCAGTTGGCTGAGTGTGCACCGACGGGATGCCCTGCCGGAGCATCCGCCCCCAACCCGCTGCACGACCGCTCCGAACTCCCGTCACCGCAGCAGCCCACCGGGGCGCCATGCGGGTCGACCACTCGCACTCAAGGTGCGCTACGCAGGGGGAAGTAGGACCACCGTGGATATCTCGCTCATACTCATCGGGCTCTTGGGAGGGCTCGTGACCGGCATCTCGCCGTGCATCCTCCCCGTGCTGCCCGTCATCTTCTTTTCGGGAGGCGTGCAGGCAGCCCGCGGTGAGGAAGGGGCTCGCCCGGTCTCTCGCTGGCGGCCGTATCTCGTGATTCTCGGGCTCGTCGTGAGCTTCAGCGTCGTGACGCTCATCGGCTCCGTGCTGCTCGCGCTGCTCGGGTTGCCGCAGGACGTGTTGCGCTGGGCGGGCATCGTGGTGCTCGTCATCATCGGTATCGGGCTCATCGTGCCGCAGTTCCAGCACATTCTTGAGAAGCCGTTCTCCTGGATTCCGCAGAAGGCGGTCGGCACCGACCGCGGCGGCTTCGGCCTGGGCCTCGCCCTCGGTGCGGTGTACGTGCCGTGCGCCGGCCCCGTGCTCGCCGCGATCACCGTCGCCGGTTCCACCGGCCGCATCGGAGCCGACACCGTGGCGCTCACGCTGAGCTTCGCCATCGGTGCCGCCGTGCCGCTCTTGATCTTCGCGCTCGCCGGTCGCGGTGTGGCCGAGCGGGTGAAGGCCTTCCGTCGTCGTCAGCAGACCATCCGCGTCATCGGTGGCGTCACGATGATCGCTCTCGCGGTGGGCCTCGTCTTCAATGTTCCCGCCGCGCTGCAGCGGCTCGTGCCCGACTACACGGCGAGCATCCAAGAGCAGATCGCTGAGTCCGACCAGGTGCGTGAAGCCCTCGACCTCGGCAACCTCGTCACCGACGAGAACGCCGAACTCGACAATTGCACGAACGGCGCCGACGAGCTCGAGAGCTGCGGTGTCGCCCCGAGCCTGCGCGGGCTCACGAGCTGGTTCAATACTCCCGGCGAGCAAGAGCTCACGCTCGATGAACTGCGCGGCGAAGTCGTGCTCATCGACTTCTGGGCGTACAGCTGCATCAACTGCCAGCGCTCCATTCCCCACGCGGTGGAATGGGATGAGACCTATCGCGACCTGGGCCTCAACGTCATCGGCATCCACTCGCCTAAGTACGCCTTCGAGAAAGAAGAGCGCAACGTGCGCGCCGGCGCTGCCGACTTCGGCATCGAGTACCCGGTGGCGCTCGACAACAACCTCTCGACGTGGACGAACTACCGCAACCGCTACTGGCCGGCGCACTACCTCATCGACGCCGAGGGCGTCGTGCGGCACGTGAAGCTCGGCGAGGGCGGCTACGCCACGACCGAGAAGCTCATTCGCGAACTGCTCGTGCAGGCCGACCCCGACGTGCAGCTGCCGCCGCCCACCGAGACCGAAGACGAGACTCCAGAATTCGGTGAGACGACGGTCGAGACCTACCTGCAGGCGGGCAAGGTGCAGAACTACGGAGGCGAAGGCCGCTACGGCGCCGGCGACGATCAGACGTTCGTGTTCCCGGCCGAGCAGCCTCGCAACAGCTTCGCGCTGCGCGGCACGTGGACGATCGACACGCAGAACGCGTCACCGGTCTACTCGCCGGGCCGTATTCGCCTCGACTACACCGCGCGCGAGATTCGCATGGTGCTGGCGGGCGAAGGAGAGGTCACGCTGCTGCTCAACGGCGAATCGCGCGTCATCGAGGTGAGCGGAACGCCGCGTTCGTACCAGCTCGCCGAATTCGATGAGCTCACCGAGGGCACGCTCGAAGTGGTCGTCACGCCCGGCGTGCAGGCCTACTCGTTCACCTTCGGGTAAGCGACCAGGTTCGACAGGGCTCACGGCGACGCGGGCGGGGTGGATGCTCCGCCCGCGTAGCCTTGAATCATGAGTGATCGCCCCCGCAGGCCCGTGCGGCTGCCCGGCTGGAGGCTCGACCGCGCCGAAGGCGAGCTCGACCCGGCTGTGCAGTTGCGCATTGCCCACGACTCGGCTCGTGCCCTCGTGCGGCGCTTGCGCGACGGTGACGACGATCTCGTCGAGCGCATGGTGGCCTACACCGACGAGCACGGTCTCGCGACGCTCGCCGAGCTGTGGAGCGTGGCGGGACCACGTTCGCTGCCGGGAACCCTGTGGCGGCTGAGCCTGCTGCGCGCGATGATCCGCGAGTCGAGTGCCGGGGCCGCCCTCATGTTCCGCCGAGGAGTCGACGCTCTCGCGACCGCTGATGAAGTCGTTGCCGGCGCCGCAGAACCCGCGGGGCCCGACGAAATGCTGCGACTCGCCGACGACGTGTTGCACGGTGCCTACGCGGGTGACTTTGCCGTGGCGCTCGATCGCGCTGCGGCGTTCTGCCGAGTGTGCTCGGCGGGAGCTGCGGCGCTCGCCGATGCCGCCGATGGCGCGGGTGACGATGCGACCGCGGCGGAGTTCACGGCGCGCGCTGCGAGACTCGACGACTCGGCGCGCGAATTCACGGCGAGCGCGCGGCTCGAGCGCAAGGGCTCGCTCGACTGAGCTGAACGCCGGGGTGGCGACGCGACTGAGGGAATGCGCGCGGCACAGTGCGAGCATCCACCGATCTCGACGGCACCTGGGAATACTGCTCAGCCGCCCCCTGTTAGTCTCGACAGGCCGGCCCGCAGTAACCCCTGGCTCCAACTTCCGCCGCTTCGAGCGGCCTCGCGCCGAGAGGCGTTCTGCGGGTCGGCCTCACCTTCTTCCCCCGGTCGGGATGTCATGCTGGTACTCGTGCCTGCTGACACCGATATCGACGACGCCGCCCCCGCGAGCCCGCCGACCCCTGATGCCACCCGCGACGCTGCAAGCGCGGCGACCGATGCCTTGCTGCTGCGTGTCGCCGGTGGAGACCAGCGAGCGTTCGCCGAGCTCTACGACCTCATTGCTCCGCGCATGCTGGGCCTGGTGCGGCACGTGCTGAAAGACCACGCGCAATCGGAGGAAGTGCTGCAGGAGGTACTGCTCGAAGTGTGGCAAACCGCTTCGCGCTTTGATCCGAATAAGGGTCGTGCAGTGACCTGGATGTTGACCATGGCCCACCGTCGAGCGATCGACCGCGTACGCAGTGCGCAGTCGTCGCGAGATCGTGACGTCAAGATCGGCATCCGCGATCTCGACCGGGAATACGACCAGGTCGCAGAACGCGCAGAGATCCGCATTGAACACGAACGAGTAGCAACGGCACTGAACAAGCTGACCGATCTGCAGCGGCAGGCGGTGGAGCTCGCTTACTACGGCGGCTACAGCCACAGTGAGGTGTCGACGATGCTCGGGGTGCCCATGGGCACCGTCAAAACGAGATTACGAGACGGCATGATCCGTCTGAGAGAAGAACTGGGGGTGGCGTCATGACTCACATCGATGAGAACGCAGGCAACAGCGTGTTCGACGACGCTGCAGACGACACGATGACGACCGAGGAGTTCGCCGAGGTGCGCACTGCCCTCGGACTCGCGGTGCCGCCGGTGACCCCGAACCCCGAGATCAAGGCGGCACTGCTCGCGCGGATTGCACAGACTCCGCAGCTAGCGCCGACTCCGCAGCTGGCACAGACTCCGCAGCTGGCGCCGCTCGCCGAGCCCGCCGTGGATGCTCCGCGCCTCACGGCCGTGCCCGCGACGACCGCGACCTCGACCCGCGAGCCCGGCTCGGCCGAGCGCCGCGCGTCGGCCCGATGGATGCAGCGCCCCGCGATCGTGCTCACCGCCGCTGCCGCGGCCGTGGCGCTCTTCGTCGGCGGCGTGTTCGCCGGTGACCTGCTGCGCGGCGGTGCCGCACAGCCTGACCAGCTCGCCTCGATCGTTGCCGCGCCCGACGTGACGACGGCCGTGAGTGAGCTCGCCGACGGTGGCACGGCCACGCTCGTCGCTTCTGAGTCGCAAGGGCTCTCGGCGATGGTGTTCGACGGCCTCACGCCGCTCGAGTCAGAGCTCGCCTACCAGCTCTGGTACATCACCGATGGTGTGCCGGTGCCTGCAGGCCTGTTCGACGTCTCGAACGACGGCCCGACCGTGCAAGTGCTGCAGGGCACGTTCGAAGCGGGAACGATCGTCGGGGTGACGGTCGAGCCGGCCTCGGGCAGCGAGCAGCCGACGACGGAACCGATCGTCGCGATCGCCACTGCGTGACGCTCGTTCGTTCGCGCGACTGACCCCGGAGCGGCTTTCGAGACTCGCGGGCGGCTCTAGAGGCTCGCGGGCGGAACGCCGATCGACGCGAGAAGTCCTGCCACGCGCTGGGCGATGTCGTCGCGCGTGCGCCGCATGCCGGTGCGGCCGCTGGCGTGGGCGAGAGGGATGCTCCAATGAATCGCCTCGCGGCCGCCCAAGACCTCCGGCTCGTCGTCGCAGTTCAGCAGCACGATCGTGTCGGCGGCGGCGACGAGGTCATCGGTCGTCGGCTTGGGATATTCGCCGATGACGGGCACCCCGATCTCGTCGAGCACTTCTACCACTGGTGGCAGGATGCGCGGCGCGGGGGCATCGCCCGCGCTCACGACCCGCACTCGGTCGCCGCCGAGGGCTCGCGCCACCGCGGCGGCGATCTGCGAACGACCGGCGTTGCCCGCGCAGAGAAACAGCACCGACGGTGGTCGTTGCGCGTCGCGTGCTCGTGCGGCAAACAGTCGCGCATCCAGCCGATCGGCGGCGAACTGCGCTGTCAGCGCTCGCGGATGCGCTGCGTGGCCGTCGAGGTGTGTGAAGCGACGGTAGCTGTCAAGCACGACGTCAGTGATCTCATCATCGGTGAACCACTCGCCGAACCGCGTGCCGAGTCGTGCCGCGACGCGGCCCGCGACAACGGCCGGGCTGGGCGCATGCTCGGTCACACAGTCGATGCAAAGCCATGGCGGTGGACGCCGGGTGAACGCGCGGTGAACTGGGTCGCACGAGCAGACGAAGCCCGACAAGCCGTCTGCCTCGACCTGGCATGATGGCGCCATGCAGGACGATGGCACGGTTGCGGCCGAGTACCAGGTCGATGGAGGCGTCGGGGGAGACTTTCTCGACGACTACGACGAGTCGACGAGCGTCGACGACGGCACCTTGCCGCCCGAGCGCTACCTCGACCGCGAGCTGAGTTGGCTGCGGTTCAACCAGCGAGTGCTCGAGCTTGCCGAAGACCCCGCCGTACCGCTGCTCGAGCGCGTCAACTTCTTGGCCATCTTCGCGAGCAACCTCGACGAGTTCTTCATGGTGCGTGTCGCGGGGCTCAAGCGCCGCATCGTCACGGGCCTTGCAGTGCCGACGAACACGGGCCGTGCTCCGAGCGACGTGCTCGCCGACATCAGCGCCCTCGCGCTCGAACTGCAGCGCCGGCACATCATGGTGTTTCACGAGCTCGTGAAGCCCGAACTCGATGACGCGGGCATCCACATCGAGTCGTGGGCCGACCTCAACGACGATGACCGCACGCGCATCGACGAGATCTTCGCTGAGCGCATCTTTCCGGTGCTCATGCCGCTCGCGGTCGACCCCGCTCACCCCTTCCCGTACATCTCGGGGCTCTCCCTCAACCTCAGCGTGCGGGTGCGCAACCCCAAGACGAGCAAGGTCGAGTTCGCTCGACTCAAAGTGCCCACGGTGCTGCCGCGGTTCGTGCAGCTGCCCGACGACGGCTCGGGTCGAGTGCGTTTTCTCACCCTCGAAGACCTCATCTCGAACCACCTCGACGAACTGTTCCCCGGCATGGAGGTGCTCGAGCACCACGAGTTCCGCGTGACGCGCAACGAAGACGTCGAGATCGAAGAGGACGAGGCCGAGAACCTCATCCAGGCGCTCGAGCGTGAACTGTTGCGTCGCCGGTTCGGACCACCCATTCGGCTCGAGATCACCGACGACATGGATGACCTGACTCTCGGTCTGCTCGTGCGCGAGCTCGGCATCACTGAGAGCGAGGTCTATCGGCTCCCGGCTCCGCTCGACCTGGGCGGCCTCTTCCAAATCGCCAAGATCGATCGGCCGAGCCTCAAGTACGCCAAGCACGTGCCCGTCACTCCGCTGCAGTTCCAGCCTGCTGAGCCCAACGCGCCCGTCGACGTCTTCGCGGCCATGCGGCGCGGTGACGTACTCGTGCACCACCCCTATGAGTCGTTCGCCACGAGCGTGCAGGCCTTCCTCGAGCAGGCCGCGCGCGACCCCAACGTGCTCGCCATCAAGCAGACCCTCTACCGCACATCGTGGAACTCGCCCTTCGTGCGGGCCCTGTCGCGCGCTGCCGAGAACGGCAAGCAGGTTGCCGTCCTCGTCGAGATCAAGGCCCGCTTCGACGAAGCCA
>SXMH01000081.1 GCA_005777405.1 Actinomycetota bacterium
CCGGCTTCGCCCGCACCGGCCAAATGTTCGCGAGCGAGCACGAAGGCATCGTGCCCGACCTCATCACGATGGCGAAGGGCATCGCGGGCGGTCTGCCGCTCGCGGCGGTCACCGGCAAGGCCGAAATCATGGATGCTCCGCACGCGGGCGGCCTCGGTGGCACCTACGGCGGCAACCCCATCGCGACCGCCGCGGCACTCGGTGCTCTCAAGGCCTACGACGAGCACGATCTGCTCGGGCGGGCGCGCGAGCTCGAGGCGATCATCCTCGACGAGCTCACGACCTTGCAGGCGCGCGACGGCCGCATCGGAGACATCCGCGGTCGCGGCGCCATGATGGCGATCGAACTCATCGACGTCGACGGCAATCCCGACGCAGCGCTCACCGGCAAAGTTGCGAAGCACTGCCACACCGCCGGTGTCATCGTGCTGACGTGCGGCACCGACGGCAACGTCATCAGGTTGCTGCCGCCACTGTCGATCAGCGACGAGCTGCTGCGGGAGGGCATCCGCGTCATCGGCGAAGCCCTCGAAGCCAACTGACGCGCCACCCCACGACCACCTGCCCCGCGGACGCCACCACCGCACTCCAGCGATACGGAAGAGAACATGATCACCGAAGCCGAACTGCTCGCGAAGGTTCCCCGCGGCCTCTACATCGACGGCCAGTGGGTCGACGCCGAAGGCGGCGCGACGATGACCGTCAGCGACCCGTCGACCGGTGCGGTGATCGCGGAAATCGCGAGCGCGTCGGTCGCTGACGCGAAGAAGGCGATGGATGCTGCGGCGAACGCGCAGGCGAGTTGGGCGGCCACGGCGCCCCGCGTGCGCGGCGAACTACTGCGTAAGGCCTGGGAGCTCGTCATCGAGCGCGCGGACGAGTTCGCCCTGCTCATGACGCTCGAAATGGGCAAGCCGCTCGCTGAGTCGCGCGGTGAGATCACCTACGGCTCCGAGTTCTTGCGGTGGTTCAGCGAAGAGGCCGTGCGCATCACCGGGCGCTTCGGCTCGAACCCCGAAGGCACCGGAAACATCGTGGTGTCGCACGCTCCTGTCGGGCCGTCGTTCCTCATCACGCCGTGGAACTTCCCGCTCGCCATGGCGACCCGCAAGATCGCTCCCGCGCTCGCCGCGGGCTGTACCTCGATCATCAAGCCCGCAGCGCTGACCCCGCTCACCACGATGTACTTCGTCAAGACGCTCGAAGACGCCGGTGTGCCGGCCGGTGTGGTCAACGTCGTCACGACCGCCAAGTCGGGCCCGCTCTCGGCCGAGATCATCGGCGACCCGCGCTTGCGCAAGCTCAGCTTCACCGGATCGACCGAGGTCGGCCGCATGCTCATGAAGCAGGCTGCCGATGGCATTCTGCGCACCTCGATGGAGCTCGGCGGCAACGCGCCGTTCGTCGTCTTCGCCGACGCCGACCTCGACAAGGCCGTCGACGGCGTCATGCTCGCCAAGTTCCGCAACATCGGCCAGGCGTGCACCGCAGCCAACCGCATCCTCGTGCAGAGCGACGTGGCCGAAGAGTTCAGCCGACGCGTCACCGAACGTGTGCAGTCCATGAAGATGGGTCGCGGCACCGAGGAGGGCGTGCAGATCGGCCCCCTGGTCGACGACAACGCCGTAGCGACGTCGCACGAGCTCGTCGAAGACGCGGTCTCGCGTGGCGCAACGGTGACCACCGGTGGTCAGATTCCCGACCGCGATGGCTCGTTCTACCCCGCGACCGTGCTGACCGGTGTCACCGCTGGTACGCGCTTGCTCTCGGAAGAGATCTTCGGCCCCGTGCTCGCGATCGTGCCCTTCGACACCGAAGACGAGGCCGTCGAGCTCGCGAACGCGACCGAGTACGGACTCATCTCCTACGTCTACACGACCGACCTCGCGCGCGGCATGCGCATGATCGACCGACTCGAGACGGGCATGATGGGGCTCAACGCGGGCGTCATCTCGAACGCCGCGGCGCCCTTCGGCGGCATCAAGCAGTCGGGCATCGGCCGCGAGGGCAGCCTCGAAGGCATCGACGAGTACCTCACCACGAAGTACACCTTCGTGCCCAAGGGCTAGTCGCTCACTCTTCCGCTGCCGGGCGCTGTGGTGGCCGCCCGGCAGCGGATCTCTCTCGGTTCAGCCGAGCTGGTGCAGCGCGAACGCGAGCGAGAACCCCATCGCGGCCCACAGCCCCGTAAACGAACGGTCGGCGGCGAACGCTTCAGGAATCATCGTGTTCGACACCATCGCCAGCACACCACCCGCGGCAACGGCCGTGACGACAGCGATGACTTCGGGGGCGGCTCCCGAGAGCAGCAGATAGCCGAGCATCGCGGCGACGCCCGAGATGAGTGCGATGCCGACCCACAGCACCATGATCGAGCGCACCGATCGACCGGCGTGCCGCATGCCCGCCGAGCTCGCGAGCCCTTCAGGCAGGTTCGAGATCGCGACGGCGATGAGAAACGGGATGCTCACCGCACCTCCCTGCGCGAGCGACAACCCCAGCACGAGGCTTTCGGGTATGCCGTCGAGCAGTGCGCCGACAGCGACGACGAGCCCGACCGCGGCCGCGGAGCCAGCCGCGTTCGAGGTGGCACCCTGCACGGCGATCGACCGCTTGCGCTGCCGGGCGCCTCGGCGAGCGAGCAGCAGGTCGGCGAGCACGTAGGCCGCGGCCCCGGCGAGAAACCCCGCGAGTGTCGGCACGAGCCCGCCGGTCTCATGTGCTTCGAGCACGAGCTCGAACGCGAGCGTCGACACCAGCCCGCCCGCACCGAACGCCATGACCCCCGCGACGAGCGGCTCGGGAACCTTCCACAGCACGCCGATGGCGGCGCCGAGCACGAGCGCGCTGGCCGCGACGACGCCCCAGCCTCCCGCGAGCAGTGCTTCGAGCATCCCGTCTCCTCCTTGCACGCGTGCGTCGCGCGACAGCCTACGCCGCGGCTCGGGCTTGGCTCGCGAACGCTCGCGCGTGCAGAAGTCTCGCCCGTCGGTCCCGTGTTGCGGGCTCCTCCACAGCGTCGGCAACAAAGGACCAATGGCGCAGAGTTGTGCACGCCTGCGCGCGATAGGTCGAACGGGTGCACCCTGCGCGTCATGGCCTCCAACGACCTGCAGCCACTACCGGTGGACGATTCGTGGGTGGTACGAGCGACTGTCTCTGACGTCGGGATGCCGTACTCGCGCACCCGACGACGCGACGTCGAGCATCCCTACCGCGGCGTCGCAGCACACGGGGTCGATCTCGACGACGTCGTCGTGAGAGCGCATGCGCTGGGCTTGGTCACGGCAGACGATGCCGCCGTGAGCCATGTCTCGGCGGCTCGTGTGCGCGGGCTGCCACTGCCTCGTCGTTGTCGCCATGAACCAGTGGTGCACGTCTCGGTGCCAAGGCCGCGCCGCGCACCGAAAAGCGCGGGAGTTGCCGGCCACAGCATCGAGCTGCCGCGCGACCGGGTCGAGCATCTGCTGGTCGTGGCGTCGGGCACGCGCGAGTTGTTGCCCGTGCGGCTCGTCGATGAGCCGACGACGCTGGTCACGTGCGCAACCCAACTGTCGCTTGCTGATCTCGTGGCGCTCGCCGACGCCATGCTGCAGCGGGCAACGAGTGAGGGGCGAGCCGACCCGATGCCCGCTGCCCTCACACTCGGTGTCGGCAAGCCCGGTCACGCCCGGCTCGCGCGGGCGGCGGTTCTGCGTCGGGCGGGTGTGCGCTCAAGGGCCGAGACGCTCGTGAGACTGCAGATCGCTAGCGCGGGGCTGCCCGAGCCCGTGGTGGCCCATGTCGTGCAGTCGACGAGTCGTTCTTCTGAATACTGGACCGCCGAGGCTGACCTCGCCTGGCCCGCCTTCGGCGTGCTGCTTGAGTACGAGGGCGACATCCACCGCACCTCGCGTCGACGGTTTACCAGTGACGTGCGTCGGTTTGAGCGGTACGCAGACGAGGGTTGGCGTGCGCTGCGCGCGACCCGTGATGATGTGTTCGAGTCTCCGAGTGAGTTGCTGATGAGGCTCGAACGCCGTCTGCGCGAGAACGGTTGGCGCCCGCACCGTCGGTGGCGGCGTCGCGAGGTGCCGCCTGCCGTAGCGTGACTCGCGCCGTGACCGGGTGGAGACCCGCTTTGCGGCAGTGTGTCGTTCCGCACCTCAATCGCTGTCGACTCAGCGCAGACTGTCGACGCGTGCAGTGGAAGTGTCGATCGGTCCCGCGTTGCGGCTTCGAGCGGCGCGAAGGCAACACGGGACCGATGGAGGCCCGCCGTGCACGCTCGCCGACGCGCGCAATGCAGCTGGGGCATTCGAACCCGGGCGCAGGGCATCTGTGTCGAAGCGCTCTGCGCAGCGGGTTGTGGACAACCCGCGCCCACACCCCCACCCCCTCGGCAGGATGACCCGCATGTCGCACGCGGTCAGCACCATCACCGAGCGGGTGCGGCGCCGCGTGCGCGACGAACGGCTCGACCTCAGCGCCGACCCCGCGGCCGCCGAGCGGCTCGTACGCGAAGAACTGCGGGACTACGCCGAGCGCTCACTCGCCGGCAGTCTGCCGCCGCTGCCCGACGAGTCGCACGCGCTCGGGCTCGTGCTCGCCGACCTCACAGGCTTCGGCCCCCTGCAGCCCTACTTCGACGACCCCGAGGTTGAAGAGGTGTGGATCAACAGTCCGAGTGCCATCTTCATCGCTCGCAACGGCGTCACCGAGAAAGTGGATGCTCGCCTCACCGACGAGCAAGTGCGCGGCCTCGTCGAGCGCATGCTGTTGAGTTCGGGCCGCCGCGTCGACCTTGCGAGCCCCTTCGTCGACGCGAGTTTGCCCGACGGCTCGCGGCTGCACGTGGTGATCCCCGATGTGACGCGACGACACTGGTCGGTCAACGTGCGCAAGTTCTCGCAGCGCATCCGTGATCTCGCACGACTCGTCGAGCTCGGGTCGCTCACGCCACTCGCGGCGGAGTTTCTGCGCATGAGCGTGCTGGCCGGGGCGAGCATCCTCGTTTCGGGTGCGACGCACACCGGCAAGACCACGATGCTCGGCGCCCTGCTCGCGGGCGCGCGCCCGAGCGATCGCATCATCACGGTGGAAGAGACCTTCGAGCTCGACCTCGACGCGCCCGACGTGGTGGCGATGCAGTGCCGCACTCCCAACCTCGAAGGTTCGGGCGAAATCACGTTGCGTCGGCTCATCAAAGAGGCGCTGCGCATGCGACCCGATCGGCTCGTGGTGGGGGAGGTGCGCGAGGCCGAGGCGCTCGACTTGCTCATCGCCCTGAATTCCGGGCTGCCGGGCATGTGCTCGATCCACGCCAACAGCGCGCGCGATGCGCTCGTGAAGCTGTCGACGCTGCCGCTGCTTGCCGGTCGCAACATCGACGCGAGTTTCATCGTGCCCACCGTCGCGAGCGCGATCGACATCGTCGTGCACTGCGAGCTTGTGCGCGGCGGCGGTCGCCGCGTGGCCGAGATCGTCGCGCCCACCGGCCACACCGTCGATGGCGTGGTCGAGACGGCGTCGATCTTCGTGCGCGACGGGGCCGAGCTCGTGCCGACGGGCCAGCTGCCGCGCCGCCTCGAGCCGTTCGAGGCCCAAGGCCTCGACCCCGCGGCGCTGCTGGGGGCCGCACGATGACGCTCGCGGTTGGACTGCTGCTCGGCGCGGGGCTTCTGCTCGTCGCGTCGCCGTGGCTGTGGCCGCGCCATTCACGCGAGATCGAGGCGGTGGTTGCTGCTGTGGATGCTGCGCCGCAGCCGCCCGCCCGTGCCACCCTGCTGGCCCCGGTCGCCGAGCTTCTCGCTCGTGCGGGTGCGGCGAGCATCCCGCCCGGGGCTTTGCTCGCCGTCTGCGCGCTGGCAGGCCTCGCCGCGGCAGCCCTCGTGCTACTGCTCGTGCCGGTGACCGCCTTGGCGCCCGTCGCCGGAGTGCTCGCGGCGGTTGCCACGTTGCTCGTGCTGCGCGCACGGGCGGGCGCGCGGCGCCGCGCCCTCCGCGCGGTCTGGCCCGACGTCGTCGACCTGCTGCTCTCGGGCGTGCGCGCGGGGCTCAGCCTGCCGCAGGCGATCGTCGCGCTCGCCGAGTCGGCACCCCCGGCAGTGCGCGCCCCGTTCGCCGAGTTCCGCCGCGACTACGAACGTTCGGCCGACGCGGGTGCGGCGCTCGACGCGCTCAAGGCCAACCTTGCCGACCCGGTTGCCGACCGCATTGTCGAGACGCTGCGCATGGCCCGCGAGGTCGGCGGCACTGAGTTGCCGAGTGTGCTGCGCGGGCTCTCGCAGTATTTGCGCGCGGACGCTGCAGTGCGAGCCGAGGTCGAGGCCCGGCAGTCGTGGGTGCGTGTCGCGGCCCGGCTCGGTGTAGTCGCCCCGTGGATCGTGCTGCTGTTGCTGTCGACCCGGCCCGAAGCTGCCGCTGCCTACAACTCACCTGGTGGCGCGGCCCTCGTGCTCGGAGGCCTGGGAGCGAGCCTCGTCGCGTACCGCCTCATGATCGCGCTCGGGCGGCTGCCAGAAGAGGGGCGGTGGTTTCGGTGAGCCCACTGCTCGGCGGCGCGGCCCTCGCGGGGCTGACGCTTGGCGTCGGTCTCTGGTTGCTCGCGAGCCTTATGCCGCGCGTCGGTCGCCCGCGCCTCGCAACCCGCCTCGCGCCGTACCTCGTCGAAGTCTCACCGGCTGCGCGCACGGCAGGTGACCGCCGCCGCACTGACCCTCTGCCCGTCATCGCCGAGCTCATCGCGCCCGTCGTCGATGCCGCGCGCGGCCTGCTCGACTCGGTGCTCGGCGGTGAGCAGCTCATCCGCATGAGGCTGCGCCAGTCGGGTTCGGCGGTCACCGTCGCTGGGCACCGCACGCGCCAACTGCTCGGAGCATCCGTGGGCGCAGCCCTGGGCCTTCTTGCCGGTGCCCTCGCCTCGCTGCAGGCGGTTCCGCTCGTGCTCGGTTCGCTCGTCGGTCTCGTCGCCGGGGCGGCTGGTGGCATCGCCGCGGTGGATGCTCTCCTCGCCCGTGCCGCCCGCCGACGCTCCGCGCGC
The DNA here is from genome assembly GCA_005777405.1 of Actinomycetota bacterium. Taxonomy (GTDB): domain Bacteria; phylum Actinomycetota; class Actinomycetes; order Actinomycetales; family Microbacteriaceae; genus Microcella. The sequence goes on from SXMH01000081.1 coordinate 7,022, forward strand.
ATCGCCCTCGAGCTGCCCACCGTCGTCGAGTTCGTGGCCCTGAGCGTCGCGGCCGGCGAGTCGATGCTCGAGGCACTGCGACGTGTCGCCCGCACGGGTTCGGGCGAGTTCGCCGCCGAGATCGCGCGCGTCGTGCGCCGCACCGCCGCGGGTCGGCCACTGGCCGAGGGGCTCGCCGAGCTGCGCGACGACCTCGCCGTGCCTGCCGTCTCGCGACTTGTCGAGCAAGTGCTCGCGGCACTCGAACGTGGAGCCCCCATCGCCGACGTGTTGCGCGCTCACGCCCTCGACGCGCGCGACGAGTCGAAGCGCGCTCTGCTCGAAGCTGCGGGAACCCGCGAAGTCGCGATGCTCGTGCCGCTCGTCTTCCTCATCCTGCCGGTCACGGTGCTGTTTGCCGTGTGGCCGGGGCTCATGGTGCTGCAGGTGGGGTTCTAGAGCGCGCCGCGCAAACTGCTGACCGTGTATGCCACGACGAAGAAGCTGAGAATAGCGGCGATCCAGCCGTAGCCAAGCACGAGGCCGGCGATCGCAAGGCCCCGGCCGCTTTCTCCGGTGCGCTTGATCTGCGACAGCGCGATGTGACCGAAGACGATACCGAGCAGGCCGCCGAGCAGGCAGAAGATGAATGAGAGCAGCGCCAGAGTATTCGTTCGAGGTTCGCTCGGCGGTTGTGCGTAGTGCACTGAGGTGCCATCGCCGCCAATCGGAACGGGAGCCGCGGCATAGGGCGACGCCTCAGTGGGGGTGTGGTGCGACGGGGCAGCAGAAGGCTCGGTGGCGGCTGGTTCGGTCGAGGCGGGTTCGATGGTCGACACTATTCTCCCTTGCGGCCGTCTGTTGGGGTGGTGTGCGGCCACTGACGAGCATCCGTCATTATCGCCACCGGCGCAATAGGCCAACGCGGCTCGACCGTTCGCGCCTAGCCGTCTGAGGGTGAAAGCGTCGCGTAGTACTCGCTCATCGCCGGAAAGTACGCGTCCCACTGCACCGTAGCCACGTCGCCGCCCGACAGTGCGGCGCTCAAGCGATCGAGGTAGTACTCCCAACCCGGCCCGACGTTCGACATATCGTCATCACCGAGCAACTGCGCGAAGGTGAGCGTCGTGAGTCCGTCGATCTCTGTGAGTTCCAACGAGAGATGCCAGGTGGATTCTCCGACACTCGTGTCGGCCACGAAGCGGCGCGGCGGTTCGCACTCGAGAATCGTGAACTCTTCGCCCTCGACATCTTCACCTTCCGCGGTCATGAAGAACGTCACACTGCCGTTGGCAGGGTCGCCCTCCCACCGGCCGATCCACCGTTCAAGTCGATCAGACTCGGTCACGGCGGCCCACACGTCGGCGATCGGGGCGCGGAACGTGCGGGTGAGCTGCACCTCCCGCCCGCGAGGGCCGTCGCCCAGTTGTCCAGTTGGCGTCGGTGCGTTCATGCTGTCTGCTCCTCACTCAGGGGGTCGCGACCGTCGTTGACGTCGTGGCGGTCGCGTCGGTCACGGCTCACGCGCCGCACTTCTAGTTCGAGGGCGTCAAAGCGCTCCGGCGCGACAGGCGCTGGCGCGGGGTGGATGCTCCGCTCAAGTTCGCGCACGGGCTCCCACCCGCGCGGCTCGATCGAATAGACCCGCGTGCGTCCGACCTTCGAGACCCTCACGAGCCCGCCGTCGAGCAGCACCTTCAAGTGTCGGCTCACCGCCGGGCGTGACACGGGCTCCGTGTCAGCGAGCTCGCCCGCTGTGCGGGGAGACTCGGCGATCGCGCGCAACAGTCGCCGACGAGTCTCGTCAGCGAGTGCAGGAAAGGGATCCACGCCTAAAGCGTAACAACATGGTTACGCGATGGGAAGAGTATCTAGCGCCGAGCAACTGCCAGCGCTGCGCTGACTGACTGGGCTCGCTCGAGCTCTGCGTCCACGGGCGCCACGACATCTCGCTGCACGACATCGTCGACCGAGGCAAGAAGGCGCCGTCGAGCTCTGCGACGCCGCGCGGCGGCGGTCACTGCGCTGAGCGCCCCCGACACCAAGCCGAGCAGCACCCCGACGAGCACGGCCCCGATGATGACGAGCGTGGGAATCGCCCAGCCCTCCAGCGGCCCTGACTCGACGCGAGGAATGAGCAGAGCGGGCATCCCGAAAGTCGGTAGTAGCGATGCCCCGACAAGCCACAGGGCTCCGACAACGCCGGCCACGAGCGTCAACCACTGCACGATGCCGACGATCGGCCACCACCACGATCCGCGGGCGGGCAGTGGCGTGCGCGCGATCGCCAAGTCGAGGTCGGCGGGCAGTCGTTCGAGTGCGCCTTCCGCAGCGGTACGCACCGCCGCGCGCCACGGTGCCGCGAGCCCTCGAGCTGCCGAGTCGGCGAAGGTTCGCACAGCGAGCGACAACCGAGCCTGGGCTCCCGCACTCAAGAGCGGCATGCTCGTGCGGTGCACGTCGGCGTCGGCTCCACTGCGTCGCGGCCCGAGCCCTAGCCGCGCGAGCGGGTCGGCCCGCAATCGCCCGATCCACGCCACGAGCGGCCATCCCGTCACTTGACTCGCGCGCTTACGATACGACCGGCCAACAGCGTTCGCCACCACATCCACTCCCGCGGCGGTGCCGACCTCATCCCTCAGTTGCGCACCCGCGCCCTTCAGCACCGTGGATGCCGCACCAGGGTCATCGATGCGCCCCGCGATCGTCTGCACATCGGCGGTGAGCCGAGCATCCCGGGCCGCGCGCGAAGCGGCAAGCTGCCCGATCGCGGCCCGAACCTCGTCGATGCCCTCCAGCGTGCGCGCACTCACGGGCAGCACGCGGGCGCGAGGCAGCCCGTCGCGTTCGATGATCGCCTGCAGTGATGCGACGACGGCCGCCCTGTCCGAGGCAGCGAGCAGGTCGATCTGGTTGAGCGCCACGAGCGTCACCGCCGCGTGCCGCGCGTGCGGAGCGATGAACTGGGCGTGCAGCACGTCGTCGGCATACTTCTGCGGGTCCACGACCCAGAGCAGAGCATCCACTTGGCCGGCTAGTCGCTCGGCGATCGCCCGGTTGCCCGCCTCGATCGAGTCGACGTCAGGCAGATCGACGAGCACGAGCATGCCGGTGCGAGGGTCGATCGGCCGGGTGCGCTCGACGCGCTCGCGAATCTGCAGCCAGTCGAGCAGGTCGGCGGCACCAGCGGCATCCCACGTGACCGCGAGGGCTTGCGAGGTTGTCGGCCGCCGCACGTGCGCTTTCGCGACCTCATCGCCGACGAGCGCGTTGACGAGGCTCGACTTGCCCGAGCCCGTGGCGCCGAACACGCCGACCACGGTGTGCTCGGGCGAGCGAGCGCGGCGTGCTTCGGCTTGCTGCAGCAGCGCCGCAGCCTCGTCGAGCAGTGCGCTCGGGATGCGCCCGGCCCCCGCCTCGGTCACGGTGCGCAGCGCGGCAATGCGGTCATCGAGTGTGGGCTTCGCAGTACTCACGGGATGCTCACCGCCCTCACTCGAAATCCGCCGCTCGCTCCACGTCGTCGACGAGCAGGCGCGACTCGCGTCGCAGCGCCTCAGGTGACGAGCCGAACTGCAGGGGTTCGAGTGCGGTGCCGAGCCGGTCGGCCTCCGAGTCGAAGAGCGCCTCGACGCGACGCTGCAGGTCGCTGCGGGCCTCTGCCGCGAGACGGCGCACGGCGTCTTCGCCGAAGATCGTCTCGAGCAGCTTCTGGCCGAGCACGGCCGAGCCGCCCGCGATGACGAGTTCGCCTCCGGTGAGTCCGCCCGTCGAGGCGAACACGACGATCATGAGCGCAACGGTCACGACGTTGAGCCCGAGCGAGAGCACGCGAGCCCGCACTCTCTTGTTGCCCGCGTTGTCGTGGATGAGCTGCATGAGTGCACCCTGCCACTCGCGAATCATGGTGGCGGCCTTCTCGCGCAGCTCAGGGCTCTCGGCCGCGAGTGCGGGGTGGGCCTCGGCGATCGAACGACCGGGGGCTGTGCGCTCGAGATCGGCCCACGCGGCGGCGGCCGCACGACCGGCTTGATCGATGATGACGGCCTGCAGTCCAGTCTCGATTTGCGTTTCGACCTCGATCACGGGGCTCGGCTTGCCCGTGATCCAGGCGGTCACGCTGTCGCGTGTGCGCGAGAACCACGACTCCACTTTGCGAAAGAAGTCTGAGGTGCCCACGAAGTCTTGCCAGCGCGCGAGCACTTCGCCGCGCAGCAGTGCGCCGTCTTGCGTTGCGGCGTCGACCGCGTCGATCGCTGCTTGGTAGTGCGCGTCGGCGGCGGCTTCGGCACCGTCGAGCCAGTCGAGTTGCTGCTGGCGAGCATCCGCGATGCGGGCCACGCGGTGGTCGAGATCGTGGATGGCCCCGCCGAGCGTGCGCGCCGCGATGCGGGCTCGGGCCGCGCGGTCGCCCGCGATGCCGTTGAGCCACTCGCGCGGCCCGTCGACCGCGCTCGACGGCAGCATGCCCAGCTCATCGAGCGGCTGCTCGTCGATCGAGAACACGGGTGCGTCGGCGAGACCGCGCTCGGTGAGCATGTCGCGCAGGTCGGGCAGCACGTCGTCGAGGGCTCCGGGCGGCACCCGGTTGAGCACGACGCCGACGGTGATCTGCCGAGCGGCAGCGCCCTCGAGCAAGCGCCACGGCACCGCGTCGGCATAGCGGTTGGCGGTCGTGACGAAGAGCCACAGGTCGGCGGCGGCGAGCAATTGGGCGGCGAGGGCCCGGTTCTCGTCGGCGACCGAGTCGATGTCGGGGGCGTCGATGATGGCGAGCGAGCGTGGAACGCTCTCGTGCTCGAGCAGCATGAGCTCGCTGATGCGCGCGGCCTCGGGGGCGTCTCCCGCAGCGCTCGCGGGCGTGCCCGCGGCGCTGACGCGGCCGCGCACCCGTGCGAGGCCGGGCAGGATGCGGTCACTCGCGAACCAGCCTGCATCCACGGGGGAGTGCACGAGAATCGGCTGCCGCGTGGTGGGGCGGATGACCCCCACGCGCGTCGTCGCGACCCCCAGCAGCGCATTGACGATCGTGGACTTGCCCGACCCGGTCGAGCCGCCGACCACTGCGAGAAGCGGTGCGTCAAGGTCGGCGAGGCGCGGCCGAATGTAGTCGTCGATCTGCCGCACGGCAGCCGCGGCCGCTTCGCGCTGCTCGAAGATGCCGTCGAGGTGCAGAGTGAGCCCGACATCGGCGAGCGAGGCGCGCAATCGCTCGAGCGACACGGTCGCCGGAGCTCGAGTGTCGGTCACGACTCCAGCATGACGGGTGCGGAGTCGCTTGGCGACCCGTGTTCGGCGCTCTCGCGGCAGGTCGTGTCGCAACGCCCCGGTGAACCCGCGCTGCTGCAGCGCGGCGCAGCACCCCGCACGGCATGTCGCGCCACTCTCCGGGAGGAGCCGACAACCACTGCGGCTCGCGCTGTGGACAGTCCGGGCAGCGCACCGCCCCGATCCACCACAATCGCCAGCATGCGCAGAATCCTCGACTTTCTCACTCGAGCCGATGACGACCGCGGCGACGTACCCGGCTGGGTCTTGATCACACTCATGACGGCCGGCCTCGTGATCCTCATCTGGGCGCTCGCAGGCCCCGCACTTGAGGGCGTCTTTCAGCAGGCGATCGATCGAGTCACCGGCTTCTAATGCGCGACGCCCGGCGGGCACTGCAGCGTCGCCTCACAGACGACCGCGGCTCCGCCCCCGTAGAGTTCGTGCTCGTCGGCGTGCTGCTCACGATGCTCACCCTGAGCGTGCTGCAGGTCGCGTTCGCCCTCCACATTCGCACGACCCTCATCGACGCGGCAGCCGAAGGTGCCAGGCACGCGGCGCTCGCCGACAGCGACCTTCGAGCCGGAGTCGATCGCACGCGCGAGCTCATCTCCACAGCGCTGGGGGAGGGCTACGCGCAGAGCATCTCGGCGGGCACGGGGGCGTTCGGAGGGCATCCCGTTGTCGTGATCACGGTGACCGCCCCGCTGCCGCTCATCGGCATGGCGGGTCTGCCCGAGGCGTTGGAGGTGAGCGGCCGTGCGGCACTCGAACCCTTGCGATAGCGAGCACAGCGACCGCGGCTCAGCCTCGCTTGAAATGCTCACCGCGGGACTCCTCATGCTCGTGCCGCTCGTATACCTGGTGCTGACGCTGGGCAGCATCCAGTCGGCGGCGCTCGCGACCGAGGGTGCCGCGCGGCAGGCAGCGCGCGTCTACGTGCAGGCAGACTCGCACAGCGCGGGAGTGCAGGCCGCCGCCCGAGCGCTCGAGCTCAGCCTCGACGACCACAACGTGCAGCCGCAGGGCACGAGCCTCGCGGTGAGCTGCAGCCCGAACCCCTCCCAGTGCCACACGCGTCGAGGTTGGGTCACGATCGACATCGCGGTGCGCGTGCCGCTTCCGCTCGTGCCGCCCGTCTTCGACCTTGCAGTGCCGCTCGCGGTGCCCGTCGAAGCAAGCGCCACCCAACAGGTGTCGCGATTCTGGGGCGCGCGATGACGCGAATGGATGCCCTCCGCCACCTCCGCGACGACCGAGGCTCGATCCTGCCACTCGTCGCCGGGTACGGCGCACTCGCGCTCGCGGTCGTGCTGCTCGTGAGTGCCGCCACATCGCTGTACCTCGAGCGCAAGCGGCTCTTCACTCTCGCCGATGGAGCCGCCCTCGCCGCCGCCGAGTCGTTTGACTTGGCCGACGTGCGGCTCACGTCCGAAGGTGCTCTGCGCCCCCTGCTCGACGACAAGGGCGTGCGCGCGGCCGCCGCTGACTACCTCGAGCAGGCTCCGGCCGGTGGGCTCACCGACCTACGGCTCGTCGCAGCGACGACCCCCGACCGGCTCAGCGCCGAGGTTACCCTCGCCGCAGCGTGGTCTCCGCCTCTCGTCAGCGTGTTCATGCCGGAGGGCATCCCGTTGCAAGTCACCGCGACGGGCCGCAGCGTCTTCGACTAGCGCGGCACCGGGCTACGCTGGCGAACAATGTCTGCCACCCTCGGCCTCGGCCTCGCTGCACTCGGGCGCCCCGCCTACATCACCCTCGGCCGCGAACGCGATCTCGGCTCAGGCAAGCAGCGTCCCGTCGAAGTGATGCGGGCCCGCACCCACGCGATGCTCGACGCCGCATGGCGCGCCGGCATCCGCTACTACGACACCGCTCGCTCCTACGGCCTCGCCGAGCGCTTCCTCGGCGAATGGTTCGACCGCCGCCCGGCGCGCACGGCGAAGCGCCGACGCGAGGCGACAGTCTCGTCCAAGTGGGGCTACCGCTACGTCGCCGACTGGAAGCTCGACGCCCCGACCCACGAGGTCAAAGACCACTCGCTCAGCGCGCTCGACGAGCAGTGGCCGCTCACGCTCGACGCCCTCGACGGAGCTCCCGACGTCTACCTCATCCACTCGGTGACGCCCGAGAGTCCCGCGCTCGGCGACACCGCCCTGCTCGACCGCCTGCGCGACATCGCCGAGCAGGGCGTGCGCGTCGGACTCTCGACGAGCGGTCCGCGGCAATCCGACGTGGTGGATGCCGCTCTCGCGCTCGCCGCCACCCCGTTCTCCGCGGTGCAGTCGACGGTCAACCTGCTCGAGCCCTCGGCGCTGCCCTCACTGCAGCGAGCCCACGACGCAGGGTGGCTCGTCATCGCGAAAGAGGTCTTCGCCAACGGGCGCCTAACCTCTACGGCGAACGCTCCCGAACTTGCCGCCGCGCTGCTCGAGCGCACGAGTGCCACGCCCGAATCCGCTGCACTGGGCTGGGCACTCGCGCAGCCCGCGATCGACGTCGCTCTCACCGGTGCCGTGACCGAGCAGCAGCTCGCGACCAACCTCGCGGCTCGCCCGCTTGAGTCCGGGCAGCTCGACGCGCTCGCGACCTTGGTCGAGCATGCTGAGCAGTACTGGGCGGCCCGCAGCCAGCTCGCCTGGAGCTAGCCGCGCAGGTCAGGTGCCTGGCGGTGCTTCGGCGACCTCTTCCATGAACGACTTGAGCACTGTCGCCGCCTGCTCGGGGCTCCAGCCCAACTCATACGACGCAATGTAGGCCGTGACGAGGTCGCCGTCGATCGCGGCGCGGGCGCTGATCGTCTCTCCGTCGGGGCTGAGCCACCACAGTGCTCCCGCTGACGTGCGCTGTTCTTGCCACACATCGGCCAGTCCCGGACTCTCAGTCTGTTCGACGCCGGCCACCCAGGCCGCTGAGTACAGGGCTGTGATGCCCGCGGTGCTGTAACCGTCGCCTGATCCGCTGGAGTACGCGCACGACGTAGCGTCGTCGATGTACGAATCGATCTCCCCGCCGCTGAGATCGTCGAGTGCGAGCGCGGTGACGAATGATTGGCCGAGGGTGCCGCAGAAGTCTCCACTCTGCGCACCGCTCGGTGGCGCCACCCACAACTGCTCTCGGGGGCCTGCGGAGATCACGCGCGCCACCACGGTTTCTAGCAGCTCGCGCGCTATCTCGCCGATTGCTGCTTCGCTCGCATACTGGCCGTCGCTGTCGCTGAAGCGCACGTCGATGAGCGTCGAACCGATGAGAGCTGCTCCCATGCACGCGCCCGGCGCCGTGCCGTTCGCCGGCTCACTCGCGAAGTAGCAAGTACCGGCTGCGCGATCCGCGCCATCGACTTCCCACGATTCGGCAAAGCCCGCCTCACGCTCCTCGAAGTCAGCGATGGCATCAGGTAACACGAGCACGTCGACTCCATCGTCGTAGCTCTCATCGGTGCGATTCTCTCCACCCCAACGGCAACTAAGGCCGCCGCGCTGCAACGACGGGATCTCGAACAAGGCACCGGGAACATTGGTTTCGTCGCGCCGAATCTCAACGGCAGCGGTGACGCGAGCCTGCACCTCGTCAAGGCTCAGCACCTCGTCGCAGTTGAGCGCGAAGACGGGGTTGGGTCGCGTCGCTGCCGGCTCAGCACTGGGGGAGGGCGACGGCGGCGGAGCGCTCGCCACGGGCTCGGCCTCGGGAATGCATCCCGCCAACAACAAGGAGGTCGTGAGCGTGGCGACGAGCACAAAGCCCGCATGGCGAAGCCGAGTCATGCTCGCACGCTAGCGGCACGCGAGCCCACGCAGGGTCTCGAAAGCGTTACGACACGCTCGCGTCGCGCAACCGCGCGCACGTCTCGGGATCGATGATGAACCCGCTGTCGGCGGTTCCGATCGACAGCCCGAGCCCGTCTCCCAGCGCGTCGACGATCTGGCGTCCGGTGAGCGTCACGGCGTAGGTCGCGAGGTGCGCCACTTCACGCACGCTCTCGCCCGAGTCGAAGACGGCGACGAGCGTCTCGCCCTTGCGCGGGCTCGACAGCACAGGTTGCAGCCCTTCTTCGCCCGGATCGACGACGCTCGGCACCCACACGGTCGCCTCGAGAAACGCCGCGATGACGGCCTCGACGGGCAGTTCGCCATGCTGGCCGCGCTGCACGGCGTCGCCGAGGGGTGTCAGGGGAGCTGCGCTGGCCTGCGTCTCGTGCGGCAAGTTCTCGTCGGCCACGGTGGCTCCTTCTGGCAAGCGGCGCGCGGCCGCAACGGGGGCATCCAGCCTGACACACGATCGCTGTGCACCATCCCGTGGATGCTCCACGACAGAATGGCCACGTGACCACCGATTCCGGCGCGAGCCCTGTGACGTTGATCAGCCTCGACATCGAGGCGGCAGGCCCGAGCCCCAGTGGCTACGCGATGCTCTCGCTCGGAGCCTGCCTGGTCGACCCGATCGCGCCGGGGCTGGAGGCGCCGGCGGAGTTCTACGTCGAGCTGCAGCCCGACCGCGATGGCGAGCACGAAACAGCGATGACGGTGGGTGGCTTCACTCTCGCCGGGCTTCGAGAGAGCGGCACCCCTGCCGCTCACGCCATGACCGAGTTCGCCGCCTGGGTCGAGAGCGTGACTCCTGCTGGCAGTCGCGCCGTCATGGTCGGCTTCAATGCACCCTTCGACTGGATGTTCGTCGCCGACTACTGCCACCGCTACCTCGGCACTAACCCGCTCGGGCACTCGGCAATCGATGTCAAGGCGTTCTACGCCGGCGTGACGGGTGAGCCCTGGCCGCGCACGAGCATGCCGCAGGTCGCCGAACGCTATGCACTCGACATCACGCTGACGCATAATGCGCTGGACGACGCGCGCGATCAGGCCGCGCTCTTCAGGGCCGTGCGCGCCGAGCGTGAGGCCCAATAAGGCTCAGCAGCACCTCCGCACCCCGATCAGGAGAAGCCCATGACCTCAGCCCAGGACGACTTGCAGTCGATCATCGAGTCTGCCGCGCGCCTCGGCGTGCAGCTCGACCAGGAGGGCGCTCTGCAGTGGCTCGCCGCGCTCGCCGCCGAGGGCGAGCAGCCGGTCGTCAGCGATGCGTCCGGCGTGTTCGGCCACCGCATCTCGATGCTCGACTTCACCCCGACCGACCTCGAGCGCTTTCGCCGCATCGGCCACGTCGTCGAAGTCACCGGGCCCGAGGGCATCGTCGAGGGTGCGCTCGCCTTGAGCGGCTCCGCCGCGCAGTCGAAGATCCAGTCGTTCCCTGGCGACTGCGACTACTTTCAGCGACTCAACATCAAGGCCGGCACCCGCGAGGAGGCTTGCCGCATCATGGCCGACTGCATGCGTGCCGCGGCCCGACGCACGGCCACTGGCGACCCTTTCCAGTTTCTCGAGGGCAAACTCGGCAGCTACCCCGACGACTGCACCCACGGCGGCGTGCAACGCTCCAAAGGCGCTCCGATTACGTGGACTCCCGCCGAGATTGAGGCGGAGGTCATCCACCTGACGATGGCCGACGGTTCCGAGCGCAACCTGACGTGGCAGGATGCCGCACTCGACCCCGGCTGGTGCAAGCTCGACTGGGTCGTCACCGACCCCGCGCGGCGCGCGCTCTCGAATGCGAGCAACGTCATCGACGTCACGTGGGAGGCCCCCGACGGTTCGATCGTGCCGCTCGATGGCTACCTCGATGCGTACTTCCAAGAGGTCTATCTCGAAGCCGACGACCTGCCGACCTTCACGAAAGTCGTGCAGCACGTCAGCGACGACGCGCTCGACGAATACGTCGACCGGCTGCAGCAAGAAGTGCGCAAGTACCTCACCAAGCAGCTCAACTACGGCAAAGCCGCCAAGCGCATGTACAACATCTTCCGGCTCTCGGGCAAGCACCTCGAGGCGGCCTTCGTGCGCGAGCTCTTCGACGAGCCGGCCACGATTCTCTACCAGGTGTGGTCGCTCATTTCGACGCTCGACAATGCCACGCAGCCCGGCACGAGCATTCCGATCGACGCGGTGCGCGACCAGGCAGACACGCTCATGCTGCAGGTCATCGACATGCTCGAGGGAGACGAAGAGGCCGAGATCGTGAGCGCCCTGTTGAGCCTGCGGCGCACGCTCGAAGACCAAGACGCAGGAGAGCGCCGCACGGCCGAGGTCGAGGCCGCGCAGAACCGTGTCATCAACCTCGTCAACACCTTCTTCCGCGAGAAGCTCGAGGGCGTGCCGAGCATTCGGCAGTACATGCTTGACATGCAGGCGCAGTCATGACGACTGCTGCAGGCGCGACCGCACATCAGCGACCGCGCGTGCTGGTCGTGCTGCATGACGTCGACGACAACCTGGGCGAGATCGCCCCGCCGCTCGCCGAGGCCGGTCTGCAGCTCGAGGTGTGGGATGTCGAGCGCGACCCCGGGGCGGCTCCGTCGGTGGATGCTGTGCTCGACTACGCCGGCATCGTCTCGCTCGGCGCCTACGCCGGTGTGCTCGACGAGGCTGACCACGCGTGGATGCCGCACGAGAAAGCGCTCATGGCTGCCGCCCTCGAGCACGAGGTGCCCGTGCTGGGGCTGTGCTTCGGTTCGCAGTTGCTCGCCGCTGCAGCAGGGGCCGCCTTCATGCCCTCGCCGCGCCCGGAGTTCGGCTGGACGCGCGCACGGCTCACGCGCGCCGCGGCCGACGACCCCGTGCTCGCGCCGCTCGCCCGCCATGGCGCGCAGCGCGGAGACAACGAAGTCGACGTGTTTCACTATCACTCCGACAGTCATGAGCTGCCCGAGGGGGCCGTGCTGCTCGCCGAGACCGACGGCATCATCGAGGCGTACCGGCTCGGGTCGTGCGCGTGGGGGCTGCAGTTTCACCTTGAGGTCGGGCTCGCCACGCAACTCGCCTGGATCGCCGGTGCGGAACGGGCGTTCGCGACCGCCGGGGTCGACCGTGATGAGCAGCGCGAGCGCAGTCACGAGAACTGGCGCGACTATCGTTCGCTCGCGCACGAGCTGGGCGCCGCCTTCGCGCAGCACGTGCTCTCCCGCGCGTCGCGCTCGGCCGCTCTCGGCGCCTGACCTCGCGCCGCGCCGCCGCGCTCGGCGGGCTCTCGGTCGTCGCCCTCTACCGTGGAGCAATGTCTGAGCTGCGCGATCGTTCCATTCTCGTTCTCGGTGCGACGGGCGGCCTCGGCCGCGAACTCGTGGCCTTGCTCGCCGAGCACGGAGCGCGGCTGACGCTGACCGCGCGCAACGCCGACGCGCTCCGCGAGCTCGCCCCGGAGGGGGCGGCGACGCTCGCCGCCGATCTGCTCGACGAAGCGACGCCGCGCACGGCGATCGCGACCGCTCTCATGGCGCACGGATCACTCGACGGCGTCGTCAACGCTGCGGGTGCGGTGGCCTTTGGTGCTGTCGCCGAGACCACCGACGACACGCTCGAGACCCTCTGGCGCCTGCACGTCGGCGCTCCCTTGAGCTTGTTGTGCGCGGCGACTCCTGCCCTGACCGAATCGGCCGAGCAGGGCCGCACGCCGTTCGTGCTCTCACTGAGCGGCGCCGCCGCCGAGATGCCGACGGCGGGGCTTGGCGTCTACTCGGCCGTGAAGGCCGCCCAGTCTGCCGCGCACCAGGTCGCCGCCCGCGAGTTGCGGCGCTCGGGCATCCGCGTCGTGGATGCCCGCCCCGGCCACACCGAAACCGAGCTGTCGCACCATCCGCTCGCCGGAGAGCGCCCCGCCCTGCCGATCGGCTACGCCCCCAGTGCGGTGGCCGCTCGGCTCATCGCCGCGATCGTCGACGACGAGCGCGACCTGCCCGCGAGCGCCTTCAGCGAGTTGCCGAAGGCGGAGGTCTAGGCGCCGCTAGCCGCGGTCGCGTGGCAAGTGGCGCGGAATCATCCACGCCAGCAGCCCGGCACCCACCAATCCGAGCGTGCCAATGACGGCGGCCCCCGCCGCCAGTGACGCGGCAGCGGTGACGGCGGTGAGCACGAGCGGAGCGACAGCCCCTCCCGCGTCGAGCACGAGGCGCCACGCACCGAGGAAAGGGGCGGGATTCTCGCGACCGGCGAGGTCGCTGCCCATCGTCATGAGAATGCCAGCGCCGAGACCGTTCGAGAGCGCAAGCGCAATCGTGACACCAATGAACCACGCCACGGGTTGTGGCAGTCCGGCCGTTGCCGCGAGCACGATGAAGGCCGTGCCCATGCCGAGGGTCGTCGGCAGCGCGGTTGCGAGCCGCCCGAAGCGATCCATGACCCACCCGCCAAGATAGAACAAACTCACGTCGATCGCGGCACCGAGGCCCACGACGGCCGCAGTCTCGGCCGCGCTGAGGCCGATCGCCACGCCCCACAACGGCAGCAGCACTTGCCGCGTCGCTCGCATCGCCGAAATGAAGAGCGCGGCCGAGCCGAGCCGCGCGAGCACCCCACGCTGGCGGCCGATGACGCGAAGCACGTCGAGTGGTGTGACGGCCGCGACATCGGTCGTGGGAGTACGCAACAGCAGACCGGCGGGGTCAGGCAGCACGAGCAGGCTCAGGGCCACTCCGGCGAAGGCGACGATGGCAATGAGATACACCGCCTCGACCGCGGCCGTGAGCGCGATGACGGCGGCGCTGAGAAAAGGGCCGAGCACGAGACCGAGTCGGTAGACCCCTCCCAGTGTTGAGAGCGCGCGGGCGCGGTGACTGCTCGGCACGGCTGTGGTCAAGAGTGCGTGGCGTGCCAGGGCGAACACCGCGGCAGACGCGCCGAGCAGCAGCATCGCGAGGGCGAGTATTCCGACGGAGTTCGCGAGCGCCGCAAGCGCTATCGATAGTCCTGCGGTGGCGAGTGCACCCAGCATCGCCCGTCGCTCTCCGACGCGCGCCACGATCCAGCCTGCCGGGAGGTCGCCGACCAGTTGACCTAGCAACACCATCGATGCCACGAGGCCGGCGGCGGCGAGGTCGCCGCCGGCTCGCGCGGTCAGGGCCGGCAGTACGGGCAGAATCGCGCCCTCGCCGAGCGTGAAGAGGAAGGTCGGCAGCAATGCCGGTGCGATGATCGAGCCCCAGCGAAAGGGCGGGGGAGGAGAGGTCATGGCCTCCTGATGCTACGCCGCCTCGCCTTTGAGGGCCCGCCGGTAGGCTGGTGTCGACATGATCGATCTCGACTTCAGCGAGCGCATCGCCGCAGCCCGCAGCACCTTCGCCGACATCACCGCCGTCATCGACCTCCCACGGCTCGAGCGTGAGATCGCCGAGCTGAGCGAGCAAGCGTCGGCGCCTGACTTGTGGGACGACACGGCCAACGCGCAGAAGGTGACGAGCGCGCTCAGCCACCGGCAGAGCGAGCTCAAGCGCGTCACCGAACTGCAGCAGCAGCTCGACGACCTCGATGTGCTCATCGAGATGGCGCGCGAGGCGGACGATGCGGATGCTGCTGCCGAAGCCGCGGACGAGATCGCCGGCATCGAGCGCACCATCGCTGAGATGGAGGTGCAGACGCTGCTCGATGGCGAGTACGACGCTCGACCCGCCGTCGTGACGATTCGCGCCGGCGCCGGCGGTGTCGACGCCGCCGACTTCGCCGACATGCTGCTGCGCATGTACTTGCGATGGGCCGAGCAGCATGGGCACTCGACCACGGTCATGGACATCTCTTATGCCGAAGAGGCCGGCATCAAGTCGGCCACCTTTGAAGTCGACGCGCCCTACGCCTTCGGCACCCTGAGTGTCGAGGCTGGCACTCACCGACTCGTGCGCATGAGTCCCTTCGGTGCCGCGGGCAAACGCCAGACGAGCTTTGCGGCAGTCGAGGTCATTCCGCTGCTCGAAGAGAGCGCCGAGATCGAGGTTCCTGAGTCTGACATTCGTGTCGACGTCTTCCGGTCATCGGGGCCGGGCGGGCAGTCGGTCAAC
>SXMH01000082.1 GCA_005777405.1 Actinomycetota bacterium
CACACCGACTACAACGACGGCTTCGTACTGCCGTTCGCGATCGACCGCCGCACGATCGTCGCCCTCGCGGTGCGCGACGATCGTCTCGTGCGCGTGGCCAGCACCTTCGCCGACGAACTCGCCGAGATCTCGCTGGATGCCCTCGCCAACGCCGAGGCCACTGAACAGCTGCACGGCTGGTCGGCGTACCCGCTCGGCGTCGCGTGGGCGCTCGGACAGTTCGGTGCCGATCTCGCCGCGGTTCCCGGCGTCGATCTCTTCATCGATTCTGATGTGCCCGTCGGCGCGGGGCTCTCGAGCTCCGCCGCGATCGAGAGCGCCGTCGCTCTCGCCCTCGCCGAAGTGTGGCAGCTCGGCTTCGACCGCCGCACGCTCGCGCGCGTCGGCCAGCGCGCCGAGAACGTCGCCGTCGGGGCGCCGACCGGCATCATGGATCAGTCGGCATCGCTGCTCGGTGAGACCGACCACGCCGTCTTCCTCGACTGCCGCTCGCTCGACAGCGAGCTCGTGCCACTCGGACTCGCCGAGGCCGGCCTCGCGCTGCTCGTCATCGACACGGGCGTCAAGCACTCGCATGCCACCGGCGGCTATGGCGAGCGTCGCGCGGCCTGCGAGCGAGGCGCAGCGGCACTCGGGGTGACAGCGCTGCGCGACGCGAGCGTCGACGATCTCGACCGCGCGCGCGAACTGCTCGACGACGAGACCTTCCGACGCGTGCGCCACGTCATCACCGAGAACCAGCGGGTGCTCGACACGGTCGCCCGGTTGCGCTCGGAAGGAGCATCCACCATCGGAGACCTGCTCGACGCCTCGCACCGCAGCATGCGCGACGACTTCGAGATCTCGGTGCCCGAACTCGACCTCGCGGTCGAGACGGCAGTCGCGGCGGGTGCTCTCGGTGCGCGGATGACCGGCGGAGGTTTCGGCGGTGCGGCCATCGCCCTCGTGCGACTCAGCGACCTGTCTCGCGTGCAGGTGGCCGTCGACAACGCCTTCGGCGAGCATGCCTTCGGGCAGCCCGACACCTTCGTCGTCACGGCCTCGCACGGCGCCAGCCGCGAGTAGCGGCCACCGGGCCTGATTCGCGCCGAAGCTAGGCGCGAAGCGACAGCGAGCCGTCGCTAGGCGGGAATCGCCAGAGCCTTGGCGGTGTCGCGCAAGACCTTCGCGGCCAGCTTCGGGTCGGAGCCGATGCTCGCGCCGTAGCTCGGCACCATGCGCGTCAAACCAGGCTTCCAGGCCTCAAGCTTGTCGGGGAAGCAGCGCTCGATGAGGTCGAGCATGATCGGCGCGGCCGTCGAAGCACCGGGAGACGCCCCGAGCAGTCCGGCGATCGATCCGTCGGCCGCCGCGACGACCTCCGTGCCGAACTGCAGCGTGCCGCCCTTGCCCGGAATGTTCTTGATGATCTGCACGCGCTGGCCCGCCGTGAGCTGGTACCAGTCGTCGCCCGTGGCGTTCGGATAGAACTCGCGCAGCGCGTCGAGTTTCGCCGACCGCGAGGCGAGCAGTTCGCCCACGAGGTACTTCACGAGATTGAGATTGCGGAACGCGACCTGCAGCATGGGCACGAGGTTGTGCCAGCGGATCGAACCGAACAGGTCGAACCACGAACCGGTCTTGAGAAACTTCGGCGTGAAGCCGGCGTAGGGGCCGAACAGCAGGCTCGCCGTGCCGTCGACGACGCGCGTGTCGAGGTGCGGCACCGACATGGGCGGAGCCCCGACCGAGGCTTTGCCGTAGACCTTGGCGTGGTGCTTCGCGACGACCTCGGGGTTATCGCTGCGCAGCCACTGACCGCTGACGGGAAACCCACCGAAACCGCGGATCTCTTTGATGCCGCTCTTCTGCAGCAGCGGCAGAGCGTGCCCACCAGCGCCGACGAAGACGAAACGCGCGATGACCTCGCTGGGCGTGCCGCCGATCTCGTGGCGCAGCTTGAGTCGCCACAGGCCATCGGCCGTGCGACGGATGCTCGTCACGCGATGGTCGAGCGTCAGCTTCGCTCCGCGCTCGACGAGCGCATCGACGAGCAATCGAGTGAGTGCACCGAAGTCGACATCGGTACCCGCGACTGTGCGCGTGGCCGCGATCGGCTGGCTCTTGGCACGACCGGGCACGACGAGGGGCGCCCACGAGCGAATCACCGCCGCGTCTTCGGAGTACTCGAGGCCTTCGAAGAGCGGGTGATCGCGCAGGGCTTCGTAGCGCTTGCGCAAGTACTCGACATTCTTCTCGCCCCACACGAGGCTCATGTGCGGAGTGGCGCTGAGGAAAGCGCTCGCGTCGGGCAGAAGGCCCTCACCTACCAAGAACGACCAGAACTGCCGTGACACCTGGAACTGCTCGTTGACGACGACGGCCTTCTCGATCTCGATCGAGCCGTCGGGTCGCTCGGGCGTGTAGTTCAGCTCGCAGAGCGCCGCGTGGCCGGTGCCGGCGTTGTTCCACGGGTTGGAGCTTTCGAGGGCGACCTCACCCAGTCGCTCGTAGATGCGGATGTCCCACTCGGGTTCGAGTTGCTGCAGCATCGTGCCAAGCGTCGCGCTCATGATGCCGCCGCCGATGAGGGCCACGTCGATGGGTGTCGTCACTGTTCGAGTTTAGCCGGGGCGAACGGCCACCCTTGCCGCCCGAGGCTAGGCTGACCGGGTGAACTGGGCCCTTCTTGCTGTTGGCGCAACCGGGGGGCTTCTTTCGGGGCTGTTCGGGGTCGGCGGCGGGTTCATCATGGTGCCGTTGCTGCTCTGGATCGGCATCGACGACCGGAGAGCATCCGCCCTCTCGCTCATCGCACTCATCGGACCGGCGACGGTGGGGTCGATCGCCTACGGACTGCAGGGTGACGTCATTCCCCTCGCCGCCGGCATTCTGGCCGTCGGCGCGCTCGCGGGGGCACCCTTGGGGAGTGCACTGCTGCGGCGCGTGCCGCTGCTGCTGCTGAGGCTGCTCTTCGTCGCGGCGCTCATCGCTGCCGCCGTGCGCCTGCTGCTTGTGGCACCCGACCGTGCAGGCACGCTCAACACCGATCCCCTCACCCTGCTCGGGCTGCTGGCACTCGGGCTCGTCATGGGCGTGCTCGCGGGACTGCTCGGAGTGGGCGGCGGGGTCGTGGCCGTGCCCGCTCTCATCGCGGTGTTCGGTGTGGCCGACCTCGCGGCAAAGGGAACCTCGCTGCTCGCGATGATTCCCGGCGCCGCACTCGGTTCGTGGTCAAACGCCCGCGCCGGACTCGTGCGCACGCGCGACGCCCTGCTCGTGGGTGGCGCGGCTGCAGTGATGGCGATTCCCGGCGTGCTGCTGGCCTATGCCGTGCCCGCTGCAGTGTCTGGCGTGCTCTTCGGCGTGCTGCTGCTCGGCATTGCCGTGCAGCTCGCCGTGCGGGCGATCAGGCGCCGAGCGCGATGATGCCGTCGATGATTGCTGCGACGCCGCCCGCGTAGGAGATCACGATGACGATGATGCGCGCGACCCGTGCGTCGATCTTCTTGGCCACCAGTTCGCCGAGAGCCAGGCCCACGAGTGTCGTGCCGATAATGGCGACCCACAGCCAGCCGTCGTAGTCAGGCAGACCGCCCTCGAGCACGACTTTGCCCGTGAACGCACTCGCTCCGAGAATCATGAAGTATGGCTGCAGGGTCGCGGCAAAGTTCTTCTGCGGCCAACGCGTGAGCACGGCGTAGATACTCATCGGCGGTCCGCTCACGCCGGCGGTGGCGCTCATGAATCCGGATGCCGCTCCGCAGAATGCGGCGGCAGGGCGTTGAGCGACCACGCGATCGGCGCGTGTCACGAGCAGTGACGCGGTGAGCGCGACGATGAGCAGCGAACCGACCACGATCTGCAGCACGGGCCCACCGAGCAGCACGGAGACGAAGACTCCCGGAATGAGGGCAGCGATCGCCGCGATGATGAGCATGCCGAACTGACGCCAGTCGACGTCGCGCCATACTCGGCTCAAGATCACCGACGCCGAAATGGCCCCGCACAGGTTGACGATGAGCACGCCCTCGAAGGGGCCGAGCAGCAGCACGAGCACGGGGGCGACGACGAGCGCGAACCCCATGCCTGAGACTCGCTGCGCGAGGGCACCGAGCAGCACCGCCAGAATGACGATCGCGTACAGCACGAGTGATTCCTCTCACCGCAAGGTCGGGCGGGCTCAGGCACCACCCGCCTGAGCCCGCCACGTGGAGCGCGACTGCTGCTAGACCGCGAGTCGCGTGAGCAGAGCCGTCGGGTTCGTGGTGAGAGCCTTCTCGATCGCGATCGGTCGATCGGCGAGGGCGCGCCGCAGTGAACCGACCGGGTCGGCGTCTGCCATGTCGAAGGGGTAGTCGCTGCCGAGCACGAGACGGTCGTCGCCGACGCGGTCGTGCAAGAACCGCAGCGACAGGTCATCGTGGGTGAGCGTGTCGAACCAGAATCGATCGAGCAGGGTCGACGGAGCCACGTCGAGGAACTGACGAGACTCCGGTCGCACCGACCAGCCGTGGTCGAACCGACCGATCTGGTACGGCAGGAAGCCGCCACCGTGCAGCAGTGCGACGCGGAGGGCGGTGTTGCGCGTCAGCACTCCCTGGAAGATGAGCGACGCAGCCGCGATGGTCGAGTCGGTCGGGTTGCCCACGAAGTTGTGGATGAAGTGATCGTGCATGCGATCCATGCCCGCCACATCCGCTCCGGGGTGCAACACGACGGCAAGACCACTCGCGTTGATCGCCTCCCACACCGAGGCGTAGGCCTCGTCGCCGAGGTTCGCGCCAGCAACATTCGTGCCCAGTTCGAGACCGACCACTTCGTCGATCGCGATGAGGCGCTGCAGCTCGTCGTGCGCGGCCTGCTCGCTCTGCATCGGCAGATGGCCGAGTACCACGAAGCG
The DNA here is from genome assembly GCA_005777405.1 of Actinomycetota bacterium. Taxonomy (GTDB): domain Bacteria; phylum Actinomycetota; class Actinomycetes; order Actinomycetales; family Microbacteriaceae; genus Microcella. The sequence continues at coordinate 4,883 of SXMH01000082.1, forward strand.
GTCGGGATGCTGGCGCGCCATCGCGATCATGGCGTCGTTGTGCAAGCGGGCCGCGACCGCGGCCGCCTGCTCGCCGAGCCGGTAGTTGAAGTGCGGCGGAGGAACACTGAGTGCTTGCAGCTGCACGCCTGCCGCGTCCATATCGGCGAGTCGAGCATCCACGTCGACCATGCCGAGCGGAATCGGACCACTCATGCGACCGCTCGGGTACTGGAACCACCATTCGCCGTCGCGCTCGATGAGAGCGGGAGCGGCTTCGGGAACTTCCTTCGCGAGCTCGGCGATGAAGTCGCGCGGAACCGTGTGCGCGTGGACGTCGATGGTCACTGTTTCTCCAGGTCAGGTCGGGTCACTTCACTGCGACGCCAGAACACGAATCGCCGCTCGATGTACCAGATGGTGAGGTACACCACGAGTCCGATGAGCAAGAAGAGGAAGATGATCACCCAGTACGCGGCAGTGTCGAAGCCCGACCGGTACCGCAGCATGAGGTAGCCGAGGCCACCCGTGGCGCCGATGAACTCGGAGACGATGGCGCCGATGATGGCCGTCGTGGCACCCAACTGGAGGCCACCGAAGATCACGGGCAACGCGGTAGGGATGCGCAGCTTCACCATGGTCTGCCACTTGGATGCTCGCAGCGACTTCATGAGGTTGACCGCGTTCGGCTCGGCGAGACCGAGGCCCGACAGCGTCGTGATGAAGACCGCGTAGAAGCACGCGATGGCGGCCTGCAGAATCTTGCCTTCGACGCCGAAGCCGATCCACGCGATGATGATCGGCGCGAGGATGACGGTGGGAATCGCTTCGAGTGCCGAGAGGAACGGCAGGTACGCCGCCCGCAGTCGGCGGGACGAGCTGAGGAGCACCCCGAGGAAGAAGCCGATCGTGGCGCCGAGCGCGAATCCACCGGCGATCTCGGTGAGCGTGGTCAGCACCTGAGTGCTGAAGCCGTTCGCGCCGAGCACCCGCGGAAACGCTGCCCACACCGACTCGGGCGTCGGCAACAGGATGGCAGGCACCGAGTTCGTAACGGTCGTGGCGAGCCACCAGATGGAGAGGATGATCGGCAGCAGCGCGGCGGTCAGGAGGTACGGAGACTTCAGCCAGCGCTTCTTCTTGGGGGAGGAATCGATCGCGATTTGCGCGATGACTTCTGTGCGTGTCATTTCTTCCTCGACCTTGACTCTTCAGACCAGAACACAACGCGGCGCTCGATGACATCGGCGATTGAGACGAGCGTGATCGAGAGAATGACCACGATCGTGACGACCGAGTAGACGAGCCCCATGTTCAGCTGGGATGCGAATTCTTTCGTGAGCTTGCCCAAGCCGCCGTCGGACGCCGACAAGATCTCGGCCACGATGACGCCCGTGAAGGCCAAGAGCAGTGCGTGCTTGACGCCCACCATGATCATCGGCAGTGCAGAGGGAAGCTGAAGCTTCGTGAAGACCTGCCAACGATTGGCGCGCAGCGACTTCATGAGCTTGAACTCGTTCGCCGATGGCAGGGCGAGGCCGACCATCGTGTCGATCCACACCGGGAAGAAGCAGATGATGACGGCCAGCGCGATCTTGCTCTCTGCGCCGAAGCCGAGCCATCCGATGAGAAGCGGAGCGAGCACGACCTTCGGAAGTGCCTGCACAGCGATGGCGTAGGGCGTGATCGCCTGACGCATGAACGGAGAGGTTCCGAGCACGACGCCCATGACGAAGCCGAAGGCGCAGCCGATGACCCAGGCGATCGCCACGGCCGACATGGTCTTGGCGAGATCTTCCCACCAGTACCCGCCACCGAGCAGCTGGAAGAACGCCGCCACCGTTTCACTGAAGGTCGGGAAGAGGACGCGGTTGACGAGTCCCGTCTGCGGGAAGAATTCCCAGATCGCGATGAAGAGCGCGACCGTGGCGATGACGATCCAGGCAGAGCCGTTGCGGAAACGCTCCCACCAGGAGGGCCGCAGCGCCGGAGCGCTGCGAACCGGGGCCGGAGGGGGCGCTGTCGTGGTCACTGCAGCTCCAGCATCTGCCGGGCCTTGGCGACAAGCTTGATGAACTCGGTGCTCGTCTGCAGCTCCGGTCGACGCGGGCGGTCGAATGGCACCTCGATGATGTCGACGAGTCGACCCGGGCGCGCGCTCATCACCGCGACGCGGTCACTCATGAACACGGCCTCAGTGATGTTGTGCGTCACGAGCACCGCGGTCGACGTGGCGTAGTCCTGCAGGCGCAAGAGCTCTTGGTTCATCGACTCGCGCGTGAACTCGTCCAGCGCACCGAAGGGCTCATCGAGCAGCAGCAGCTTGGGATCGTGCAAGAGCACTCGGCAGAGCGCGGCGCGCTGTTGCATACCGCCCGACAGCTGCCACGGGTAGGAGTCGCGGAAGTCGCGAATGCCCACCATCTCGAGCAACTCTTCGGCCTTGGGGATGAAGTCTTTCTTCTTCTCGCCGAAGATCTCGACGGGAAGCAGCACGTTCTCGAGGGTGGTCCGCCACGGGAACATCACTGCCTGCTGGAACATCATGCCGATGTTCCTGCTGGGCTCGGTGAGCGGTTCGCCGCTGAACGTGACAGTTCCCTCGGAGGCCGTGAGAAGTCCGCCCATGATGTTCAGGGCAGTGGACTTTCCGCAGCCACTCGGGCCCAGGAGGGAGAGAAACTCTCCCTCCCGGACCTCGAGGTTCAAGCCACTCAGGGCGACCATTTCCTTGTCACCAGAGCCGAAGCGCTTGGTGACGCCCTCGACTCTCACGAGCGGTGCGGTCTGGGTCATGGTCGTCATGGTGTTCTTTCTCAGTTCTCGATAGTGATGATCAGCTGAACCGGCAGAGGGCTACTAGCCGTTCTGCAATTCGTAGGCGGCCGCGTCAGCAGCGACGCGCTCGCGGTCGAAGTTGTTCGCTTCTTCCACGAAGCCGTCGTAGAGCACGTCGGCGGCGTTCACTGCCTGGTAGTCGGCCGAGGTCGACTGAATGAGGTCGAGGAAGGCCTGCGTGCCCTCGACATCGTGAGCGCCGATCGCGTTGATGTCAGCCGGCACGACCTGAGTCGTCGACAGCTCGAAGCGCAGGTCGCCCTGCGAAACGCCATCAGCGTTCTGCTCGAAGGCCGCGGGGATCGCGCCCTTCATGAGGTCGCGGCACGCTTCGAGGTTCTCGAGGCAGAAGTACATGCCCATCGCGGTGCCCTTGGTGAAGAGCTGCAGGGCCTCCGACTTGTTCTCGAGCGTCTCCTGCGTCGTGATGATGCCGCGAGCGGGGAACGAGTTGTAGATCGCCGGCGTGAGGTCAACGAGGTTCACGCCTGCGGTCTGCACCGCGAAGATGTCGTTGTAGGCAGTCGAGTAGACATCGACCGAGCCGTTGTCGAGCGCCGCGAGCGTCTCAGGACCACCGTCGCCGATGGGGATGAGCTGCACTTCGGTGACGGGGTCGATGCCTTCGGCGCGCAGCGCGGCCTCGAGGAACGCGACCTCGCCGCCGCCGGCCTCCGAGATGCCGATGTTGGCGCCGCGCATGTCGGCGATCGACTGGAAGGGGCCGTCTTCGGGCACGAAGATGCCGAAGATGGCACCGCTCGAGTAGGTGAAGACGTTCACGACCGGGAGGCCCACGAGCGCGGCCTCACCGAACGCCGGAGCGGAAGGGTTGCCAGCATCGGCGTTGCCGGCGATGACCTGCTCCATCGCGGCTCCCGAACCGCCGGCGCCGACGAACTCGACGTCGAGGCCGAGCTCTTCGTAGTAGCCGAGCTCGTTCGCCGCGAGCCAGCCCCACCACTCAGCGGTGTAGGTGTCTTCGGCGGCCATGGCCATCGTGATGCTGAGGTCAGCCTCACCCTCGTTGCCCTCGGAAGGGGCGGTGCAGGCGCTCAGTGCGAGCGCCCCGATCGCGGCAACAGCCGCGAGCTTGAGCTGCTTGTTCATGCTCGAATCTCCTTTGGTTCGGTGCATTGGTGTCGATCGGCGTGGTGCTGTGCAAGCGGTGGTGCCGTTCGATGACAAGCGAGCTGCTCGTCATCGAGCGTCGTACTGGTAAATCTGACACCGCTTTTCGGCAATGTCAAGACACTGTCTTATTTTTTCGGGGATTGCCGCACAACCGTGATCGTGGGTATCAATCAGGCGGCGTCGGGAGCCGTGATGATGAGTTCAGCGCCTGCCGTCATGAGGGCAAACGCGTCGGGCAGCGCCTCGGCGACAGCGCGCTGGGCGCGGAAACCGCTGCAGTGCATGGGCGCGATGAGCTTGAGATCGCGCTCGACGAGTCCCGCCACTGTCTGGTCGATCTTCTGCTGCGTGATGCCGGCGTGGCCGAGGTGGAAGCCACCGAGAACGCCGTGGAGAGCATCCACCCCCGTGATCGACTTCGCGTGGTCGAGAGAACTCAAGACACCCGAATGACCGCAGGGATCGAGCACGACGAGTCCGACGCCCGTCACGTTGATGATGACCGTGAAGTAGTCGTCGATCGGATCAGGATGCACGTGCCCGTCGCGAATGCTCATGCGGCCGGTCGGCACCTCTTGCTCGAAGTCGACCGAGATCGGAATCTCGCCACTCGTCATGATGCCCGGCGCAAGATCGATCGGCTCGCGCACCGCGACAACCGCGGCGCCTGCCTCCGTGAGCTCGCGCTCGGTGAGACCGCGGTTGAAATACTGGATCATCATGTCGGGCCGACGGATGGACCTCGGGTGGAACGCGCTTGGGTGCACGATGAGCGGCACGCGGCGGCCCATCGCCTCGAGCGCCGCGTAGATGCCACCGAAGTGATCGGGGTGACCGTGGCTGAGCACGACCTGGTCGATCTCGTCCCAGTCGACCCCCAGCACCTTCGCGTTGTGGATGATCGGGATGCCGCTCATGCCCGCGTCGAAGAGGATCGTCGTCGTGCGCCCGGCCGTCGTGGCCTTGAGCAAGAACGAGATGCCGTTCTCGGCGAGCGGGGTTCCGCGCCGCGGAAGGAAGTGCTCGGGCATGCCCTGCCGACGAATGGTCGGCGTGTTCTGCATGAGCATGTCGATGTAGTTGTCGACAAGCACGGTGATCGAGAGATGGTCGCACGACTGCATGCGCTGCTCTCCTTTCTGTGTTGAGACGGGCAGGACGGGGCCTCAGGCCTCGGGGTGATTCGAGAGCACGGCGGTGGCGTGCGCCGAGAGGGTCAGGCCCATGCCGTGCACGAGCGAGAGCCGAGCATTGTCGACTTGCCGTCGGCCGGCGTCGCCCCGCAGTTGCTGCACCGCCTCGAGGATGAGGAACATGCCGAGCATGCCGGGGTGCACTTGCGCGAGTCCTGCACCGTTGGTGTTGAGTGCCAGCGAACCGCCTGGTGCCACGCGTCCGCCCTCGACGAAGGCACCGCCCTCGCCCTTGGCGCAGAAGCCGAGGTCTTCGAGCAGCACGAGCAGGCTGATCGTGAAGGCGTCGTAGACGTGGACGGTGTCGATCTGGTCGAGGGTCACACCGGCCATCTGCAGGGCGCGCTGCGAACTGCGAGCGGCCTCCGTCGCCGTGAGATCGGGCATCTGCGAGATGTTGCGGTGGTTGACCGCTTCTCCCGACCCCAAGAGGTACACAGGGTTGTGCCGCAGGTCACGAGCACGCTCGGCCGAGACGAGCACCACCGCCGCACCGCCATCGGTGACAAGACAGCAGTCGAGCTTGTGAAGCGGGCTGCTGATGACCGGCGAGGTGAGCACCTCGTCGACGGTGAGCGGAGTCGGGTAGGGGGCCGAGTCGGTCAGCAGCGCCCACTCTCGTGCCGAGACCGCGTACTGCGCGAGTTGCTCGCTCGTCGTGCCGTACTGCGCCATGTGTCGTTGCGCCACCATGCCGAAGGCGCCGATCGGGTGGATGAGACCGTACGGCTGCTCATACGGAGAGCTCTCGGCCATGCTCACGAGCTTGCCCGCGTCACTGCGCTGGGTGCTGCCGTAGGCGACGACCGCGACCTCGCAGAGTCCCGCCTGGATTGCCGCTGCGGCGTGACCGAGCTGGGCGATGAACGAGCACCCTCCGAGCGCCGTCGAATCCATGTGGCGAGGGTGGATGCCGAGATACTCGGCGAGCGTGAGCGTCGGGAAGGCGTAGTACGACGACGCCGTGAAGAGCCCGTCGACATCGGCCAGAGTGAGCCCGGCATCGCTCAGAGCCCTCGTGACCGCGACGCTCATGAGTCCGACAGGCGACTTGCCATCGGTCTTGAACGTGTCGAGCTGTGCCACGCCAACGATGGCGCTCGTGCCGCGGATGCTCATGCCCGCCCCTCCCCTGCCGCGTCGTTGCGCGGCCGGAACCGCAGCAGCGTGAGCTCGGCATCGACATCATCGAACCAGGCCTCGACAGCAGCGCCGACCACAACGTTCTCGACCCCGGTGAGGTTCGCGAAGACCCTGAAGCCCTCGTCGAGATCGACGAGCACGAGCGTCGTCGGCACGTCGTCCGCGAAGAACGGGTGCGCCGCGCGGTGCTGAGTGGTGAACGAGTACACGACGCCCGCCCCGCGGGAAACCTCGATGCTCAGCGACTCCGACGAGCAGTGCGGGCAGACCGTGCGCAGCGGAAAGACGACGCTCGAGCATCCATCGCATCGATGAAAGACGAGCTCGTGCTCACGCAGTCGGTCGTAGAAGACCTTCTCCTCGCCCCTCGGCGTGATGGGAGGGCGCACGGCGGTCGTCACGTCGACGCTCCGGCAGCCCGGATCGCGCTCATGACAGCAGCGGTGACCTCGCTCGTGCTCGACGTGCCGCCGAGGTCGGGCGTGCGCACTGCGGTCTCGCCGAGGACGTGATGGATGGCCTGCATGATCACATCATGCGCCGTCGACTCTCCGAGGTGGTCGAGCATCATCGCTGCTGACCAGATCTGACCGATCGGGTTTGCGATTCCCTGGCCCGCGATGTCGGGTGCAGAACCGTGCACGGGCTCGAACATCGACGGATGCTCGCCCGCGGGGTTGAGGTTCGCCGACGGCGCCATGCCCATGCTGCCGACGATGACCGCCCCGATGTCGGTGAGAATGTCGCCGAAGAGGTTCGAACCGACCACGACGTCGAGGTCGTGCGGATGGCTGACGAACCGCGCTGCGAGAGCGTCAACGTGCATCAGGCGGCCCTCGATGTCGGGGTGGCGCTGCATGACGTCGTGAAAGACCTCGTCCCAGAACGTCATCGAGTGGATGATGCCGTTCGACTTGGTCGCCGAGACGACGCGGCCCGAGCGGGAGCGCGCGAGCTCGACAGCGAACTCGATCGCCCGCTCGGTGCCCTTGCGCGAGAAGATCGCCTCTTGCACGGCCAGCTCGTCGGGGGTGCCCGGGAATACTCGACCGCCGACCTCGGAGTACTCGCCTTCGCTGTTCTCGCGCACCACGAGAATGTCGATGCCGCGTTCGGTGTCACGGAGCGGGCTCACGACTCCCGGCAGCAGCAGCGCCGGGCGCAGGTTGATGTACTGCTGGAACGCCCGGCGGATCGGGATCAAGAGACCCCACAGCGAGAGGTGATCAGGCAGGGAAGGATCACCCACAGCGCCGAGCAGAATCGCGTCGTGCTGCTCGAGCTGTGCGATGCCGTCGGCCGGCATCATGACGCCGTGCTCGTGGTAGTACGCGCAGCTCCACGGGTACTCCGTCCACGACACGGTGAAGCCGGTCATACTCGCGACGAGTTCGACGACCTCGAGCGCGGGCGGCATGACCTCGGTGCCGATGCCGTCGCCCGGCAGCACGGCGATGGAGAAGTGACGTGCAGACGCAGCCGTCACTTGATCGCCATGGGGTTGACGGGTGAACCCACCGCGCGGGTGAACGTCATGGGCGGGGCGCAGAAGAAGAAGTCGTACTGCCCGTCGTCGGCGCAGTCATCGGCGAGCGCCTCAAAGTCGAAGATCTCGCCGACCCAGAGGCCCATCGCGACGATGAAGACGCAGTGCAGCGGCTGGAAGACGTCGGGGGTCTGATTCGGCAGCACTTCCATGCCCCAGGTGTCGACGGCGAGGCCGGCGATGTCGCGGCCGTGGATGAAGGGAATCGATTCGAGGCCGAGTCCCGGAGCGTGACCGCCTGCGTAGTCGCCCCAGTTGCCTTTGCGCTCACCCGTCATGCCGGTGCGCACCATGAGGAAGTCGCCAGCGCCGACCGTCACACCGTGCATGCGCTCAGCCGCTTCGAGGTCGTCGCTCGTGATCGCGTAACCAGGGGCAAGAGCATCCACGCCCTTGAGTCGGGCGATGTCGAGCAAGACACCGCGACCCGCCATCTGATTGGCGGCCACACCAATGGCGCCGACTTTGGCTCCCTTGCTCGTGACGTAGTCGGGCGTGAAGCCGTTGTACATGTGACCGTCGAAGAAGATGTGCGCGAGGGCATCCCACTGCGTCGACGACTGCAGCGCCATGATGATGAGGTCATCGGTGCCGCGCAAGTGGCGGTCGTTGCCCTGGTAGAACTCGTCGACAACGGTGCCCATGGCAATGTCGCCGCCATCGCGGAACATGAGGTGAATGGGGTTGAAGCGCCCGCCGAACCCGCCACTCACCTGCGGACCGGTCGCATCCATCGGCAGGGCCATCGAGATGCGCTTGCCGGAACGGATGCTCGCCGCTGCAGCCGCAACGCGCTCAGGAGTCACGAGGTTGAGCGTGCCGAGCTGATCTTCGGCGCCCCACCGGCCCCAGTTCGAGTACTGCTTGACCCGCTCGCGGACAGTCTCAACAGAAGGCGTCTCTGCCATGGTGTCGTTCTCTCTTTCGTGGAATATCGAATGGTGTGGTGGTCTGGGCGTCAGCGCGGCGCGCCGGCCTTGGTCGATCGCACGCCGCCATCGATGCGGGTGCCCGCGACGTAGTCGCCGGAGCGAAGTCGGTGCTTCTCGATCTTCGCCGTGGGAGTCTTCGGCAGCGCCTCGACGGTCTCGACGAAGCGGGGAACCTTGAAGGCGGCGAGGTTCTCGTCGCACCAGGCGATGATCGAGGCCGGGTCGATCGTGCGGCCGTCGCGTGGCACGACGAAGACGCAGAGCTCTTCGTCGGTGAGGTCTGAGGGCACGCCGATGACGGCGGACTCTTGCACGTCGGGATGCGTGTTGACGACCATCTCGACCTCGAGCGACGAGACGTTCTCGCCGCGGCGGCGCACGATGTCTTTCTTGCGATCAACGAAGAAGAAGGAGCCCTCGGCGTCTTGCCACGCGCTGTCTCCCGTGTGCAGCCAGCCGTCGACGAGCGCTTCAGCTGTCTTCTCCGGCTCTTTGAAGTAGCCGAGCATCATCGCCGGGTTGCGCAGCACGAGCTCCCCGATCTCACCGCGGGGCACTTCGTTGCCCTCGGTGTCAACGATCTTGGCCTCGGTCGCCGGCACCTCCGGGTCGGGGTGCGAGCGGGGAATGCCCATCGAATCGGCGATGCGCGGCGCATCGATCGGCTCGAGCAGGCCGTAGGTCGTCTCGCTCATGCCAAAGCCCGAGACGCACGCGAGCCCGAAGCGCTCTTCGACTTGCATGCGCACGTCGTGCGGCAGGGCGGGCACTCCGTACGCGACGCGCACACTGTGGTTGCGGTCGTCGGGGCTCGGCTCGCTCTTGGAGAGGATCACCGTCATGGCGCCGATGAAGTTGAAGACGGTGACTTTGTGCTTTCGCACGTCGGGCCAGAACCGGCTCGCGCTGAATCGCGGCGCGAGCACCATGGCACCCTCAGCGCCGATGGCCCCCATCGTCGAGTAGGCCTGCGAGTTGATGTGGAAGAGGGGGAGGCAGGCGTAGATGCGATCTCCGCGTTCCATCTTCATCCAGTGCGGGTAGGCCTGACCGGTCATGACGTAATTGCGGTGCGGCTGCATCACACCCTTGGGCTTGCCCGTCGTGCCAG
>SXMH01000083.1 GCA_005777405.1 Actinomycetota bacterium
CGATGCTCGAGAAGTTCGGCATTGCAAGCGAGTTCCGCGGCGGCTACCGCGTCACAAGCCCCGAGGCCATGGAGATCGTGCGCATGGTGCTCACCGGGCAAATCAGCCGCTCGCTCGTCAGCCTCATCAACGAACGGGGCCCACTGGCTGCCGCAGTCTCGGGTGAAGACGCGGGACTCTTCCGTGGCCGTCGTCGTGGCGTCATCATCGACGGCGAAGAGGTCGATCTGGGGCTCGTTGGCGACGTCATCGGCGTCGATCCGGCGGCGGTACTCGCTCAGCTCGACGCCGGCCGCATCCCGGTCGTGTCGTCGATCGCGCCCGACTCTGAGCAGCCGGGTCAGAGCCTCAACGTCAACGCCGACTCGGCCGCAGCGGCGCTCGCCGTCGCCCTCGGTGCCGAGAAGCTCGTCGTGCTCACCGACGTTCCCGGCCTCTATCGAGACTGGCCAGACACCTCCTCGCTGGTCTCGACGATCGCCGCTGAGGAGTTGCGTGCGCTGCTGCCGAGCCTCGAGTCGGGCATGATCCCGAAGATGGCGGCCTGTCTCGAAGCGGTCGACGGCGGGGTCTCGAAGGCCGCGATCATTGACGGCCGCATCCCGCACTCGATCCTGCTCGAGATCTTTACTCCCGAGGGCATCGGCACCGAGGTGGTCGCGTGAGCGAGGCGCCGCCGGCTGTCTCCGGTTCTCAGACGGATGCCCTCCGTGAGCGCTTCGCGACCGTCGCCATGCGCAGCGCACCCCCGCCGCAGCTCGTGCTCGAGTCGGGCAACGGTGCGACCGTGCGCGATGTCGACGGTCGTGAGTACTTCGACTTTCTCGCCGGCATCGCCGTCAACTCGCTCGGGCACGCGCATCCGGTCATCGTCGAGGCGATGAGCGCGCAAGCATCGCGGCTCGTGCACGTCAGCAACTACTTCTCGACCCCGCAGTACATCGCGTTCGCCGAGCGGCTCGTGCGGCTGAGCGGTTTCGGCGAGACCGGCCGCGTCTACGCCGCCAACTCGGGCGCGGAGGCCATCGAGGCCGCCGTCAAGCTCGCGCGGCTCACCGGCCGCCCGCGCATTCTTGCTTTCGAGGGCGGCTTTCACGGTCGCACCATGGGAGCACTCGCGGTGACGGGCAAGCCCGCGCTGCAGTCGCCCTTCGCGCCCATGATGCCGGGCGTCGAGCACCTGCAGACGTCACGCGAAGCCCTCGAAGCTGCTCTCGCGCGCGACGGAGGCGGGCAGGTGGCTGCCGTCATTCTCGAACCCATCAAGGGCGAAGCGGGCGTCGTGCCGCTGCCCGAGGGCTTCCTGCTTGAGGCACGACGGCTGACGCGCGAGCACGGCGCGCTGCTCATCGTCGACGAGATTCAGACCGGTGCGGGTCGCACGGGCACGTGGTTCGGGTTCCAGCACGAGCTGGGTGCCGATGACCTGCCTGACGCGATCACCGTGGCGAAGGGCATCGGCGGGGGAGTGCCTGTCGGTGCGCTTGTGACGCGCGGAGCAGCCAGCGATCTCTTCACTCTCGGTCACCACGGCTCAACGTTCGGGGGCAACCCGCTCGCGACCGGTGTCGCCGATGCCGTTCTCGCCGAGATCGAGCGGGCCGACCTGCTATCGGCTGCCGTGGAGCGGGGCGAGCAGCTGCGGTCGGGCATCCTCGCCCTCGGTTCGCCTCTCGTGACGGAAGTGCGAGGGCGCGGGCTGCTCATCGGCATCGGGCTCGCCGAACCGATCGCGGCACGCGTCGTCGCCGATGCACTGCACCGCGGCCTCATCATCAATGCCGCCACCGAGTCGAGCATCCGACTCGCTCCGCCGCTCATCATCGATGCCCATGACGTCGACCGATTCCTCACCCTGTTCGCCGCGAGCCTGGAGGCCAGCCAGCCATGACAGCGACACCGACCGTGCGCCACTTCTTGCGCGACGACGACCTCAGCCCCGCCGAGCAAGCGCAGGTTCTCGACCTTGCGCTGCAGGTGAAAGCTCAGCGTTTCGCGTATCGACCGCTCGAAGGGCCGCAGACCGTCGCGGTCGTCTTCGACAAGACGTCGACGCGCACGCGCGTGAGCTTCGCAGTGGGTATCACCGAGCTCGGCGGAGCCCCGCTCATTCTGCAGGGGGGCGAGAGCCAGCTCGGCATCAAGGAGTCGATTGGAGACACCGCGCGCGTGCTCGAGCGCATGGTGTCGGCGATCGTGTGGCGCACGTACGCGCAATCCAACCTCGAGCAGATGGCGGCCGGCACCACGGTGCCGGTGGTCAACGCACTGAGCGACGAGTTTCACCCCTGCCAACTGCTTGCCGATCTGGTGACGATTCGCGAGCACCGCGGAGACCTTGCCGGTCGCACGCTCGCCTTCTTCGGCGATGCCGCGTCGAACATGAGCCACTCGTACCTGCTCGCGTGCGCGACGGCCGGCATGCACGTGCGCGTGGCGGGTCCCGAGGGCTACCTGCCCGATGCCACCGTCGTCGCGGCCGCCACGGCTCGAGCCGCCGAGACGGGCGGCTCAGTGCTCGTCACGACCGACGCCGACGAGGCCGCGAGCGGCGCCGACGTCATGGTCACCGACACCTGGGTCTCGATGGGCAAAGAGGCAGAGAAGGCAGATCGCGTCGCTCTGTTCGGCGACTACCAAGTGGATGCTCGCCTCATGTCGCTCGCGGCACCCGACGCGCTCTTCTTGCACTGCTTGCCGGCTGATCGCGGCTACGAGGTGACGGCCGACGTCATCGACGGCCCCCAGTCGGTGATCTGGGACGAAGCGGAGAACCGCCTGCACGCGCAAAAAGCACTCTTGGTGTGGCTGCTCGACCGCAGCCGTGGAGGGCAGGGCTGATGGCCGGCGAGACGAACGAGGGCGCTCTGTGGGGCGCCCGGTTCAGCGGTGGACCGTCACCCGAGCTTGAGCGGTTGAGCCGGTCGACCCACTTCGATTGGCAGCTCGGCGGATACGACGTGCGCGGCTCTCGGGCGCACGCGCGAGCGCTCGCCGCCGCGGGCTATCTCGACGATGACGAGCTCGAGCGCATGCTCGCTGGGCTCGACCGTCTTGAAGAAGCGTGGTTCGACGGCTCGCTGCAACCGCAACCGAACGATGAAGACGTGCATGGTGCGCTCGAAGCGGCCCTCGTCGCCGATCTCGGCGCTGAACTCGGTGGCAAGCTGCGCGCGGGGCGGAGCCGCAACGATCAGATCGCGACGCTCGTGCGACTGTACTTGCGCGATCATTCCGAGGTCATCGGTCGCGAGGTGCGCGGTCTCATCGAGGCGCTGGCGGCACAGGCCGATGCTCACGCCGACGCCATCATGCCCGGGCGTACGCACTTGCAGCACGCGCAACCCGTGCTGCTCGCCCACCACCTGCTCGCGCACGCTTGGCCGCTCGTGCGCGACCTCGAGCGGCTGCGCGACTGGCGCGCACGCGCCGATCGTTCGCCCTACGGTGCCGGCGCTCTCGCCGGTAGCTCGCTCGGGCTCGACCCCGCGCTCGTGGCCTCCGAGCTCGGCTTCAGCGGCCCGACCGAGAACTCGATCGACGCGACCGCGAGTCGAGATCTCGTCGCCGAGTTCGCCTACATCGCCGCGCAGATCGGGGTCGACGTCTCCCGACTGGCCGAAGAAGTCATTCTCTGGAACACGCGCGAGTTCAGGTACGTGACCCTGCACGACAGCTGGTCCACGGGCTCGTCGATCATGCCGCAGAAGA
>SXMH01000084.1 GCA_005777405.1 Actinomycetota bacterium
GTTGGCCGCGGCCGCGAGCGCGCCTACGCCTACTTCCTCTACGACGAGACCAAGCCGCTGAGTGAGACCGCGCACGACCGCTTGCAGACCATCGCGGCGCACAGCGACCTCGGCGGGGGCATGCAGATCGCGCTGAAAGATCTGGAGATTCGCGGCGCCGGCAACCTGCTCGGCGCCGAGCAGGCCGGGCACATCGCGGGTGTCGGCTTCGACCTCTACTTGCGCATGATCGGTGAGGCCGTGAGCGTATTCCGCGGAGACGCGGCCGAAGAGCAGACCGAGCTGCGGCTCGAGCTGCCGGTCGACGCTCGCATTCCCGACGACTTCATCGAGAGCGAGCGCTTGCGACTCGAGGCGTACCAGAAACTATCGACGGCGACCGCGCCGATCAGCGACGATGCGGCACTGGATGCTGTGCTCGACGAGCTCGCCGACCGCTACGGCGACCCGCCGCAGCCGGTGCGCACCCTCATCGAGGTGTCGCGGTTGCGGCGCGAGGCGCAACGGCTCGGCCTCAGCGATGTCATCGTCATGGGCTCGAACCTGCGAGTCGTCGGGCCGGTGCTGCCCGACTCGCGGCAGTTGCGACTGCAGCGCATGTTCCCCGGCTCGAAGTACTTCGCGCAGCAGCACGCGGCGACCGTGCCGCTGCCGAGCGGCGCAGCCGACGACGACCTCATCGCCTGGACGGCGAGCACCTTGCGGGCGCTCTACGCGCCCGAGTCGCCGGCCGGAGGCTCGGCAGCAGCTTCGGTCGCCACCGCAGACTGAGCGCTCGGCTGACCGGGCGGGGGAGGAAAGCGCACGGTGCCCGGCACGCGATGCACGCGGTAGACCGTCACGGGGATGACGACGAGCGTGCGCAGGTCGAGCAGCGCGTGCAACACCATGACGAGCACGATGCTGCCGCTCACGACGTAGAGCAGGGTGAAGACCAGGCCCAGCACCGTCGTCGCGACGACGCCGACGGGGCCTTGATAGATGTGCAGCAGCCCGAAGACGACAGCGGCGAGGGCGAAAGCGCTCAGGGGTTCTCCCGTGACGACAACGAGCAGCGTCGGCAAGGCGAGCCGAAAGAGCGCCTCTTCGACGACCCCCGCGTTGATTGAGAGTGCGGCACCCCATCCCAACTCCGGTCGGTTGCGCGGCAGCAGCGCGGCGATATCGCCGACCATCACCACTCCGCCCTCCTGCCGAGCGCTACGCGCTCCGATGAGCGTGAGCACGGCGACGGTGACGAGCGCTATGAGCAGCAGCGCGATTCCGAGGCCGCCGGCGAGAGCATCCCGCAACCACGCGATGGGCGCAGTCGCTTGCGCCGTCGCCAGCAGCGGACCGACGAGTGGATGCACGACCGCAAGCAGCACGATCGACGAGCCGCCGAACAGCAGCAGCGACTCGAGCAACCAGCGCCGTAGCATCGCTTGGCGTCGCGCCGTCGAGCGGTAACGGCGAAACCGCGCGTACTCGCGCCGGTCTTTGCGCGCGGCGCGCAAGGCAAGAGCAGCGACGAGCAACAGCGTGAGGACTGCGGCACCGAGTCGCCAGGGCCAGTCGAACTCGGGAAGCATGTCTCCTATCCTCTCGTGCACCCCGAAGGTGGGGAGCGAAGAGCGTTCACCTCACGCCCTATGCTTCTGCTGTGACCCGATTCATGCGCTCGAGCGCTGCCCTCATTGCCGCTGGACTGCTGACCGTCGGAGTCGTCGCTCCGGCATCGGCTGCTGACCCGTCGCCGAGTCCTTCGGTGCCGTTGAGCCCGAGCGATGGCGAGCTCTTGACCACGCCTGACGACGCCTGCGGCACGCTCACGGTGTCGCGCTCGAACCCCCTGTTCAACGACAGCATCACGGTCACCATTGAGGGTTCGCCGATCACCGACGGAGTGGCCCCCGTGTTCGCCGTGCCGGGCCTGCTCGTCGGCGACCGCTGGTTCGCGCTCAACATCGTTTCGAACGCCGATGACGCGACCGACGGCGCCATCGCGACAGAGGATCAGTCGTTCGCAGTGCTCGAGGTCGAGGTCGACGAGAACGGCGATGGATCGCGCACGTTCACCTACCCCGAGTTCGACGAGGTCAACCCCTCGATCGGCACGAGCGATGAGTTCACCACGCTCGTCTACCTCGGCGGAATCTTCCCCGCCGCCTGGGTCGCGCTCTGTGATGACGACCAAGACGTGCAGAGTCGTGTGGACGTGCGACCGGGTCGCGAACGACTCGACGTCTCGCTCGACTTCGATCAGGATGTGGCGGGTGCGCTCATCGGCACGGGTGTGCCTGAGGACCTCGTTCAGCTCATCCCGCTCTTCGCGCCTCTGCAGTCGGGCCTGAGCCCGGCCGACAGCCTGTGGCTTGCCCTGCTGGGCAATGGCAGCGCCCTCGGCTCGGCTCCTCTCGCATTCGATGGGCCGCCGGTCGATGGCACCTTGTCGATGACCCACGAGTTCGACGAGTTGGCGCCGGGAACCTACGCCCTCGGGTTCCTCGGCTTTCGCGGAACCCTTCCCGCGCCCGTGACCGCACCCATGCTGCAGTCGGCGGCCGAGGGCGACGCCGATGCTCTCGCTGAGGCGCTCGCCGGACTCGCGGCTGCCGACTCCCCGTTCGAAGGCATCTCGATTCCCAAGGCGGAATGGGTTCTCACCGTGTCGAACGACGGCGTACTCACCCTGACCCGCGCTGATGGTTCCGACGAGAGCGTCTTCGGCGAGGCCGTCGAACCCGAGCTCGCCGACACGGGTGTTGTCGAGCCGGTGCTGCCCTTCGCGGCGGGCATCCTCGTCGTCATGCTCGGTGTCGCCCTGCTGGGCGCTGTGCGCCGTCGCGCCGCCCGGGCCTAACCGAGCAGCACGACCAGGAAGGTCGACGCGGCCTCACCAGGGCAAGATGGGGCCATGACCGTCTCGCTGCCCGAGCCGACCGCACATCCGCACCTCGATCAACTCATCGCGGTGCTCGCGCACTTGCGAGCGCCCGGTGGCTGCGCGTGGGATGCCGAACAGACGCACGAGAGCCTGACGCGGTATCTCGTGGAAGAGACGCACGAGTTGCTCGAAGCGATCGAGTCGGGCACTCGAGACGACGTGCTCGAGGAACTCGGCGACGTGCTCTATCAGGTGCTCTTCCACGCCGACATCGCGTCGACCTCGAGCGATCGACCCTTCACGATCGACGACGTGGCCGCTGCCTCCGTCGCGAAGATGGTTGGTCGGCACCCGCACGTGTTCGGTGACGTCGTTGCCGACACCGCTGAGGCCGTCTCCGCCAACTGGGAAACATGGAAACGCGAGCAGAAGCCTGAACGCGCGAGCGTGCTCGACGGGGTTCCGGCAGCGCTGTCGGGCATGTCGCGCGCGCAGAAGGTGCTCGACAAAGCCGAGAGCGTTGCGCTCGACGTGCCGGGGCCGGTGAGTCTCGACTTCGACGATGAGCAGCAAGCGGGCGAGCTCATGCTCGCGATCGCGGCCGAGGCGCGCCGTCGGGGCCTCGACCCCGAGCGGGCCCTGCGCGGAGCGCTGCGCGACCTCGAGCGGCGCGTGCGCGAGGCGGAGCATCCCGCGTCGCCCTGATAGTCGTTCCGGTGATCAGACCTCGACGCGTGGTTGACTGACCCTCATGAGCTCTTCCACTGCCATCGAGGTCGCCGGTGTATCCCGCTCGTTCGGCGAGGTGCACGCCGTGCGACATGCTGATTTCGCGGCCGAGGCGGGGCGCGTCACCGCACTCATCGGCCCCAACGGCTCAGGCAAGACGACACTCATGCTCATGCTCGCGACGCTGCTGCGCCCCGATCAGGGCACGATTCGCATCGCGGGGCACGACCCCGTCACCGATGCTCGCGCGGTGCGCAAGGTCATGGGCTGGATGCCCGACGTGCTCGGTTCATGGGCCTCGGTGACCGTGCGTGGCGCGCTCGAGACCACGGGGCGGCTCTACGAGCTGAGTGGAGCAGAAGCTCGGGCTCGCGCCGCCGAACTCATCGACCTCGTCGGGCTGCAGGCGCTCGCGGAGCAGCCGACGCGCGTACTCAGCCGGGGGCAGAAGCAAAAGCTGAGCCTGGCCCGCGCGCTCGTACACCGCCCGACGGTGCTCCTGCTCGACGAGCCGGCATCGGGGCTCGACCCGGCCGCCCGCGTCGATCTGCGACTGCTCGTGCGCCGACTCGCCGATGAGGGCGTCGCGGTGCTCGTGTCGAGCCACGTGCTCGCCGAACTCGACGAGATGGCCGACGACGCGGTCTACCTCGAGCACGGCGCAACGGCGAGTGCTGAGCGGGTCGAACGCAGTCGCACTGCGGCTCGGCAGTGGCGCGTGCGGTCGACCGACAGCGCCGCGCTGCTGCGCGCGATCGATGCGGAGGGCATCCCCTCGGCCGGTACCGACCACCTCGGCGCGCTCGTCACCGTTGCAGGCGACGACGAAGCCGCGGCGGTGCTCACGCGCCTCGTGCGCGCCGGTGTTCCCGTGACGTCCTACGGTCCCGCCGTGGGCGACCTCGAACACACCTTCCTCGATCTCTCGCGAGGCGATGCCGATCGGGTCACAGCGAGCGATGAGGAGGTGCCGTCATGACGCGCTACATAGACGTGCTGGGTGCCCTCGTGCTGCTCGAGCTTCGGCAGCGTATCCGTTCGGTCGCGTGGGTTGTGCTCGTGAGCGTGGTCTTCGTGCTCGTGGGCGTCGTGACCGCGTTGCTGTGGGCGTCTCTCTCGGCCTTCGGCGGAGACGAGGCGAGAGCGAGCGGCGTCTACTCGACGATCATCTTCTTCGTGCTGCTTGTGGGCACCCTCGTCACGCCCGCGATCAGCGGCGGCGCCATCAACGGCGAGCGCGACGCTGGCACGCTCGCGACGACGCAGGTGACGCTCGCCTCGGCCGGTCAGATCGTGCTGGCGAAGTTTCTCGCCGCCTGGACGGTGGCTCTGACCTTCCTCGCCGCCTCGCTGCCCGCGCTCGCCTTCACCCTCATCGATGGGGGAGTGCGCGGCGACACGCTCGCCGCGTCGCTCGGGGTGTTGGTGCTCGAGCTCGGCGTGGTCGCGGGCATCGGTGTCGGCCTGTCAGGGCTCATCACCCGGCCATTGTTCTCCGTCGTCACGACGTACCTCGTCGTCGCAGCGCTCAGCATCGGCACGCTCATCGCCTTCGGGCTCGGCGGTCTCGCGTTCCAGTCAGAGCGCACCCAGACCTACATCGGCATCGACTACTCGGTCGGCGGCGAGTTCGACCCCAACACCGGCCTGCCCGAAGAGATTCGGTGCCTCGAGCCCGACACGTACACCTACACGCAGCCCAGGTTCGACCGCGTGTGGGGCATTCTCGCTGCCAACCCCTACGTGGTGTTGGCCGATGCGGCGCCCACGTCGTTCACGAACGACGGCTACCCTCAAGATCTCTTCGGGCAGATCGCGCTCGGCGTGCGAGGGGCGCAGATCGCGCCGGCGAGCGAGGAAGTCATCGACGAGTGCCAGGCCGCGCTCGACGGCACCTACGACGAGCTGTGGCAGAGCCAGAACCCTCGGGAAGTGTTCGAGAGCACCGTGCCGAGCTGGTTCGTCGGCCTCCTCATTCACGCACTCCTCGCCGCAGCGGCGCTCGGTGGCGCCGTGGTGCGCACCCGCACTCCCGCGGGGCTGCTGCCCAAGGGCAGTCGCGTGGCCTAGGTGGCGTTCGTCGCGCACACATTGTGAGGTGGGCACCCCGCAGCAACCCGAATGCCGCGGGGCGCCCGACGTCGTGCGTTCGGGTAGAAACGCGCGACGCCGCGCGAGCCGAGCATCCCCCGATGCCCGACCCCGTCTGCGTTACGGCGCCTGCGCCGTGAACCGCCGAAGCGAGCATTCGGGCGCGTGAGCGCCGCACGAATGCTCGCAGGCACACGTTACAGAACAAGTGTTATGAAAACAAGTGTTATCCCCTAGAGTCGCGGTATGCCTCGCAGAGCCGACCCCGAGCGCAAGCCCGCCATGCTTGCCGCCATCATCGAGGCGCTGCGCGATCGTCCCCTCTCGAGTGTGACCTTCCGCTCACTCGCCGAGGCCTTGGACGTCAGCACCTTCGCGCTCGTCTACCACTTCGGCACGCACGACGAACTCGTCGTCGAAATCGTGCAGGGTCTCGTCGCGCGACAGCAGGGCATCATCGAGGCAGAGCGCTCGGCGCCGCCCACGCTCGACGCGCACCTCGAGGCCGTGCGTGAATCGTGGCACGGCGCCATGCAGCCGCTCGTGCGACCGTTGCTGCGACTGGAGATGGAAGCTGCGCTGCTCGAGGTCGTGCGGCCTGACCTGCGCGCTGGCGCGCGCGACGTGCACGCTCGATGGTTGCAGTGGCAGACCGACTCCCTTGAGCGACTGGGGGTACCCGCCGACCGTGCGGCTCTCGAGTCGCGCCTGCTCGTTGACCAGCTCTACGGGCTGCAGTTCGATCTCGTGATCTCCGGTGACGATGCCGCCGTCGAGTCGCTCTCGCAGCGCGCCATCGACGACTATCGCGAGCGCATCACCGCGGTGCTCGTCGAGCCCTCCGCCTGATCGCTGGCCCCGCGCGGCGACCCCGAGGCGTGAGAGGATCGAGGCCATGGCTTCTCCCGTCACGCCCCCGCGGGGTATGCGCGATTTCCTCCCCGCCGAGAAGGCCCGCCGCGAACGCGTGCTCGCTCGCATTCGATCGGTCTACCGCTCGCACGGTTTCGATGAGATCGAGACTCCGGTGATGGAGGACTCGTCGCGCTTGCACGCCGGCCTCGGCGGAGACAACGAGAAGCTCGCCTTCGCTGTCATGAAGCGCGGTCTCGACCTGGAAGCCCTCCGCACCGCCGAGTCGCCGCTCGAGCTTGCCGACCTCGGTCTGCGATTCGACCTCACGGTGCCGCTCGCGCGCTTCTACGCGAGCAACCGCGGTCAGCTGCCGAGCGTGGTGCGAGCCATTCAGGTGGCTCCGGTGTGGCGCGCCGAGCGCCCGCAGAAGGGGCGTTACCGCCAGTTCGTGCAGTGCGACATCGACATCATCGGCGAGCCGGGAGTGCTGGCCGAGATCGAACTCATTCAGGCGACCACCGCCGCACTCGACGCCCTCGGGGTGCCGGGGTGCAGCATCCGTCTCAACGATCGTCGACTTCTCACCGCATGGCTCGAGGCGCACGGGGTGCCGGAGGCACTGCGCTCGGCAGCTCTCATCACGCTCGACAAGCTCGACAAGATCGGCCTCGAGGGCGTCGTGACCGAACTCGAGAGTCTGGGCGTGACGAGTGCGCGAGCGATGACGGCGTGGCTCGAGCCCCTCGACGATGATGGGCCCTCCGCATCATGGGCTCGACTCGCGGAGTCGCCCTTCGCCGACTCGGAGGCCGCGCGCGACCTGCTGTCGATTCGCGACGCACTGCCGTCGGTACCGCTGGTCTTCGACCCCTCACTCGTGCGCGGCATGGGCTATTACACGGGCGCCATCTTCGAGGTAGCCCACCCCGAGCTCGGCTACTCGCTCGGTGGCGGGGGACGCTATGACGGCATGATCGGCCGCTTTCTCGGCACCGAGGTGCCCGCCTGCGGCTTCTCGCTCGGCTTCGAGCGGCTCATCGATCTCGTCCACCTCAACGACGATGCTGAGCCCGTCGCGTCGGCGCTCGTCTACGACGCTCAGATTTCGCCCGCCGAGCTCGTGGCGCTGCAGCAGAGCCTCATCGCTGACGGCGCTCGCGTGCGGCTCGCTCGACGGCCCAAGAATCTCAAGTCGACTCTTGACCAACTCGCCGCCGAAGGTTTCGGTCGCTTCGCGATCGTGAGCCCCGGATCCACTCGCGAGAGTCTCGAGTGGCGCGAGCTCGCGCCGAGCGACTGAGAACCGCCCCGCCCGCGGGTCTAGGCTCGAAGGCGGACACACACCACCACATCGTCCACCCAGACCGAATGAAGGAGACACCCCCGTGGCTGCAATCGAGGCCGTAGGCGCCCGCGAAATTCTCGACTCGCGAGGCAACCCGACCGTCGAGGTCGAAGTGCTGCTCGACGACGGCACCGTCTCGCGGGCCGCTGTGCCCTCGGGCGCATCGACCGGCGCTTTCGAGGCGTACGAACTGCGCGATGGCGACA
>SXMH01000085.1 GCA_005777405.1 Actinomycetota bacterium
CGGTTGGCGATGAGAACCTTCGTGATGCGGGCCATGGTTCCTCAGCCTAGGGGTGAGCGGCCCGGCCACCTTTGGCGGGGTCGCACAAAAGGAACGGGCGACCGTTGGCGGTGCGGGCGGGGTCACCGTCGTGCTGGCGCCACCGAGTCGCGTGCACCGCCGTGAGCACCGAGCGTCGTGGATGCTCTCCGCCCGCCGCGAAACCCTCCGACCTCAGCGATTCCAGAGCTCGGTCCAGCGCCCCCCGAGCTCGTGCACGAGCTTGCGCAGCAGGGGCACGGAGAGCCCGACGACGGTGTGCGGGTCACCGTCGATACGGTCGATGAAACCGGCGCCTTTCGAGTCGATCGTGAAGGCTCCCGCGACTGAGAGCGGTTCGCCCGTGGCGATGTAGTCGTCGATCTCGCGGTTCTCGATGTCGTCGGCGAAGTGCACGACCGCGCTCGACGCTCGACCGACCGCGCCGCGAGCGACGCCGCCGCGATGGTCGATGAGCCAGTGGCCCGAGTGCAGTACGCCGCTGCGGCCGCGCTGGGCGAGCCAGCGCTCACGGGCAACCTCAGGCTGGTGCGGCTTGCCGTACACGACGCCGTCGAGCTCGAACGCCGAGTCGCCGCCGAAGATGAACCCGTCGACGTCGGCTGGCGCGAGTCCCGCACGGCCGAGCACCTCGGGGTCGAGCGCCGCCTCGGCTTTGAGCCGCGCGAGCAACTGCACCATGTCGGCCGCGGGCAGAGTGCCGCTCGGTGCGGCAGCGGCGGCAGCATCCACCGCAGCTTCTTCGTCGACGCCCGGGGCGAAGGCGATCGGTTCGATGCCGACCGCTCGCAGCGTCGCGAGGCGGGCGGGTGACGTCGAGGCGAGATAGAGGCGCACCACCCGATGCTATGTCGCGGCGCACCTAGGGTTGAGGCATGGGTGAGATGGTGGGCCGCGAGGTCGAGCTGACGGTAGATCGCGTGGCGCACGGTGGCATCACCGTGGGGCGACTCGACGGGCGCGTCGTGTTCGTGAGTGACGCGATTCCGGGCGAGAGGGTGGTCGCGCGCGTGAGCGACGACCGCAAGAAGAGCTTCTGGCGCGCCGATGCGGTGCGCGTGCTCGAGCCGAGCGAGCACCGCCGCGAGCACGTGTGGAGCGCGGCCTCGATCGATCGTGAGCCGCGTCAGCGCGCGGGCGGGGCAGAATTCGGTCACATCGCACTCGCTCACCAGCGCGAGTTGAAGCGCCAGGTGGTGCTCGAGTCGCTGCAGCGATTCGCTCACCTCGACGAGAGCGCGCTGCCGGGCGGGGCGGGGGCGCTCGCCGTCGAGGCCTTGCCGGGCGACGACGCCGCGAACGGGCTCGGCTGGCGCACGCGCGTGCGTTGGCACGTCGATACCGAAGGCCGACTCGGCCCGATGGCCTCGCGGTCGCACACGGTCATTCCGGTCACGGATGCTCCCCTCGCGACCAGCGCCGTGCACGCCGCGACGCCGTTCGCCGAGCGCTTCACGGGCGCTCAGGCAGTGGAGGTGCTCGCTCCCTCGGTAGGCGAGCCGCGCCTCGTCGTCGATGAGCAAGCGCCGAGCGTGATTCGCGAACGCGTCGGTGAGCGGGTCTTTCAACTCGACGACATCGGATTCTGGCAAGTGCACCACGCGGCCGCGGGCGCGCTCACGGCGGCGGTGCAGAACGCGATCGATGAGTCGCTGTTCGACCCGCGCGCCGACAATCTCGACCTGTATGGCGGCGTCGGATTGTTGGCTGCCGCTGTTGCCGATCGCTTCGGTGACACGACGCGCATCACGAGTGTGGAGTCAGATGCGCGCGCGACCGATCACGCCTCCGAGAATCTCGCTGAATGGCTCGGCGCCGGAGCCGAGACGGGCCGCGTCGATCGCTGGCTGCGCGATCGAGTCGGCGCGAATGCCTCGCTGCGCGGCGCGACCGTCGTGCTCGACCCTCCCCGCTCGGGCGCTGGGGTCGAGGTGATGGCGTCGCTCACCTCGCTGTCTCCGGCGCAGATCGTCTACGTCGCGTGCGACCCGGTCGCGCTCGCGCGCGATGTCGCTCTCGCGGCCGAGGCCGGATACAGCCTGCAGTCGCTGCGAGCCTTCGACCTTTTTCCGCACACCCACCACGTCGAAGCCGTCGCCACTCTCGTGCGCTGAGGCTTGTTCACGCCTCACTTTCGGCGTGCCGCAGGCCTTCCTCGCGGGCTGCTCGCCGATAGCATGGGGGTACCCGCGCGATCGTCCCCTCGAATCGCGCGCGCTTCGCTTACCCGCATATCGAAGGGCTTGGTCCGTTTCTCGTGGTCGCTACATCGAACAGGCCCGTGCGCGTCGCGATCGTCGACGACCACGAGTCGGTGCGACTCGGTCTCGACGCGGCCTTCGTCAACGCGGGCTTTGAGGTGCTGACCACTGCCGCGAGCGTGCCCGAGCTCGTCGAATCGCTCGACGGCCGTGAAGCTGATGTCGTCGTGCTCGACTTGTCGCTCGGAGACGGCTCAAGCGTCACCGACAATGTGAAAGCGGTGCAGGCCACGGGCTCTGCCGTGCTCGTGCACTCGATCGCCGACCGCGTGGCGAGCGTTCGCGAGGCTCTCGCCGCCGGTGCCGCTGGTGTGATTCCCAAGTCGTCCGCCACGAGCACCGTCATCGCTGCTGCCGAGACTGTCGCGCAGGGTGAGGTGCTCAACAACCTCGAGTGGGCGAGTGCGATCGACGCCGACCGCGACTTCGCGAAGGCGCAGCTCGGCCGTCGCGAACGCGAGATTTTGCACCTCTATGCGAGCGGACTACCGCTCAAGCTCGCCGCTCAGCAACTTGGCATCGGCTACTCGACGGCGCGCGAGTACCTCGACCGCATTCGCGCGAAGTACGTCGAGGTCGGCCGACCCGCTCCCACGAAAGTCGACCTCTTGCGTCGCGCCGTCGAAGACGGCATTCTGCCGGGTCTTGATCCGGATGGCGATGAGTCCGCCTAAGGACGTGCTCGCCGCGAACTCCGCGGTCAAGCAACCCCGCAACCCGATTAGTCGCAAGCGGGTCGAGACTGTTCTGTCGAGATCGGTCGCGTGGTTCGGTTTCGTCTTCGGCGCACAGACCCTCCTTGCGTTGCCCGACCAGTGGACTTTCGGTGATCCGATCTGGTCGATCACCGTCGTCGCCGCGCTCTACGGCACGCTGCTGTTCGCACTGTTCTGCTCGACCATCAAACGATTCGTCGTGGGCTCGCACCGGCTCTTCGCCATCGTCTACGTGCTCGCGCTCGTCAGCTGGCCGTTCTTCCTCGCTGATCCTGCCGTCACCCAGTCGGGCAACCACTGGCTCTATCAGTTGACCACTGTCGCGACCGCGATGGCGGCCATCGGCCTCACCGTGCGCGGCGCGCTCACCTACCTCTTCGTCGTCCCCGCCATCTACGGCATCATCAGGGTCACACCCTGGGGTGGTGGCGCGCGTTGGGAACTCGGCCTCTTCGACGCGGTCTACGCGATCATCTTGGGTGGCGCGATTCTCGTGATCGTCGCGATGGTGCGGGCTGCTGCAACCTCGGTCGACGAGGCGCAGGGCACGGCGCTCGACCGCTACTCACGCGCGGTGCGCCAGCACGCGACGGAGGTTGAGCGCGTGCACGTCGACTCGATCGTGCACGACAGCGTGCTCACGACGCTGCTCACGGCGGCCCGGGCCGAGAGCCCCGAGCAAGAGCGACTTTCCGCACAGATGGCGACGAACGCGATTCGCCACTTGCAAGAGGCCGCGCTGGTCTCTCCCGACGACGGCACGACCGTGCGATTCCGCCAGCTGGCCGACCGCATCGTGACCGCCGGTCGTGGCATGCAACCGCCGTTCGCCGTGCGGGTGCGCTCGCTCGATACGCGTGTTCTGCCCTCGGCGCAGGCCGAGGCCCTCTACTCGGCAGCGGTGCAGGCCATGGTCAACAGCGTGCAGCACGCCGGCGGCGCCGATGTGCGGCGCTGGCTCAAGGTGACTGGTCACCATGGCGGTGCGGTCGAGATCGAGGTGGGCGACGCTGGCGCGGGCTTCGACGTCGACTCGGTGCCGGGTGAGCGGCTCGGCGTGCGGCGCTCGATCGTCGAACGAACCATCAATGCCGGCGGTCAGGCCGACGTTCGCTCGAGCCCGGGCAAGGGCACGGTCGTGGTGCTGACCTGGCCGGCGGTGGGCCCGATCGCCGTCGACGGTGTGGATGCACCTCCCACGCCCTTCGCGGTGCCAGAAGGGCTCGCGCCGCAGCAACAGCCCACGGCGCCCGAGGTGGCAGCCGCCTCAGCGGCGCTCGATGCCATTCGCCCAGACGCTGGCCTGCCTGACGAGGGGATGTTCGGCCGAGGCGATGACCGTCAGGAGGTCGATCGATGAGAATCGGCGTGCCCCGCTCGCTCATCGTCACGATGGCGGCGCTCTTCTCGACCCTGCACCTCGTGCTGGGTCTCTACACGATCGATGTTCCGACGAACCCGCTGCCGATTCTCGGCGCCATGATGCTCTACGCCACCGCGACCGCCGTGAGTCTGCTGCCCGGTCAGCCCGAGAAGATGCCGTGGTGGATGGCCGCGGCGAACGTGGCGGTCTGCATCGCCATGACGCTGCTCATCACGCCGCAACTCGACCCCGCGCAACCTGGCGGTCTCGGCTACGCCACATGGTACGTCGCCGCCGTCGGCACGCTCATGGCGATCACCTCGACGCGACGTCGACACTTGTACGCGTGGGCGGGCATCGCCGCGCTTGTCGTGCAGACGATCGTGTGGGGCGGGCCCGGGTTGCTGCTCGGGGCGGGCGTCATCGGCAGCGCATCCTGGGTCGCGGTCGCGCACATCCTCTCGCGGGCTCTCGAGAAGGCCTCGCGCGACGCCGCTCGATTCGCTGAGGCCGAGCGCGAGGCGACCGACTGGCAGGCCGCACAAGAGGCCCACCTTTACGAGCGGCAGTTCAGGCTCGGTCAGACCAGCACCATGGCGTTGCCGATGCTGCGTGCGGTCGAGCAGTCCGGTGGCCGCCTGACGGAAGATCAGCGGCGCGAGTGCCTGCACCTCGAGGGCGCCATTCGTGACGAGATTCGTGGGCGGCGACTGCTCAATGACGCCGTGCGCCGCGAGGTCATGGCGGCACGGCGTCGCGGTGCAACGGTCACGCTGTTCGATGAGGGCGGGCTCGACGAGCTCGACGATCGCGAGCGCGAGGCCGTGCTCGACACGCTTGCCACGGCGATCCACGGCACGAGTGCGACTCGCGTCATCGCTCGCACCGCCCCGCCCGACTCCGACGTCGCCGTGACCGTCGTTGGCGTCACGCCGGTCGGCGATGGTTCGGCCCGAGAGCTCGGTCGGTCGCACGAAGACGACGAAGACGAGTCGGTCGACCTCTGGCTCGAGATTCCCCGCACCCCAGGGAGCCGTTAACGATCGAAGGGCCGGAGTACCCAACTCCGGCCCTTCGCAACGTATCGAGTTAGGCCGACAACCCGAATATCAACCTAACTCGCCCCCCAATCACGAAACCGCTACCCGTGCGGCTGTGGTGTGATCGGTCGACGACCGTTCAACGGTCGCCTTGCACGTTCCATCATGCCGAAGCGCCGTCGTCGCCACAGTCGTCATTTTGGGGGACACGTGGGGGACGTTTCAGAGGGCGTTGCACCCAGAACTCTTTGATTTCCGGCCCCCGAACGGGGGTAGACGGCGAATCCCGGGGTACAAACGAGTCAACGGCTTACGACATCCTCGTTCACGGTCAGCAACGACGGCCGATTCCGATAGTCATCGCAACGGAATACGCAGATTGCAGGGCCTTGCGGGCCGCTCAGCAGCCGCGGGCACCCCGGCTGGCCGCCCACGCGCCGGCACCCGGTTCGAGTGACGTGCGCAGCTGCGCACGGCTCCAGCGATCGACCTTCGCCGGCAGCAGTTCGGCACCCTGCGCCGACTGTTCGGCGAGCATGGCGGCGATCACCGCGTGCGCCGCCGCGAGCTCGTCGTCGGTCGGGCTACCGGCGATGACTCGCACGACCGGTGCCGCAGTCGCGGGACCGGCATCAGCATCCACGGGGGTCGACTGCTCGTCGGTCACAGGGGGATGTTTCCGTGCTTCTTGGGCGGCAGGCTCGCTCGCTTGGTCTTGAGGGCTCGCAGCGCTTTGATGATCGCGACGCGCGTGGCAGCGGGTTCGATGATGCCGTCGAGCTCTCCGCGCTCTGCAGCAAGGAAGGGGCTCGCGACGTCATAGGTGTACTCGTTCGCCAGGCGGGTGCGCACGGCTGCGACGTCTTCGCCCGCCGCTTCAGCCGCCTTGATCTCGTTGCGATAGAGGATGTTCACCGCGCCTTGCCCGCCCATGAC
>SXMH01000086.1 GCA_005777405.1 Actinomycetota bacterium
GAGGTAGCCGCGCACGACGCACTCGATCGGGTGCATCTCGAGGCGCTTCACGAGCATCGCGCGGTCGGCGAACTCGGCAGGCACTTCGGGCAGGTCTGCGCCGGTCGCGAGGTGATTCGGCACGGGGTTCTCACCAGCACCGAGCTGCGCAAACCACCAGCGTGTCAACTGCGTCAGCAGAGCACCCTTGCCCGGGATGCCCGGCTCAAGCACGTGGTCGAACGCACTGACTCGATCACTCGCGACGACGAGCATGAGTGCCGGATGCTCGGGGTGCTCGTAGAGGTCGCGCACCTTGCCCGAGTAGACGTGCTGCCAGCCGAGCAGGGGCGCAGCATCCTGCGTCGACGGAGGCGTCATGAAACGACGCGCGCCGCGATGTCGGAGCGGTATTGCCCGCCCTCGAGTCCGATGCGGGCGATCGCCTCGTAGGCCCGCGATCGAGCCTCGGCGAAGTCGGCACCCGTCGCAACGACACTGAGCACGCGGCCGCCGGTGGCGACGAAGCCCTCGTCTGTGTGTGCGGTCGCGGCGTGGCAGAGGTGCACGCCGTCGACCGCGGCGGCCTCGGCGAGGCCGGTGAGCGGGCGGTTCGGCGCCGACGACGTGGGGTAGCCCTCGCTCGCGAGCACGACCGTCACGGCCACGTCGTCACTGAACTGGGGGTGCGGGCGCCCGCCGAGCTGGCCCGTGCTCGCCGCGAGCAGCAACTCGCTCAGCGGCGTGACGAGGCGCGGCAGCACCACTTGCGTTTCGGGGTCGCCGAACCGCGCGTTGAACTCGATGACGCGGATGCCCCGCTCGGTGACGATGAGACCGCAGTAGAGCAGGCCGATGAACGGAGTGCCCTCGTTCTCGAGCTGGCGCACCGTCGGCTCGGCGACCGTGCGAATGACCTCATCGACGAAGCCTTCCGGGGCCCACGGCAGGGGAGAGTACGCGCCCATGCCGCCCGTGTTCGGACCAGCGTCACCATCGAGCGCGCGCTTGTAATCCTGCGCGGGGCTCAACGGCACGACCGAGTGGCCATCGCTCAGCAGAAAGAGGCTGACCTCCTGGCCGTCGAGAAACTCTTCAACGAGCACTCCGCCCTGCTGCAGGTAGTGCTCGGCGTGCGAGAGCGCGGCGGTGCGGTCGCTCGTGACGATGACGCCCGTGCCCGCCGCGAGACCGTCGGCCTTGACGACGTACGGCGAACCGAGCTCGTCGAGGGCGGCCTCGACCTCGGCGTAGGTTCCGGCGCGCACGGCACGACCGGTGGGCACGCCAGCGTCGTCCATGATGCGCTTGGCGAAGGTCTTCGAGCCCTCGAGTTGCGCCGCAGCGGCCCCGGGACCGAAGACCGGGATGCCCCGCCGGCGCACGGCGTCAGCCACTCCCGCCACGAGCGGAGCCTCGGGGCCGATCACCACGAGCTGCACGTCGTTGTCGACCGCATAGTCGGCGACCACGTCGCCGCGCGTCGGGTCGAGGGCGACAGTCTCGACGACCTCGGCGATGCCGGCGTTGCCGGGTGCGGCAGTGATGGCGTGCGCGGGGGCGCCATCGGCGCCGCGCTCGCGCAGCAGCGCGGTGATGATGGCGTGCTCGCGGGCCCCAGACCCGAGGACGAGAATTCTCACCCGGCAAGACTACCCAGGGCGAGCATCCACTCGATGTCGGGGCGAACCGGCGTACAGTCGCTCGCATGGCGAAGGCACGCATCGACGAGATCACGGGCCGCGCCGCCGTGCGAGGGGTGCTCGCCGACGACGCCGACCGCCCCGCGACGGCGACGGCGGTGCGATATCTGCTGCAAGTGCTCGCCGACGCAAGCCCCGGGCGCAGCGTCGAAGTGCGCGTGCCGCCGTTCGGTGCCGTGCAGGCCATCGAGGGGCTGCAGCACACACGGGGCACTCCGCCCAACGTCGTCGAAACTGATGTCGACACCTGGGTCGCCGTCGCAACCGGTCAGGTCGGCTGGAGCGAGGCGCTCGCCGCGGGCAAGATTCACGCCTCGGGCACGCGCGCTGACCTCAGTGCGTTTCTGCCGCTGCAGTGGTGACCAGCGGCAGCGCCGCCGTCGTGATCATGAGCCGCACCCCAGCCTCGTGCGAGAGAATCGCCCCATGACCACGCAGCCCGAGCCTCCCGCCGACGTCGCCCAGGTCTCGGTGCGCCGAGCTCCCAAAGTGGGTGCGTTCGTCGTGGTCGGCGGGCTCGTGGGTTTTCTCGCCACGCTCGTCGTGACAAGCCTCTACCCGGCCGACCCCACCGTGGGCTTCGCGGCGCTGCTCGGCTATTTCTCGCTGTTCGGGGTCACGATCGGCGTGCTCGTAGGCGCGATCATCGCGATCGTGCTCGACCGCCGCTCGCAGCGTCGCGCTCGACTCGTGTCGGCCGAGCGAGAGCGCGTGGATGCTGAGCCGATCGAGGGCGACGACCAGTAGCACTGGCTGCGGTTCTGGGCGGCGCTGCGGCACACTCACGCTCTCCCCCACGAACTTTTTCTGAGAATTTCTGCGATCTCGCGTAAGAGACAGACCGTTCTACCGTCCCTCCTGGTGACGGGGCATCCGTCCCGCCACCGAAAGGGAAGGGAACGATCATGCGCTCGAACGATCACGCGACTGCGCCGAGGGGCTCCTGGCCCCGCCGCGCGGGCGCACTGGCCACTGCGGGACTGCTCGCTGCAGCTCCCGCTCTCCTCGGAGCCTCCGCCGCACACGCCGACGACTCCGATACTCCTCACTCCTACGCTCGCGCCCAGCTGCTCGGCGGCACGGTAGGCGGCACCGATCTGGATGCGCTCCTCGCGTTGCAGGCCGCGATCGCGGTCAACAACGGCGATCGAGCACAGGTCATCGACGCGAATCCGCTCGCTCTCGAGGTGTTGCGCGCGGTGAGCGTCTCCCTGCCCAGTGGTGTCTCGCTCGATCTCGGTGAGGGCATCGATGCCGGCGCCGTGCAGCAGTGGGCAGGCGCGTGGCGTTCCGGTGCCGCTGAAGCCCACGTCAAGACGGTCGGCGAAGCGGGCGCCGTCGACGTGCACCCCAGCGCCTCGAATGCAGGGGGCGACCTCACGGTCGACCTGTCGGCACTGCTCGGTTCACGGTTCGCCGACTCGATCACCTCCCTCGACCTGCAACTCGGCGCGATCGGCGCGAGCGCAGAGGCCGAGGGGGAGAATGCGAGCGGTGACTACACGCTGGCGGGGGCGCACTTGCTCGTGCGCACGCCCGCCATCAGCGAGCTCTCCGACCGCGTGTTGACGGCGATCGACCCGGCGCAGTCGCGACTCGTGTCGCTCGGCGGAGACTCGGGCCTGCTCGCTGACGCACTGCGCCACGAACTCGGCGGCGTGCTCGGCTCCGACTCTCGACTCATCGACGTCGATGTCTCGATCGACACCGATCTGCGGTCGGTCGTCGAGCCGCTCTTGACGGCACAACTCGACTCGCCCGGAGCCTCCGTCGACCTCGAACGTGGCGCCATCGTCATCGATCTCGAGCGACTGCTCGGCCGCGACCTCAACTCGCTGCCGCCCGGCACCGAGTTGCTCAGCGACGAGATTCTCGTGCCCCTGCTCGACTCGATCACGGGTCACGTGGCCGACCTGGCCGACGACGTGCTCGAGGTCGTGCGCGAAGCACTCGACGAGGTGCGTGTCGACATTCGGGCATCGGTGAACCTGCTCACGCCGCAGGCGGGCGAGAAGGTCGAGACGTGCGTTGAGGTGCCGATCGTCGGCGACCTCGGTGACGACAAGGGGCTGGTGGGCGGACTGCTCGGCGGACTCACCGGTGGCATCACTGATCACCTCACTGACCCGCTGACTGAGATCGTCTGCACGATCACCGAGAAGGTGCTGCCCGACCTGCGCACGTCGCTCGACTTGCACATCGCCGGTGACCTCAACGGGCTGGGGGATGCTGATGCCGACATCGCGCGCGCGAAACTGACGGTGCTCGGTGCTCCCGTGACGCTCGACCTTTCGGCCGTGCTGGGCGGGCTCTCGCTCGCCATCGTCGACGGCATCGGCGACCACGAGCGCATCATCTCCGAGGTGCAGCGCAAGCTGCAGTCGGGTGTGGTCGAGCCGGCGACGAAGGGTCTTCTCGGCGGTGCGGGCCTCGGCACGGCTCTCTCTGACGTGCTGTCGGTGCGCGTCAACGTGCAGAGCACGGGCGCCGATGCGGCCGGCCCTGGCACGTACTTCACGCAGACCGCGGTGCGCATCGGCGTGCTGCAGGGATCGCTCGTGACCATCGACCTCGCCTCGGCGACGGTCGGCCCCGGTGTCACCCCGGTCGACGAGCCGGAAGAGCCGGAAGAACCGGGTGGCCCCGGTGACCCCGACTGCACCGGTGACGACTGCGGCCCCGGTGGGCCCGTGACCCCGCTCGACGGTGGCGGACCCCTCGCCTACACGGGCGTCAACCTCGGTGGCCTGCTGCTGCTCATCGCCGGTCTCATCGCTGCCGGTGTCGCGCTGCTCCGCTCGCGCCAGGGGGGATGGGCGCTGAGCCGCGAGGTGCTGCTCGGGTAGAGCACCTCGCCGGGTGGCCGGATCGATCGCGTGCGATCCGGCCACCCACTTCTCACCGCCCCCTTGTGGGGGCGCACAAACCGGAGTAGACATCAGGAATGGGGGCGGGGATGGGCTTCCTCGACATTGTGCGCGGCGCGGAAGGCGTCGCGGACCAGGATCTTCTGCGCCGAGCGCGCCGCGGTGACCGAGCAGCGTTCGCCGAGTTGTGGAAGCGACACCACGCAGCGGGCGTGCGGATGGCTCGAGCCATGACCCACCTCGACGCCGACGACATCGTCGCCGAATCGTTCGAGCGCATTCTCGCCCTCGTGCTCGAGGGCAAGGGGCCGACGGGGGCATTTCGGCCGTATCTCTACACGACCATCCGCCACGTGGCGGCCTCGCACGGCCGTTCGCGGCGCGAAACAACGGTCGACGACCTCGAGCCCTTACTCGAACCGGGCGAGGCCGAGGACGACCATGCGATCTCCGCACTCGACCGCTCGCTCACGGCTCAAGCGTTCCGCTCACTGCCAGAGCGTTGGCAGACGGTGCTCTGGTACACCGAGGTCGAAGGGCTTGATCCGCACGAGGCCGCTCCACTGCTGGGGCTCAGCGCGAATGCGACAGCGGCCCTCTCGTTCCGCGCGCGCGAGGGCCTCCGCGTCG
The DNA here is from genome assembly GCA_005777405.1 of Actinomycetota bacterium. GTDB lineage: Bacteria > Actinomycetota > Actinomycetes > Actinomycetales > Microbacteriaceae > Microcella. Next base: position 5,180 of record SXMH01000086.1, read on the forward strand.
CGTGGTTGCAGGCGCACGTCGACGCCGCGCGCGAGCAGGGTGAGTGCCGCTGGGCCACCGAGCATCTCGCCGAACATGAGCGTCACAAGCTCAGCACTCGCGACACCGAGCGCCTCGCCTTCCACCTCATGCACTGCGCGCACTGCGCGATCATCTCGGAAGAAGTGCACGACGTGGGCGGTCGGCTGCGCTCAGTGCTGCTGCCCCTCACGGTCGGAGCCGGCGCCGCCCTCGCCCTCGAGCAGGCGGCAGGCGCGTCAGACGCCGACGTGGCGGGCGGGATGCTCGACCCGGGTCTCGGCGCCGACACCCACGCCGCCCTTCCCGAGCATCTTGCTGGCATGCTCAGCGCGAGCGGCACGGGTGCCGCTGCCTTGCTCGCGAAAGTCACCACGGGGGCGGTCATCGTCGCCGCGGGAACGACGGGCACCGTGGTGACGACGATGACCGCGGTCGACTCGCTCGGCGCCGCCGAGACCTCGAACACTGTTGACGATGACAGTGCGGGCGGTGAGCAGGCCATTGACCCGAGGCCGGGGGCGAGTGCGGGGCCGGTGCTGCCGGAGAGCATCCCGTCGCTACCCATCGAACCGCCCAGCAGCGACGTCGATGCGGGCACGGTCGTCGGCGAGGTCGAGAACCTCACGGAGGGCATCGTCGACACCATCACGGGCGGGGAGGCTCCGTCGGGCCACACGGCGCCGGGCGGCATCGTGGGAGCAGACATCGACCTGCGACTCACCGGCACTGCCACGCCCGGAGCGCATCTCTCGCTGCAGACCGCTGGGCAGGTCTACGCCACGACGACGGTGCGCAGCGACGGCACGTTCACTCTCGCGGCGACGGCCGTGCCGGGCGGACTCTCGTCGCTCGACCTCGTGCAGACGGTCGACGAAAGCTTCTTGGCGGGCCTGCTGCCGGGTGGTGGACTGCTCGGTGAGATCACCGGCAACGTGGATGCTCTCATCCAGCAGCTCGTGAAGCCGATCCGCCTCGGCTCGAACGATTCGAGCATGACGATCGTGCTCGTGCAGTAGCGGCGCGAGCGGTCAGCTCAGCTGGTTCTGCTCGACCCCGCGCAAGTATTCGGGGCTGACCGTGCCGGTGACGTAGTCGCCCGTGAAGCAGCTCATCTCGAGGTCAGTGATGTCGCTGCCTTCGAGAATGGCGGCCTGCATGTCGGCCACCTCCTGGTAGATGAGGTAGTCGCTGCCGAGCTCGGTGTTGATCTCAGGAATCTTGCGGCCGTGGGCGATGAGCTCGGTGCGCGTCGGCATGTTGATGCCGTAGACGTGGGGGTAGCGCACCGGGGGTGCCGCCGACGTAAAGGTCACCTTGTTGGCGCCGGCCGCCCGCGCCATCTCGACGATCTCTTTCGACGTGGTGCCGCGCAC
>SXMH01000007.1 GCA_005777405.1 Actinomycetota bacterium
CCACATCGGTGGCCACGAGCACCTTCACCCGACCGCTCGTGAGCTTCTCGAGGTTGCGAGTGCGGCGTGCCTGGTTGAGGTCACCGTGCAGGCTGACTGCCGGAATGCCGGCGTCGTCGAGCTGGTCGGCGAGCTCTTCGGCGAAGGCGCGAGTGCGGGCGAAGACGAGAGTCTTGCCGTCTCCCGAGGCGAGCTGCTCGATGATGGCGCGCTTGTCGCGCTGCTCGACCATGAGCACCTTGTGGTCGATCGTCGACGACTGCTGGTCTTCACCGGCGACCTCGTAGACGCTCGGGTTCTGCAAGAACTCGTCGACGAGGTTGGCGACGCCCGAGTCGAGCGTGGCCGAGAAGAGCAGCTTCTGGTTGCCCTGACGCGTGCGGCGGATGATGCGCTGCACCGGCTCCAAGAAGCCGAGCTCGCACATGTGGTCGGCCTCGTCGAGCACGACGATCTCGATCTGGCTGAGGTCGAGGCGACCCTGCTCGATGAGGTCTTCGATGCGACCGGGGGTGCCGATGATGATGTCGACACCGCGCTGCAGGGCTCCGACCTGGCGGCCCTGGGGCACACCGCCGTAGATCTGCGTGGTGAAGAGGCCCACACTGCGGGCGATGGGCTGCACGGTGCGGTCGATCTGCAGCGCGAGTTCACGCGTCGGCGCCATGATGAGCGCGCGAGGAGCGCGGCCCATCTGACGCTTCTTGCCTCCACCGTTCTCCATGAGGCGCTCGACGAGCGGGGCTCCGAAAGCGATGGTCTTGCCCGAGCCGGTGCGGCCGCGGCCGAGCACGTCGCGACCCGCGAGCACGTCGGGAATCGTCGCCGCCTGAATCGGGAACGGGGCGATCGCGCCAAGCTCTTCGAGCGTGCGGGTGATGTTGCCGCCGAGACCGAGGTCGCCGAAGGTCACGCCCTCGACGTCGCGAGCCTGCACGGCGTCAGCAGCGAGGCGCTCGAGCACGACATCGTCGGTCGGGCCGCTCTTCGCATCGCGGCTCGGGTAGAAGCTCGACTCGGTGCGAGCCGGTCGAGCTGCGCGGTCGTCGCGGTCGAAGCTGCGAGCCGGGCGGTCGTCACGGTTGGTCGAACGGGGAGCACGCTCGTCGCGGTCGAAACTGCGGGCCGGACGGCTGTCGCGGTCAAAACTGCGGGCCGGGCGGTCGTCTCGACCGGTCGAACGAGGAGCACGCTCGTCGCGCTCGAATGACCGGGCCGGGCGCGCGTCGCGGTCCCAGCTGCGGGCCGGGCGGCCCTGGTCGGTCGAGCGCTCCTGCGGGCGCCACTCCGGGCGGTGAGCCGTGCGACCGGTGCCGGTGCGCTGCTCGGTCGTGCGAGCGGGGCGTCCGCCACGGTCGTTGCGGTCGAACGAGCGAGCGGGGCGCGCGTCGCGGTCGAAGCTGCGAGCGGGTCGGTCGTCGCGGCTGTTCGAACGAGGAGCGCGGTCGTCACGGTCGTAGGAGCGCGTGGGCCGCGCGTCACGATCGTTCGAGCGCGCGGGTCGAGCGTCGCGGTCGTTCGAGCGTGCGGGACGAGCATCGCGGTCGTAGCCTCGGCTCTGGCGAGCATCCCGATCATCGTGACCGGCGCGAGGCGCGCGGTCGTCACGGTCGTTCGAGCGCGCGGGGCGGTCATCGCGCTCGCCGCGGCGGTCGGGAGCGTGGCCGCGGTCGGCGCGGTCGTCTTTGCTCCAGCGCGCCTTCTTGGCGGGAGCTTCTTGCTCTTCGGGGCGGTAGCCGCGGTGCTTGGGACTGCGGGCTCCGGGGGCTCCGGCGCGGGCCGTCGTGCGGCTGCCCGAAGGGTTCTCGGTGCGGTCGTTACCGCGGGCGGGCTGACTGGTGGTGCGGGCGCGCGCGGGCGCACCCTGCTTCTTCTGAGGCATGGTTCTTTCTGGGTTTCGCACAAGAGGCGTTGCCGGCGCACGCAGCGCCATGATCCCAGGCTGTCGTCGACTGGGGGCCGTCACATCTCGATGGTGAGCTCGTACCGTCGAACGACGGCGAGCACCGGCCTGGAGGCGCACACAAGAGCACACGGAAAACCGCTTCGCCTCGAGCCGACCCTTCAGTGTAGCCGACGGGCCCTCCACGCCCCAGTATTCTCTGGCTTGTGATCACGATCGCCGTCGAGAGTCCGCGCCAGCCCGAGGTCGAAGCCCTGCTGCACGCGGGCGAGGCCTATGCCCGCAGCCTCTACCCCGCCGACAGTTGCTACATGCTCAACCTCGACGAGCTCGAGGCGCCCGGCGTGCATGTGCTCGTCGCGCGAGACGGCGACCAGAGCGCGCTCGGCATGGCGGCGCTCGTCAATCGCGGCGACGAATCTGCTGAGCTGAAGAGACTCTACGTCGACGAGGCGGGTCGCGGTCGCGGCATTGCGACGACGATCATGGATGCTCTCGAGCAGCTCGCGCGCGAGCAGGGCATCCGCGTGGTGCAGCTCGAGACCGGCCCGAAGCAACTGGCCGCGATCGCCCTCTACGAGGGGCGCGGATACTCGCACATCGAGAACTTCGGGCCCTACGTGGGCGACGACTTCAGCGTGTGCATGGAGAAGGCGCTCGCGCCGAACGACTAAGCGCCCGAGCGCAGCCGCTCGAGCTCGTCGCGAATGCGGCGCAGGTGATCGGGGTGTGCTGCGCCGCTGCGCTCGAGGTCGGCAACCTCGGTGAGCAGGGCATCCACGTCGCCGTTGCCGTCGGTCGATGAGGCCGCACCCGGCAGCCGAATTGTGCCCGTCGCTGTCGGCAGTCCTTCTTTCGCGCGCTCGGCCGTGACCTCTTCGCGGGCTTGGTCCATCGCGGTGAGCACGATGCCGATGAGCACGTTGAGCACCGTGAAGACGATGAAGAACATGTAGCTCAAGAAGTAGAGCAGCGCCCACGGCGTGACGTCGAGCCCGCCGAGGAACGAGTCGGGAAAGTTCTCGAGCGTCAGCATGACCGTGAGCGTGATCATCGCCGCACCGAGGGTGCCCCACTGCTCGGGGTTCTGCGCCCCGAAGAGGTACACGCCCGCCATGGCGTAGATGAACATGAGGAAGCCGATGAGCACGGCCAGGTTGGCGAGCGGCGCGGTCGACTTGATCATCGACAGCATGAGAATGCGCGCCTCGGGCAAGAAGCGGAAGATGCGCAGGATGCGCAGCAGTCGCACGAGTCGGAAGATGACCGTGGCGCCGTTCAGGAACGGGATGGCGACCACGATGGCGAAGTCGAAGATGTTCCAGCCGTTGCGGAAGAACATCCACGGCTTGCGGCCGTACGACACGATGCGCAGCAGCACTTCGATTGTGTAGAAGATGATCGCCGCGCCGTCGATGAACGTGGCGACGGCGAAGACGCCCGGCGCGAGGTCGGGGTAGGTGAGCACCGCGAGGGCGGCGGCGTTCGCGATGATGACGGCGATCGTCAAGAACTCGAAGGCGTTGCCGTACATGATGCGGGCGAGCCACTGGATGCGGTACGGCGCCAGCTGCACCGTCGTGTTCGAGAACACGCCGGGGGAGACGATGCTCGAGTCGTCGGGAGCGGCGGAAGCTGCGGGGGCGGAGTCGGGCGCGGCCATAGCGAATCGCTTTCGGTCAGGGGGTGAGCCGAGCCTACTGCGCGCGCGGCACCCCCGTCATCGAGCTAGGCCGCGGCGCCCTCCGCGGCTTCAGCCTTCGCCGCGCGGCGCTCGGCCCGGCGCTCTTTGGCGCCTTCGACGAGGTAGTACAGCGCCGGCAGCACGATGAGCGTGAGGATCGTCGACGACAGCAGTCCGCCGATGACGACGATCGCGAGCGGCTGCGAGATGAACCCGCCGCTGCCCGTGATGCCGATACCGAGCGGCAGCAGCGCGAAGATCGTCGCGGCCGCGGTCATGAGAATCGGCCGCAGGCGTCGAGACGAGCCCTCGACGACGGCGTCGTGCGCCCGCATCCCTCGTTCTCGGTACTGGTTGACGAGGTCGATGAGCATGATGGCGTTCGTCACGACGATGCCGATGAGCATGAGCACACCGATGAGCGAGGGCACACCGAGCGGAATGTCGGCGATGAGCTGCAGGGCGATGGCGCCGGTCGCGGCGAAGGGGATCGACACGAGCAGCAGCAACGGCTGACGCAGGCTCTTGAAGGTCGCGACCATGATGACGTAGACGATGAGGATCGCCGCGAGCAGCGCGAGGCCGAGCTGGCTGAAGGCGTCAGCCTGCTGCGCGGTCACGCCGCCGAGGCTCGCCTCAGCACCGGTCGGCAGGGTGGCCTCGTCGACCGCGGTCTGCACGGCAGTCGAGGCGGCGCCGATGTCGGCGATCGCGGGAGTGACCGTGATGGTCGCGCTGCGCACTCCACGAATGGTCGTGATGCTCGCGGGTCCCTCGACCTGCGAGATGGTGGCGAGCTCTTCGAGGTCTTGCGGGCCCTGCGCGGTGGGGATGCTGAACTCGCGCAATTCGTCGACCGTGGTGGGAGCATCCACATCGCGGATGAAGATCGACAGCGTGGTCTCGTCGATGACGACGCTGCCCACCGAGGCCGGGAACATCGCGGCCGTGACGATGCCACCGACGGCGACCTCGCTCAGGCCGAGCTCAGCGGCGCGCTCGCGGTCGACCTCGATCGCGAGGTAGGGCTGCGTGTCGGCAAGGTTGCTCGTCGCTTCGGCGGTCTCGTCGAGAGCGCGCACCTCGTCGAGGATGCTCTGCGCAGCGGTCTCGAGATCGTCAGTCGATTGCGCCGTGATGTCGATCTCGATGTCGCTGCCGCCGAAGCCGCCGCCCTGGCTGGCCTGCACGCTCAGCTCGCCGACGCCCTCGAGGTCGGCGATCGCGTCGCGCACCGACTGCTGCAGTTCGACCTGGTCGAACGATTCGTCGGTCGTGAGCGAGAAGGTGATGTCGCCGCCGCCGAAGATGCCGGCGAGGGTGCCCGTGCCGGAGCCGATCGAGGCCTGCACGGTCTCGATGCCGTCGACGCCGAGCAGTTCGTCTTCGACGACGGTCGCGGCCTCGTCGAGCGCTTCGAGGCTCGAACCGTTCTCGAGCGTCTGCGTGACGGTGAGCGTGTTCTGGCCGGAGTCGCCGATGAAGTTGGTCTTGAGGCCGGTGGCGAGAAAACCGGTGCCGCCGAGCACGAGCAGGGCGAGCAGGAGGGTCGCGACGGGGCGACGGAGGGTCCAGCGGATGACCGGCAGGTAGCCGCGCTGCAGCAGCGTGGGCCGCGCCGATTCTTCTTCGAGCGTCATGGGCCCGCTCGTGAGCGCACCCTCGACGGGCTCGGCGCCCGCGGCGTGCTTGTGCGGCTTGGGCGCGCGCAAGAACCAGTACGACAGCACGGGCACGATCGTGAGCGACACGAAGAGCGAGGCACCGAGGGCGATGGCCGTGGTGAGAGCAAAGGGTCGGAAGAGCTCGCCCGTGATGTCGCCCACGAGGGCGATGGGCAAGAAGACGGCAATGGTCGTGGCGGTGGCAGCGGTGATCGCGCCCGCGACCTCTTTCACGCCGATGAGAATCGCCTGCGTCTTCTCTTCACCGAGCGCGAGGTGCCGCTTGATGTTCTCGACGACGACGATCGAGTCGTCGACGACACGGCCAACCGCAATCGTGATGGCGCCGAGGGTGAGGATGTTGAGCGTGTAGCCCGAGACCTGCATGCCGATGAAGGTCAGCAGCACCGAGGTCGGAATGGAGATCGCCGTGACGATCGTCGATCGCACCGAGAGCAAGAAGATGAGAATGACGATGACCGCGAAGGCGAGGCCGAGCAGGCCCTCGGTCGCGAGCGACTCGATCGACTTCTCGATGAACGGTGCCTGGTCGAAGACCACGGTGAACTCAGTGCCTTCGCCGATCGCTTCGGCGATGGCGGGCAGGGCCGCCTGCACGGCACGCGACACCTCGACGGTGTTGCCCGCGGGGGTCTTGGTGATCGCGAGGGTCAGGGCGGGCTCGCCGTTGACGCGCGAGTAGCTCGTGACGGGGTCGCTCTCGACCACGACCTCGGCGACATCGCCGATGCTCGTGCCCTCTTGGTTGGCGTCGAGCAGCGGCAGGGCGGCGAGAGTCTCGGCGTCGTCGATGCGCACACCCGAGACCACCGGGAGCTCGAAACCGTCTTCGGTGATCGTGCCGGCGGGCAGCAGCACTCCGTACTCGTCGAGCGCGTCGGTGATGTCGGCGTTCGAGAGTCCGCGCTCGAACAGTTCGTCTTTGTCGGGCGTGATGGTGACGCGATCGCCCACGGCACCTTGCACCGAGACTTCACGCACGCCGTCGACGTCGTTGAGCTCGGTGACGGCCTGCGACTCGAGAGCGGCATCCAGCGCGCCGGAATCGAGGTCGCTCGTGACGGCGATCTGCACGATCGGGAAGTCGTCGATCGATCCGGTGAGCACTTGCGGCTCGACGTCGTCGGGCAGGTCGAGGCGGTTGATCGCGAGCTGCACGCGCTGCTCGGTGCGCACGAGGTCGGTGCCGAAGGTGAAGCTCGCCGAGACGATCGAGAAGCCGGTGCTCGAGGTGGCGTTGGAGGCATCGAGGCCTGGGATGCCCTGCACCGCGGTCTCGATGGGTGTCGAGATGTCTTGCTCGACGATCTCGGGTGCCGCACCCGGGTACTGCGTGATGACGATGACCTGCGGGAAGGCGACCGAGGGGATGAGCTCTTGCTTGAGCGTCGTGAGCGCGATGCCTCCGAAGAGGCCCACCACGATCGTGACGAGCGCGATGAGTGCGCGGTTGCGCAAGCTGAACACCGAAAGAAGGTGCACGGGAACTCCGGACTGTGGGGTAGAGGGCACGTGGTGCGGCGAAGGCCGCGGGCGCAGTAATGGGGCTGTGGTGCGCGCTCAGGATTCCAGCGCCCGCTGAGTATTCACACAGCGAGCCCTGAGGGCGCACCCCGAATCTTACCGATCGGTCAGAACCCGTCGGTGTGCCGCCGAGCGCCTAGACCACGGCGGCGAGCGCCTCGGCTTCGGCTTCGGGCGTCGCGGCCGCCAGAGGTGTGCGCCGCGCGACGCGCGCCCAGGCCCTCTCGAGCAGGTCGAGCGAGGGCAGCGTGATCTCGGGCCCGCGACTGAAGGGCAGACGCAGATAGCGCTCGAAGGCTCCATCGAGCCCGAACCGCGGGCCCGCCCCGATGAGCAGCCCTTCGGCGCGTGCTGCGAGCGCGAGTTGCGAACTGACGGGTTCGCCGATGCCGACCCACAGCGAGAGGCCGCCGTCGACGTGGGGCACGTGCCACTCGGGAAAGCGTCGCTGCAGTTCGCCGGTGAGGAGTGCGTGGCCAGTGCGCAATTGCTCGCGGCGAGCATCCAGCACCCGGTCGTAGTGACTCAGCAGCCGCAGCAGCATGAGTTGTTCGAGCACGGGGCTGCCGAGGTCGCCCGAGAGTCGCGTGCGCGCGAGGTGCGTGATGGTGTCGCGGTCGGCGCGTACCCAACCGAGTCGCACTCCACCCCAGATGCTCTTGCCGACCGAGCCGATCGTCACGACGCGCGCACCGAACTGCTCCGCATCGACGGCAACCGGCGGCAAGTGCTCGGCCGTCGGCCCGAAGCCGAGCTCTGACATGGTCTCGTCTATCATGAGGGTCGTGCCGTGGGCGGCCGCCAGCTGCAGTAGGCGGCGGCGCTGCTCGACCGGCATGGTGCGCCCGGTGGGGTTGTGAAAGTCGGGCATGAGGTAGGCGAGCGCCGGTGAGGTGCGCGGGATGACCTGCTCGAGCACGTCGGAATCCCACCCGCTCTCGGTCGTCACCGGCACACTCACGAGCCGGGCTCCCGCCGCCTGCAAGGCCTCGAGCGCGTGCGGATAGCTCGGGGCTTCGACCAAGGCGCGGTCGCCGCGATGCAGCAGGGTGCGCGCGACGAGAGCGATGGCGTGCTGCGCGCCGAGCGTGATGATGATCTGGTCGACGTCGGTGGGCAGCCCGCGCGCCGTGTAGCGATCGGCGAGCGCCTGCCGCACATCGGGCAGGCCGTAGGCGTCGAAGCCGCTCTCGTGCAGGTAGGCCGGCAGCAGTTCAGCCGCTTCTCGCGCCGCCTCAGTGACGAGAGGAATGGCCGGCAGCGTGGCTTTCGAGAGGTCGAGCACGCCCGGGCCGGGTTGGTCGCCGATCGACGGAGTCTCACCGAAGGCGTTCTCGGGCAGTCGCGCAACGCTGCCCGAGCCGCGCACGCTGTGCAGGTAGCCGAGCTCGCGCAGTCGCGCATAGGCATTGGCGACGGTGGTGCGGCTGAGCGACTCGTGCTCGGCGAGCAGTCGCTCCGCAGGCAGGCGCGTGCCGAGGGCAATGCGGCCGTCGAGCACGAGCAGTCGCACGCGGTCAGCGAGCGCTTCGTAGAGCGGTGCGTTGTCGCGCGGTCGCCAGTCACCCAACTGCAAGGCCAATGACCGGGCTGAAAGGGAGGGCATGCGGCCACATTACCCCGATTGGACTCTATGAAACAGTCCACTTCGCGAGCACACTGGCTTCATGACCTCGCGCCGCCTCCTCCGCCGCTGGACCCAACTGCTCGTGGGCTTGGCCCTGTACGGCGTCGCGGTCGCACTGCTCATCGAGGCCAATGTCGGATTGGACCCCTGGACGGTCTTCGCGCAGGGCCTCGAGAACCAGACCGGGTGGTCGATCGGTCTCATCGTCGTCATCATCGGCGCGGGCGTGCTGCTGCTCTGGATTCCGCTGCGCCAGAAGCCCGGCATCGGCACGGTACTCAATGTGCTGCTCATCGGGCCGGTCATCGACCTCGCGATGCTCGTCATCGAGACTCCCGCCGAATGGTGGATGCAGTGGCTCATGTTCTTCGGCGGCCTCGCGCTGCTCGCCCTCGCCACCGGGTTCTACATCGGCGCGCGTTTCGGGCCGGGCCCGCGTGACGGCCTCATGACGGGAGCCCACGCGCGCTTCGGCTGGAAGATCTGGAAAGTGCGCACCGTCGTCGAACTCACGGTGCTCGGCACCGGCTGGCTGCTCGGCGGCACGGTGGGGCTCGGCACGATCGCGTTCGCGCTGCTCATCGGCCCCATGGTGGGTGTGACGCTGCCACGGTTGCGGGTTCCCGAAGCGCAGCCCCTCAAGCCCGGGTCGGCGGAGACGACGCCCTCCGCCGATCCGACCAACACCGTCCCGACCAAGACCGACCCGACCCCCAGCACCCCCACCGCTCCGGTGGTGCTGCCGTGATCGGGCTGTCGCTCGCGCTCGCGGGCTTGGCGCTCTGGTCGGTCATCGCGACGATCGAGGTCGTGGCGAGGGATGGGTATGGGCCCCTACCCATCCGCCCGCTCAGCGAGACCTACGCGAGCTCGCTCGCCGCGTAGACCCGCATCGCCTCGCGCACGTACTCGGCGCCGTCGGGGCCGCCGTAGTGCTTCGCGAAGCGCGGGTCGGCGACGTACATGTCGCCGAGCCCGAGGTAGGCCTCGGCGCTCGGCGCCGTGCCGCCCCAGCCCGCGCGCACCCAGGCGTAGTGCCGGGCGATGAGCGCTTGCACCTCGGCGTTGTCGGCCGGCGTGCCGGCGGCGTGCGCTGCTGCGAGCCCACCGCTGATCGCGGCCTCTTCGGCCTTGAATGCAGCCTGGCCCTCAGCGCCGAGTTCACGCCACCAGCGGTCGCTCTTCGCGTAGGCCTCCGCACCCCAGCGCTCTTCGACCTCGTCTTTGTAGACGGTGTGGTCGAAGCCGTCGAGCATCTCTTCTGCCATCAGTTGTTCACCTCCTTCCATTTTTCGAATCGTGGTCGTGACGCTCGCGATCTGCCGCTCGACTCTCGCTCGCTCTTGTTCGAGCCAGTGCAGGTGAGCGACGAGCGCGCGTGCGTCGTCGGTCTGGCCAGCGAGCACCTCAGCGATCGCGGGCAGTGCAAGGCCGAGATCGCGCAGCATGAGAATGCGCTGCAGTCGTGTGAGCGCCGCTTCGTCGTAGTAGCGGTAGCCGTTGGTTCCGATACTGGTCGGCGGCAGCAGCCCGATGTCGTCGTAGTGCCGCAGGGTGCGGCTCGTTGTGCCCGACAGCCGGGCGATGTCTTGAATCGACCACTGCATGTGCGTCTCCTCTCGTGCTCTCGTTGTCGTGCTGACGACTGCCGTGCTGACGACGCTAGAGGTTGACGTTGCGTCAAGGTCAAGCGCTCCGGTGAAACCCGCGTCGAGCATCCACTTGCGCAGTGGGCATTTCGCGATATATCGTGACTTTCACGACAACGCGATATATCGCGAATGGATGCCCGGCTCGGGCTCGAACAATGGAGCACTCATGGCTCAAGAGACTTGGATCATCACCGAACCGACCGTCATCGACCTCGAAACCGTGCGCAAGCTCAAGGTGGGGCTCATCGGCGGGCAGATCGACATCGTCGCCCACGACGAGCCGGGTGCTCGCGTCGAGGTGCACTCGGTCTCGGGTCGCGACTTGAAGGTCTCGCTCGAGGGCGACACCCTCGTTGTCGACCACCCGCAGTTGAAGTGGGAGACCTTCTTCGACAACTTCAAGCTCTTCGGTGCGAAGGCTCGCGCTGAGGTCAGCATTCTCGTGCCGCGGGGCACGACCGTGTCGTACAGCGCGGTCTCGGCCGAGGCGCTCATCAGCGGCGTGCACGCCGAGGTCACCGTCAACACGGTGAACGGCGACGTCGTGCTCGACAGTCTCGTCGGCGATGTCACGGTGCACGCGGTGAGTGGCGAGGTGTCGGTGCGCGGGCTCACGGGTGACTTTTCGTGCTCGACGGTCGCCGGCGACGTGACCGTCTCGGGCGCGGTGCGTCGCTTCACCTGCGACGGCGTCTCGGCCGATGTCGTGGCTGACCTGCGCGGCACCCCCGACCGTGTGAAGAACAACACCGTCGCGGGCGACCTCACGGTGCGGCTCGACGGGGGTGTGCCGACGCAGTACTCGATCAGCACCGCCACGGGGCGACTGCAGCTCGACGATGCGCGCATCACCGGAGTGAAGGGCCAGTACTCCGGCCGCTACGGGCAACTCGCTGGCTCGTTCACCGAGGTGCGCGCGAACTCGGTGTCGGGTGATGTGTCGGTCGTGCACGCCGTGCGCGACGCCGGTGCGTCGTCTGAGCCGGCGGAGGCGTCGGCGTGAGCCCCGCAGTGTTCGGCCACGGGCACTTGCGGCTCTACTTGCTGTTCGTTCTCGACGAGCGACCGATGCACGGCTACGAGATCATCCAGGCGTTGAAAGACCGCTTCGGCGGCACCTACGTTCCGTCGGCCGGCACGATCTATCCGCGGCTGGCAAAGCTCGAGGCCGAGGGCCTCGTGACGAAAGAGTCTGACGGTCGCAAGACCGTCTACGCGCTCACCGACGCGGGTCGCGCTGAGCTCAACGATCGCCGTGACGAACTCGAGGGCATCGAGAACGGCATCGGTGATTCGGTGCGGCGCTTGGCCGATGAGGTGCGGGCTTCGGTCGGCGAGGCGATGACCTCGCTTCGCGCCGAGTTGGCGGCGGCGTCGCGAGACGTGCGCGATGCGGCTCGCGACGCCGCACGGGATGCTCGCCGCGCCGCCGACGACGCCTCGAGCTCCGCGGGCTTCGGCGCAGACTTTGCTGAAGCGTTCAGTGCGGGGTTCTCGTCGAGTGACGAGGCGTCTGGGTCGACTGCATCAGCCCCGTCGACTGGGTCATCCGACAGCGAGACGACGACCGAGTCGGCGTCGATGCACTCGAACGTCACGGAGTCGCGCGCCGAAGCCCGCGCGCAGGTGCAACGCGCCGAGTTGCTGCTGGCCGAGTTTCGCCAAGACGTGCGCACCGAGCTGCGCACGGCCGCGAGCCGCGGCTCGCTCGACGCAGCAACGATCGACGCGCTCGAGTCGGGGCTCGATGAGCTGCGGAAGGGCATCCTTCGCCGCGTGGTCTGATCGCGAGTGCGGTCAGCGCGGGGCCGCGCGTCGTCTCGGCGGCCCTTCCACAACAGCGGATGGCCCTTCAAGAAACGCGGAACACGGTGACACGGGTTCGCTTTGTTCCGCATTTCTTGAAGCAGCGGCAATCACAAAGTCCGCGCCAAGAGTTGGCCCGAATGGCGTTGCCGCGCGGTCGTCGCGTCGACCTACTCGGCCCAGGTGAGCGGCAGGTAAAGGTCTTGCACGCGGTCGGCGACGGCCGTGTGGTCGTTGCGGGTGTAGAGCCCGCAGACCTCGACCGTGCAGTCGACGTTCTCGTCGGCCGCGGCCGGCACCTCTATATAGGCGGTGAAGGTTCCGGCGTCGGTGTCGTCGAAGCTGCGGGCGCCGAAGAGGCGCCAGGCGAATGCTTCGTTGATCCAGTTGGAGGCTCCGTACTGCACGACGCCTTCCTCGAACTCTTCGACCTCTTGCGATCCGACGCCGCCGAGGCAGGGGCCGGGCTTGCCGTCGAGCTCATCGGGCACGCGGCAGACCGCGACATAGAGGCCCTGGTTGCCGTCGAACCCTTCGCCGCTCACCACGAGGCGGTCACCCTCGGCGACGGCACTGAGGTCGGGCATCCCGCCTGATTCGTCGGCGACCGACAGCGTGCGCGTGCGTTCGTCATCGCCCGTGGCGGTGACCGAGGTGGGATACTCCCCCGCTGGCACGCGCGCCTGGCCCGAACTGCCCTGCGGCTGGTGGGTGAGAATCGGCACGACGACGATCGCGATCACGACGAGCAGCAGCACGACGAGGCCTGCGATGACCCACGGCCATCGGCGACGCTTGCGCGCTGCGGGTGGGGTGGTGGGCTCGGGCGCGGACATGCCGCCAGTGTAGTGAGCGGGGCTCGCGCGGGGATGAGCCGAACGTCCCGCAAAGGTTGACAGCACTGCGCGCGGCGCTATGGTTAAGCAACTACTTAACTAAGGAGTGGCCGTGACGTCCGTCATCGACGAGGTGGATGCTGAACAGCAGTTGTCGCGGGTCTTCGCCGCGCTCGCCGACCCGACGCGGCGCCGCATTCTCTCCCAGCTCTCCACCGGCCCGGCTCGCGTGGGTGAAGTCGCATCGCGATTTGAGGTCAGCGCCCCCGCGATCTCGCAGCACCTCAAAGTGCTCGAGAGGGCGGGACTCGTCTCGCGCACGGCCGAGGCCCAGTGGCGCACGCTCTCACTGCAGACCGCTCCACTCGACGCGGCCGCGGCGTGGGTCGACGAGCAGCGGCGCGAGTGGAACCTCCGGCTCGACTCGCTCGAGCGCCATCTTGCGGTGATGAAAGCCCGCACGACCATCGAAAGGAACGACCTTGACTGACACGACGCAACCCGAGTTCACGATCACCCGCACGTTCGACGCTCCGCGCGAGCTGGTGTGGCGGGCCTGGACCGATGAGGGCGAGCTCGCCCAGTGGCTTCACCCCTTCGGGGTCACGACCGACGCGGTGTCGTTCGACGTGCGCGTCGGCGGTCGCTACCTCTACACGATGACGGTCGACGAGACGGGCGATGTCTACCCGACCGGTGGTGAGTTCGTCGAAGTAGAACCTTTCGACCGACTCGTCTTCTCGTGGGGCATGCCCGATGCCTCGGTCGACGAAGCGCCCCGCATCACGCTCACCTTCATCGAGCGCGGCGACCAGACCGAGCTCATCTTCCACTTGCGCGGCTACGCCGGCCGGCCAGGCGACAACGACGTCTACGACGGCTGGAACGAAACGCTCACGAACATGCAGCGCCACCTGGCTGGCGAGCAGCTCGCCTAACGCTGCTGACCGCACCGCCGCGAGTAGGCTCGCGCGGGTGACGGTTCAGGCGAGCAAGCGGCAGGGCGCTAGCCCCCGCGATCTCGCTGCGGTGTTCGTCGGCAGCCTCATCGGCACCACCCTGCGCGTGCTGCTCGACGGCGCCATCGCGCACGACCCCGACGAGTTCGCCCTCAGCACCCTTATCGTCAACGTGATCGGCTCCTTCGTGCTCGGCCTGCTCGTTGCCGCCCTCTGGCCGCGCGTGCCGGGTTGGGTGCGTGTGGGGCTCGGCCCGGGCATCCTCGGCTCCTTCACCACCTTCTCGGCACTTGCCGTCTCGATCGTGACTCTCGCCCAGGGCGGCGAGATCGTGCTGGCGATCGTCTCGATCGTGGTGAGCATCGGGCTCGGGATGCTCTCCGCCTGGGCGGGACTCGCCCTCGGTGCCCGGCTCAGGCCTGGACAGCCGCCCGAGATTGCCGAGGCGCAAGAGTGACCGCGCTCGTGCTGCTCGCCGTCGCCGTGGGCGGAGCCCTCGGCGCCGTGCTTCGTCAACTCACGTCGGTGAGTCTCGCGGGCCGAGGCCGCATTCCGTGGGGCGTGCTCGTGGTCAACGTGGTCGGGTCGTTCGTGGCGGGGGTTGCCCTCGGGGCGCCGCTCGACCCCACTCTGCAGCTGATCATCGTGAGCGGGTTCTGCGGAGGCCTCACCACTTTCAGCACCTTTGCCGTGGAGACGGTGCAGCTCGTGCTTGAGGGCAAGCACCGCGCAGCGGCCGCGAGCGTCGCCCTCAACCTCGCCGTAGGTGTGGCCGCTGCACTGATCGGTCTTTCCATCGCCCTCGCGCTGTTTGGCTCGGGATGCACCGCCACGGTCTTGCGATAACTGCCATCACTAGAATGTGGATTTTCTTCCCAAGACTGTCGAGAACTTGTCAAGCCGACCCTGTTCCGAGCGGCGGAAAGTCCAATCCCAGGAAACGTGCGCGGCTAGAGGGCTCACTCGGGGCTGGCTCGCTCCAGCTCAGGTCAATAGTCACTGGCCTTCGGATTGGAACGACAGACTGAGCGGAGCGACGACTTGCCACATCAGCTCGAAACTGTTCAGACAGTAGTTCAGAGTCCATCGACTCGCCGGTCGTGTCGAATTCGTAGATTGTGATTTCCAACCCAACGAAGTACTCCATCATTCGTAATCGCTCAGAGAATCTAATCTTGCTCCAGAAGGGAGATGACGACCACTCTAGAATCTCGGGATCTATTCCGACGCGAGGGTTGATCTGGATCTCTTCCGGCTCTACATCGCGACCAAACTCAATCCGAGCCAGTCGCCCGACGCCATCAAGCAGTGTTCGCTCCCCCCAACTGAACTGCGGATTCGAGTCAAACGGCGCGGCCAACACGGGCTCAGCTTGGGCGACACGAGCCGTGGAAACTGCCATGGTTCGATGACGGTCTACGCGCGCAAGACGATTGAGCCAGCCGAGAAAGTTGGCATCCAAGTCAGAACCAAAAGGCTGCATCGTGTGGAGCATCTCGCGATGGTGATCGGCAAGTGGGGCGAGGCGATAAAGGTTCCTCTTCCACGCAGTTTCGTCATCGTAAATCGGATACTGCAGCGATCCTTCTCCGGGAGGGGGGTACTGACGAGAGGTGTGAACGGCCGCTGCCCAGATCACATAGTCGAGCGCGCTGCGAAGGTTGTAAAGCCACTCGCCAAAGAGAACCGACATCCGAGTAGGCAAAGCTGAACGCTGTAGAACTTGCAGTTCGTACGTCTTGTCGGATACACGCTGCAACACGAACTCGAATGGATGCGGCTTTAGAAACTCATTCCAAATACAAGCCATTTCAGCGGAGTGCTCGCCTGCCCGCTCCACTCGCGCCCTCGCAGGGTCAAACTCAACAGCAGACACATTGGCATGCTAGACCGCAGGGACCATTCGTCGAGTCGGCTAACCCCGCCCAAACTCCACGCGGTAGTCGCTGATATACACGTGCTCGTCGTCCTTCATGTCTTTGAAGAACAACCGAGCCTCAGCACCCAACCGCAAGCACGTCCGCTTCGCGGCCAGATCTTCCGCACTGTCGGTCGGCTGCAGCGACGGGTACCAGAGCGTGTGACCGGGGCGGTGCACGATGCGCACCGGCGTCGACCACTGCTGCGCGTTGTCGCCGAACCCGAGATCCCGATTGGGGTTGATCGACAAGAACAGGCTGTCGCCCACCCAGAAGCTGCCGTCGACACGACCGAGCAGCATGACCCACACCTGCAGGTGCTCGTTCCAACTGACGGAAGGGCCCCAGTAGTAGAGCTCATCCCCTTGAGAGACCGCGCCGCCACCCTCTGAGGTGGGGATGCGCAAGCTCGCGATCGGCTGACCCACGCCGTCCCACTCCGCATCGAAGGCCGTGCCGCTCCAGCGGCGCGCGGCCCCGGTCGGAGCATCCAAGTCGGCCAAAGGCACGCGCGCCACGCTCACGCACTGCGCCGCCGCCTCCGTCTCGCGATCCCACGACTCGGCGTCCCACGCGGTCGGGTAGGCGTATTCACCGAAGAAGACATACAGGTGATCGCCCGACGCGACTGCGCTCGGGTCGCCGACGCCGCCCGGAAAGCAGTTGTTGCGGTTCACCGGCAGGCGAATCATGCGCTCGTCGCGGTCTTCGAGCAAGATGCCGTGGTTCACCCACGACTCTCCGCCGTCGGTCGACTTCATGATGCCGATGCGCGGCACCGCCTGCACCGACTCGGGGCCGGTGAGCCCGGGAGGCCAATCCTCCGAACGCAAGCCCTCACCCGTCGCCTCGTCGAACGGCAGCGTCTCGGGGTAATTCTCGTTGTGATAGAGCGCATAGAGGGTGCGGCCCGACTCGTCAGACGGGTCTTGGTAGACCGTCTCGAACCACACGGCACCGTGCAGACCCGGCTCGCCCGGAGGCGTGTTCGGCGGCATCGTCGGCTCGACGAACTCTTCGGGCCGGCGCGAGAACGCCTCGGTCACCGTGGCACCGTCGGCGTGCTTGAGCTCGTGCGCCTCGCCCCACACGGGGTCTTCTCCGTACTTGCCGGGGAAGATTCTGAACCGGTCGCCCACCCACGCGGTCGCCATGTTGCAGTCGACGAAACTGCCGAACGTGAACCTCTCGGTGGGCACCAGGGTCACGGTGATGTCGTCGACCCCCGTCGCAATCACGGTGGGCTCGGTGCGGCTGGTCGCCTCGTCGTGCGTCATGACTCTCCTACAGTTCGTGAACAGCAAAACGGATGCTCGCGCGCACTTCTCGCGCACCGAGCCGGTACTGCGGCAACACTCCGGGGCCGCACGCTCCCGTGCCCACCCCGTGCTGCGCCAGGTCGAGCACCACGTGCGTGCGACCATCGCCGCGCAGCAGGTGATCGTGCGTCGTCGCGGCAACGGTCTCGGTCGACCACGGCCGCACGGTGAGTGCCACAGACTCGGGCGCAGCTACCTCGAGGGCAGCGGCACCCGCGCGCTCGACGCGGGCCCAGCGCACTCCCGCGCGCGCGCCCGACTCTTGCGGACGCACCGTGCGCTCGAGCATCCCGTCGAGATCGCTCGCGAACCAGCCGAGGCGACTCGCCTGACCGGTGTCGGGGTAGGCGGGGCCGGGGCCCTGCCCGAACCAGCGCACCTGTGAGGCGACGCCCGGCAGCGCGAACGAGACGCCGAAGCGCGCCCACTCGATGACGGCATCTGGTGCGCCGCCGACCGGCGTCGCGACGAGGTCGAGGGCGAGCGCGCCATCGGCCACCGTCCACGACCAGCGCACGTCGATACCCCAGTCGAGCGCCGCGGCAGCCAGGTGCGTCACGACCTCGACGCTCTCGGGCGAGCGGTGCACCGATACGAGTCGCGAGCGCAGCCGGTCGAGCCCGAGCGACGCCCACTGCTGCGCGTCGGAAGGAGCACCTCCGCGCTCCCAGCCCATGCCGCGGTCGTTGTCGACGGGAGCCCGCCACAATTCGACGCGCCACGCCTCGATCGGCTGCGCGCCGAACGCCGTGACGGCGCCGGACACCGCGTCGAGGTGCAAGTCATCGAGAGTGAGCGCTGCCGGGGCGGTCAGCTCGGCCGGGCGGACTGCCGCCGACGCCACGGTCGACAGTTGCGCTCTCGCGACCACGTGGCCGGCCTCGGCCCACGCCGTCGACTCGCGCTCGACGAGCTCGATCGTCGCGACGGCGCCCGACGCTGCGGTGCCAGAACCTACGGCCTCCAGCAGCTCCGCCGGCAGTGGCAGCGACGCCGTGCCCCGCGGGCCCACCGGCTCGTAGTCGATCGTGCCCATCGCGACGACACCCTGAGACGTATCGACCCGATACTGCAGGCCATACCTGGCCGTCGAGGTGTGGTCGAGGCGACTGCGCAGGTGCAGAACCGCGGCATCAGCATCCACCGTGAGCACGACCGGGGCGAAGACCGCCGCGAGATCCGCAAGCTGCGCGCGCGGAGTGCGGTCGGCGGCCACGAGACCGTCGATGACGAAGTTGCCGTCGTGCAGGGGCTCGCCGAAGTCGCCGCCATAGAAGGTGCCGACAGTGCCATCGGGCAGCGTGCGGTGGATGCCGTGCTCGAGCCACTCCCAGACGAAGCCGCCCATGAGGCGCGGATAGCGGTCGAACAGCTCTTGATACTCGGTCATGCCGCCGGGGCCCGTGCCCATCGCGTGCACGTACTCGCACAGCACGAACGGCATCGCGCGGCGGCGCTCGTGCAGGGCTTCGGCGTCGGCCCCCTCGGGCAAGCGCACCCAGGGATCATCGCCGAGCGGCGGCTCAAGACCCTGCCCGATGAGCTCGACCTCGGCGTGCGAGGCATACATGCGGCTCCACACGTCGACGTCGAGGCTCGCCTGATCGCCCTCGTAGTGCAGCAGTCGCGTGGCGTCGCGCCCGCGCATCTCGTCGGCCATCGCCGCGAGGTTGCGACCCGTGCCTGCCTCGTTGCCGAGCGACCACATGACGACGCTCGGGTGGTTCTTGTCGCGCTCCACCATGCGGGCGGCGCGGTCGCGCAGCGCGACCTCCCAGTCGGGGTCATCGGTGGGGTTGCCGCGCCAGCCCACGTCGCCGAAGCCGTGAGTCTCGAGGTCGCATTCGTCGATGACCCAGAAGCCCAGTTCGTCGGCGAGGTCGAGCATGTCGGGGTGCGGTGGATAGTGCGAGGTGCGAATCGCGTTGACGTTGTGCTGCTTCATGAGGTGCAGGTCGCGCACGAGCGTCTCGCGCGGCACCGTGCGACCGAAGTCGGGGTGGTGCTCGTGGCGGTTGACGCCGCGCAGCTGCACGGGTGCCCCGTTGACCATGAAGACGCCGTCGACGATCGACACGGTGCGGAAGCCGATGCGCAGTTCGACCTCCTCATCAGGGGTTGCGACGCGCAGCGTGTACAACCGTGGATGCTCCGCCGACCACGCCGTGGCCTCGGGCACCGCGTGCCGCACGCCGACAGGCACCTCGAGCCCGAGCTCGACGAGCTCGACGCTGACGGGCGCGCCGGCAGCAGCATCCTGGGCCTCAGTGTCCTGGGCCGCGGTGTCCTGGGCCGCGGTGTCCTGGGCCACGGTGTCCTGCGCCGCCGTGTCCACGGAGACGGTCAGGAACGCACCCTCGTCGGTCCACTCCGCGACGACGCGCACGTCGTCGATCGCGAGCGCGGGCCGCGAGCGCAGCGTCACCGAGCGGATGATGCCCGGGTTCCACCATTCGTCTTGGTCTTCGACGTAGGAGTGGGCGCTGAAGGTGTGCACGATGACGACGAGCACGTCGTCGCCCGTGAGCAGGTCGCTGACGTCGAACACCGTGGGCAGTCGGCTGCCGCGCGTCGAACCCAGCAGGGTGCCGCCGAGGTAGACGTCGGCCGCGCCCTCGATGCCCTCGAAGCGCAGTAGAGCGCGCTCGGGAACCTCGTCGAGCTGCACGCGCGTGCGGTGCATGCCGACCGGGTTCTCTGCGGGCACGTGCGGCGGGTCGACCGGAAAGGGATACTTCACGTTCGTGTACGCCGGGGCACCGTGCGGGCCGCCGACCGTCTCGTCGTGCACGGGCATCGTGAAGCTCGACGGCACGGCGATCGAACCCCAGCCGCTGTCATCGAAGTCGGGCTGCTCGACGCCCGCGGGCACGAGGTCGGGCCGCTCGACATAGGCGAAGCGCCACAGCCCGTCGAGGCTCAGCACGGGAGCATCGGTCGCGAGCGTCGCGACGGGCGGCAAGGCTCCGCGGCCGGGCTCGAGCGAGTCGAGCGGCTGCGGTTCGGTCGGGCGAGGTGCGTTCATCGTGCGGTGACCTTTCGAAAGCGCACCGTGCGCAGTTGGAACGGACGGAACGGCAGATCGATGGATGCTCCCGCACCGCTCGGCTCACCCTCGAGCTTGCGCTCCAAAAGGTCGGTGCACTCGATGCTCGCAGCCTCGCCGTCGAGCCGCAGGGTGACGGCCGCGCGTCCACCGCGCGACTCGTAGAGCCGCACGACGAGGTCGCCCGAGCCGTCTTCGGCGAGCTTGACGGTCTGCACCACGACTGCGGGGTCGTCGACACTCACGATCGGCGTGATGGGTGCCGCGGCGCGGATGCCCCGCAGCGGTGTCGCGAGGTCGAAGCCGAGCGCCACCGCGTCGCCGGTCGCGGCGCCGGGCCGCAACCGGAAGCGCAGCAAGTGCTCACCCTGATCGCTCTCGGGGTCAGGGAAGAGCGGAGCCCGCAGCAGCGAGAACCGCACCGTGGTGGTCGTGCCGCCGTCGTCGCGCGTGCGTCGATCGACGTCATAGCCGTAGGTCGAGTCGTTGGCGATCGCGACGCCGTAGCCCGTCTCGGCGAGGTGCACGAAGCGGTGCTGGCAGGCCTCGAAGCGCGCGGCATCCCAACTGGTGTTCGTGTGGGTCGGCCGGTAGAGGTGCCCGAACTGCGTCTCGGCCGCGATGCGGTCGGCGTGCACATCGAGCGGCACGGCCAACTTGAGCACCTTCTCGCGCTCGCGCCAGTCGATGCGGTTCTCGATCTCGAGAGCGTCGGCTCCCGGACGCAGGATGAGTCGCTGCTCGATGGTCGACTCTCCGACGCGGCGCACGGTGACGACCGCGGCCTCGTCGGGTGTCTCGCGCACGTGCCGCTCGGCGACCTCGTGCAGTTCGGTGACCGTGCGCACGTAGTGAGCGTCGAGATCCCAGGCGTCCCAGAGGTTGGGCAGGTCGCGGTGCAGGCGCAGCACGTTGGCGGGCTGCCCGGGCGCGATCGCCTCGCGGCCGTCGGCGTGGGCGACGAGCGACACGAGGTGGCCCCGGGCGTCAACGACGGCGCGAACGATGCCGTTGTCGAGCACCGTGCTGCCGTCGGTCTCGGTGGCCGTCACCGCGGGATGCTCTGCCGAACGCACCGCTGCGCCGAGCGCCGGCACGCCCTCGCGCGCGAAGGGTGAGGCGTTGACGACGAGCTCGAGCGGAGCATCCACGCTGTCAGCACCACCGGCGAGCGCCTGCAGAGCGTCAGCGATGATGCCTTCGAGCGTCGCCGTCACGTCGGCGTGACGCTGCTCGGCCTCGCGGTGCACCCAGGCGATCGAGCTGCCGGGCAGGATGTCGTGAAACTGCAGCAGCAGCACGGTCTGCCAGGCGCGCTGCAGTTCGTCGTGCGGGTAGACATATGAGCTGCGCAGCGCTGCCGTCGAGGCCCACAGCTCGGCCTGCCGCAGCAGCGACTCGTTGCGACGGTTGCCCTGCTTGGTGCGCAGTTGCGAGGTGAAGACACCGCGGTGCAGCTCGAGGTACATCTCGCCGCTCCACACCGGAGCATCGGGGTACTCGGCCTGCGCGTCGTCGAAGAACTCGCGCGGACTGCCGACGGTGACGCGCGGCGAGCCTTCGAGATCGGCGGTGCGGCGCGCGGCCTCCATCATTTCGCGGGTCGGTCCGCCACCGCCGTCGCCCCAGCCGAAGGGCACGAGCGAGGTCGTGGCGCGACCCTTCTCACGGAAGTTGGCTTCGGCATGCGCCAGTTCCTTGCCCGAGAGCTCGCTGATGTACGTGTCGACGGGCGGAAAGTGGGTGAAGACGCGCGTGCCGTCGAGTCCCTCCCACCAGAAGGTGTGGTGCGGCATGGCGTTGGTCTGGTTCCACGAGATCTTCTGGGTCAAGAAGTTCTTCGTGCCCGCCGCCGCGACGATCTGCGGCAGGCCGGCCGAGTATCCGAACGAGTCTGGCATCCACGCTTCTTCGCAGTCGACGCCGAACTCGTCGATGAAGAACTGCTTGCCGGCGATGAACTGCCGCGCCATGGCCTCGCTGCCGGGCATGTTGGTGTCGCTCTCGACCCACATGCCGCCCACCGGAATCCACTGGCCCGCGGCGACCTTCTGCTTGATGCGTTCGAAGACCTGCGGGTGGTGCTCTTTCATCCAGAGGTACTGCTGCGCGCTCGAGCACGAGAACACGAAGTCTGGGTACTCGTCCATGAGATCCATGACATTCGTGAAGGTGCGAGCGCATTTGCGCACGGTCTCGCGCAGCGGCCACAGCCACGCCGAGTCGATGTGCGCGTGGCCGGTCGCCAGAATGCGGTGCGCGCTGGCGTGGGCCGGCTTCGCGAGCACCGGTGCCAGGATGCTCCTGCCCTCGCCCGCCGTGCCCGCGACGTTCTCGGGGTCGAGGCAATCGAGCATGTCTTCGAGCGCCCGCAGAATCTCGTGGCGCCGCGACGAACCCTCGGGCAGCTCGAGCATGAGGCCGCGCAGAGTCCAGATGTCTTGCAGCAGGCTCCACACCGTCACGTCGCGCAGGGCGAGTTCGAGCTGCTTGAGCTCGTAGAGCGGCTCGTCAGGCGAGGTCTCCCACAGGCCATAGGGCGTCGGGTCGAAGGTGTACTCCCCCGCCACGTCAGGGTTCGCCGCCGCTTCGATGAAGACGTCGAGGCTGCGCTCACCCGCAGCGATCGGCAGCCACGAGTTGAGCGGAGCGATCGACTTGATGAGCGTGCCGTCGGGTCGGTAGGCGAGCCCTTCGGCCTGAAAGCCCGAGCGGCTGCGGTTGTAACCGAAGTCGACGAGCAGTTCGGGGCGCGTGTTCTCGGGCAGAGCATCCACCCACTCCGCCGGAATCTCGGCGGTGACCCGCAGCCACACCGTCGACCAGGCGCGGCCCCAGCGCCAGCCGAGCCCGACGGGCTCGAAGGTCTGCGCGCTCGCCTCGGCGAACGGCACGGGCTCGGTCGGCACCTGCCACGCGCTCACCTGCACCGGGCGCGGGTCGCGATAGACGGCGGGCGTGAGGTGGTCGCGCACGAAGCGGTCGAGGCGGGCCTCGACGAGCTGACGGTCGTTGTGCATGGTGGTGTCTCCGCTGTGGTGGTGGGCGGTGTCGTGGTGGTGACGGTGCTTAGTCGAGCGGCGCCAGGTGCAGCATCCACGAGGTGACGCTCGACGCGCCACTGAGCGGGATGCCGCTCTCGAGCAGCTCGTCACCGCTCGCCTCGTGCCCCGCCCCCGTCGCGAGGTCGGTCACACGGTAGCGACGGTCGGTGTCGAGTGCCTGCGGCGTCACGTGGTCGGGCCGTGCACCTCCATCGAGCACGATCGCGAGCACAACGTGCGCCTCGCCCGCGCTCAGCTGGAACACGGGAGCCCGCTCGCCGAAGCCGCCGCGCACGGGGCTGGGGGTGAGAGTGCGTAGCACACCGTCGCGCACGAGCGGCGCGAGCACCTGCTGGTAGAGGCGCACGTGCTCGGCGAGGCGCGCGAGCAGGTCGGGGCTCAACTCGGGCAGGCGCAGGCTGACACCGAAGCGGTGCACCATCGCCGCGCGCAGCATCGTGTCGAAGGCATCGGTCGTGATCGACGTCCAGTCGTACTGCGAGCCCGGGTAGTCGCCGCGCCACTGCGACCACGACCAGTGCAGAATGCCCACCGGCGGCAGCAGGTTGCGCACGCCGTGCAGCACCTGAAGGTGGTGCTCGGTGTAGTCGGGGTCGCTGAGGAACATGCCGTGCACGTGACGCGCGAGGCCGAGGTCGATGCGCAGGCCGCCCGAGCTGCAGGCTTCGAGCACGATGTCGGGGTGGCGTTCGCGCACCTCGTCGAGCACCGCATAGAGGCCCTCGTAGTGGCGCAGCAGTCCGTCGCCGGCGCCGTGGCCGTGGTCGGTGCGCGTGCAGCCGGCGTCGGGGTCGATGTTGAAGTCGAGCTTGATCCAGCGCGCGCCGGTCGTTGAGATGAGCGTGCTCATCGACTCGAGCACGTGCTCGCGGCCCGCGGGCGAACCCATGCAGACATAGCCGAGAAAGGTCGGGTCGGCCGGGTCGAGCGACTCGGTCATGAGGCGGTACTGGTGGTCGTGGCGTCGACCCTCGACCGAGTGCGCCATGGCCTCGGGGTGCGCGGCCCGCAGCAGCGAGTGCGCGCCGACCGCTTCGGCCTCGATCCACATGCCCGGCAGCACGCCCGCATCGCGGATGCTCTGCCCGAGCGCCTCGAGGCCCGAGGGGAACCGCGCGGTGTTGACGCTCGACCAGTCGCCGCGCTGTTCGCTCCACACGCTCGTGGGGTCAGCGGTGCCGAACCAGCCGGCGTCAACCGTGGCGATCTCGATGCCGATCGATGCAGCGACGCGAGCATTCTCGGCGATGACAGCCTCGTCGACCTCTTGGTCTTCATAGGGCCACCAGTGGTTCCACTCAACCGGCAGGCTGTCGGTGAACTCGGTGCGGGGCATCCAATCGGCGGCGATCGCGCGCTGCATGCTCACGGCCACATCGTCGAGGGTCTCGCCGAGGGCGATAACGACGCCCGGCGCGGTGACGCTCTCACCCGGTGCAAGCTCGACGCGCAGCAGCCACGGCGAGATGCCCGCGGTGACGAAGCCGCCGGCCATGGCGTGAATGTGCCAGTTGCCGCTGTAGGCGGGGGTGACGGCGACCGCGGCGCGGTGGTCGTGAGCTCCGTAGCCGTTCGCGTCGGCCGCACCGCGCTCGAGGCCGAGCCACGGCACTGTGCCTTGCGAGCTGCGCCCGGCGCGGCTCTCGAGACTGAGGTCGTGGCCCGCGTGCCCGGCGGGAACCGCGCGATACTCGTCGCCCCACGCGGAGCGGTACGAGTGCGTGCGCCACGCTGGTCCGGCAGCGAGCGCGAGCGGGTCCATGCGCGTGATGCCGATCGGATGCTCGCCATCGTTGCGCAGCACCATCGAGAGTTCCCACACGGGCTGGTCGGCCACTCGGCGAGCGCTCCAGTCGACGTCGACGCGCTCACCCGCGGCCGTGCCGTCGAGGTGTCCGCGCAACCGCAGCTGGTCGTCGCTCTGCTCGATGATCGGCTCGATGAGGGCGCTGTAGCCGCGCCGCTCGATCTCTACCAACAGGGGAGCTGCCTCACTCAGCACGTGGCCGTCGAGATCGAGGGTCAGGGTGCCGCCGTCGTGGGGCAGCAAACGCAACGTTGCGCGGGTCATATCGGAGTCCTCACCGGTAGAGTGCTTACATCATACCTAAAGGGCTCGCGCCCGAATGCTCTCCTGCGAGGATCTTCTTGTGACTACCACTCCCGCTACCCCCCATTCCGCACGCGATCGAGTCGAGGGCCCCTTGCGCGTGGGCGTCATCGGGCTCGGCATGGGCTCGGTGCACGTCGAAGCCTTCAGCCGCGTGCCGGGCGTCGAGGTCGTGGCTCTCGCCGGCAAGGAGGTCGAACGCCGCACGCAGCTCGGCGAGCAGTGGGGCATCCCGCACCTGCTCGACGAGTGGGCCGACCTCGTGGCCCTGCCCGACGTCGACATCGTCAGCATCGCCGCCCCCAACTCGCTGCACCACCCCATCACGATGGCGGCGCTCGCGGCCGGCAAGCACGTGTTCTGCGAGAAGCCCCTCGCGCTCGACACTCCGCAAGCGCGCGAGATGGTCGAGGCGGCGATCGCGCATGACCGCGTGCTCGAAGTGGCGTTCAACCACCGTCGCCGCGCTGACGTGCAGTACGCTAAGCGCTACCTCGACGAGGTCGGCATCGGTCGCATCTACCACTCGCGTGCCTCGTGGAAGCGGCGCGCGGGCATTCCGGGCCTGCACTCGTGGTTCACGAGCAAGCGCATGTCGGGTGGCGGTGCCCTCATCGACCTCGGGCCGCACGTGCTCGACTCACTGCTCTTCCTGCTCGGTGAGCGCCGCGTCGTCGCCGTGAGCGCCGTCGCGCACGGCGAGCTGGGCCGCGCGGGCTACGGCGCGATGGATCGCCGCGAGCAGATGGCGGGCGACTCGGGAGCCTTCGAGGTGGAAGACCTCGCGAGTGCGCTGTTCCGCTTCGACGACGGCTCGAGCGCCGCGTTCGAGATCACCTGGGCGAGCCACGCGGTCGACGACGAAGACATCTCGATCGAACTGCTCGGCGTCGACGGCGGCGTGCGACTCTTCGTGCCGCGCTATGCGAGTGACGACACACTGCGCTTCTACCGCGACGTCGCCGGGCGCCCCGTCGAGATCGCGCCCGACGTGCACGTGCCGGGCGGCGAACACCCCATCGTCATCGCCGAGTTCATCGAGCACGTGCGCTCGGGCGAATGGGAGCACCACCGCGGCGAGTTTGCCCTGCACCGCACCGAAGTGCTCGACGCGTGCTACCGCTCGGCCGCCGAAGGCCGCGAGATTCGACTGGAGACCGCATGACCACCCCCGCCCCTGCCCCCCTGCGCGTGACCGTCTGGAACGAGAACCGTCACGAGAACTACCCCGACTCGCTCACCGCCAAGCTCTACCCGACCGGGATGCACGGCGCGATCGCCGAGGGACTCACCTCGCTGCTCGGCCAGGCCGTCGAAGTGCGCACCGCCACGCTCGACGAGCCCGAGCACGGGCTGCCGCAGTCGGTCGTCGACTCGACCGACGTGCTGCTGTGGTGGGGCCACGAGGCGCACCCCGAGGTGCACGACGAGGTCGTCGACCGCGTCTACGACGCGGTGCTCGGCGGTATGGGCATCATCGTGCTGCACTCGGGCCACTACTCGAAGATCTTCAAGAAGCTCATGGGCACGACGTGCTCACTGCGCTGGCGCAACGACGGCGACCGCGAGATCGTGTGGACGGTCGACCCGACCCACCCCATCGCAGCCGGTGTGCCCGACCCACTCGTCATCGAGGCTCAAGAGATGTACGGCGAGTTCTTCGACATCCCCACCCCTGACGAGCTCATCTTCATCTCGTCGTTCACGGGCGGCGAAGTTTTCCGCTCCGGCGCGACCTGGACTCGCGGTCACGGGCGAGTGTTCTACTTCTCGCCGGGCGACCAGGAGTACCCGGTGTACCACCAGCCGGGCATCCACCGCGTGCTCGCCAACGGCGTGCAGTGGGCGGCACCGACGCGGCGTGGGCCGGCGATCGACGCGACCTTCCACGCGCGCGGCTGGTTCGAAACCGCCTAGCGACCGACGCGCGTACGACGCAGCGCGTCAGCGGGTTCTGCGGCCAAGTGGCACCAGCGGTAGAGCGAGACCGAGCACGACGTAAAGCAACGGCAGCAGTGATTGGGTCGCAATCGCCATAGCGATGCCGGTGGCCGCGACCACCCCGGCAAGAATCCACAGGGCAAGGCGAAGTCGAGTCAAGCTGCGTGAATTGTCGGCGCGAGTCATGCGCGCACGGTAACAACGGCACCTTGGTGATCGCCGACGATTGCTCGCATGCTGAGGGCGAGGTCAGAGGATTTCCGCCCTTACACAGCACCGCGGGGCCGCACCTGATCGGCGCGACCCCGCGGGCTGTCGTGATGCTTAGCGGCTGACGCCGACCTGCAGACCTTGCATGATGTACTTCGACGCGAAGGCCAGCAGCAGCAGCGGCACCGAGGCCGTGATGAAGAGGCCCGCCGACACGAGCGGCTGGTCGGTGAGGAAGCGTTCACCGATGCTCGCGAGCTGCGGTGTGAGCAGCCGCATCGACTCTTCGGGAATGAGGATGACCGCGAAGATCAGCTCGTTCCACGCGCCGAGGAACTGCAGTACGGCGAGCGTCGCGAGTCCGCTCGACCCCATCGGCGCGATGATCGACCACATGATGCGGAAGAACCCTGCGCCGTCGATGCGTGCCGCCTCGATGACCTCATCGGGGATGCCGCGGAACGACAGCGTGAGGAAGAACGTGGCGAACGGGAGCCCGGTCGCGACGTACACGAGGATCAGGCCGGTGTAGCTGCCGACGATCTCGAGCCTGGCGAGCATGAGGTAGATCGGAATGATGAGCACGGGGCCAGGAATGAGCATGACCGACACGAAGGTGGCGGTGATGTACTTCTGCCCCGGCACCGGCAGCTTCGCGAGCGCGTAGCCGGCGAGCGACGCGAGCACGAGGATGATCGAGACCGAGATCGTTCCGACGAACAGGCTGTTGAGAAACGCCTGGCCGATGCCGTACGTGTTGACGAGGTTGAGGTAGTTCTCGAACGTCCAGACACCTGGCAGACCGAAGGGGTCTTGCAGGTAGTCAGAGTTCGGCCTGAACGACGTGATGATCACGAAGTACAGGGGGTAGATGATCGTCGCAGCCACGACGAGCAGCGCGATGAAGATCGGCCACTGCGTGCGGCTCGACGAGATGCGCTTGCTGATGACGACGTCTTCTTCAGCCATGATCAGTCGTCCTCCCCGAGCTTGAAGACCCTGTTCTGGATGAGCGTCAGGATGCCGATGAACAAGAACAGGATGACCGCGAGCGCCGCGCCCGAACCGAGGTTCGTGCTCGAGAAGGCCCGCAGATAGACGAGGTAGTCGATCGTGGTGGTGTCGAAGCCGGGTCCACCCGCCGTCATGACGTAGACGAAGCCGAAGAGCGACGAGAACGTGTAGATCACGTTGATGATGAACACGAAGCCGAGCACGCGGCGAATGTTGGGCAGCGTGATGTACCAGAGCCGCTTCCACCACCCGGCACCGTCGATCGCGGCCGCCTCGAAGACGGCGGGGTTGATCGAGGTGAGGCCTGCGAGCAGCAGCAGGGACTGGTAGCCGAAGCCCGCCCAGACGAGCGCGAGGATGATGATCGCAATCGCGGTCGAACCGTTCGTGAAGAACTGGATGGGCTCGATGCCGAAGAGCGCGAGCGCCTGGTTCACGCCGCCGTAGTAGCCAAAGGCATTGCGGAACATGATGCCGATGACGGCGACCGAGAGCACATTCGGCAAGAAGAAGATGACGCGGAAGTACTTCCAGCCGCGCACTCGCTCGAACAGCAGCACCGAGACGATGAGCGCCGTGAAGATGACGAGCGGCACCGAGATGAGGAACGTCACGTTGTTGAGGAAGACCTGATGCACGATCGGGTCGTTCAGCAGCGCGATGTAGTTGTCGAGGCCGCGGAACTCGAACCTCAGTCCATTGGTCTTCGTGAACGAGATGAAGACGGCGAACGCGACGGGGAAAGCCATGAAGCCGACCACGACGAGGAAGGCCGGAAGCACAGCGAGCAGACCGACAATGCGGTCACGCCGGCGGATGCCTCCGGGCTTGTGGCGCGGGGCCCCGCCCGTGGGCGCCGCCGAAGCGGCGCCCACGCGCGAGGTGACAGAAGCCGTGGTCACAGGTTCGCGATCTCGGATTCGTACGATGCCTTGAGCTGCGCGACCGCGTCCTCCGGCGTGATGCTGCCGATGAAGACACCGGCGTTCACGCGGTAGAACAGGTCGATCGTGGCCTGCGGCATCACGCTGTCGAAGGCGAAGGTGACGCCGTCGGTGGCTGCCGAGAGCTGCTCGAACTGCTGACGCAGCAGCGGGCTCTCGATCTTCGACGGGTCGCCGTCGACGTGGTTCGAGCCCTGCGTCTGGTAGAGCTCAACGAACACGTCCTGGTTCTCGGCCTGCGCGAGGTAGGTCAAGAACTCAGCAGCGAGCTCCTGGTTGTCGCTGTAGTTGGTGATCGACAGGGCGATCTCCGGGCCACCAGCACCGATGTTCGGGAATGCCGAACCCTCGAGCGTCGGGATGAAGAACGAGCTCACGCCCTCTTCGCCGAAGGCGTCGAGCATGTTGTTGTTCTCCCAGCTACCGACGAGGTAGTAGGCGCTGCTGCCGTTGACGAATCCAGCGGTCGACTCACCGTTCGACACCTGACCGGCGTCGGGGTTGGTGAGACCACTTGCGCCCCACTCGGCGAAGGCCTCGTAGGCCTTGACCATGGCCGGGTCGTCCACGGGAATGTCACCCGCGTACATCTGGGTGAAGACCGACTCGCCGAGTTCGCCACCGACGAGCGCCGAGATCATCCACGCACCGACATAGCCCTCGAGGTTCGCAACCCAGAAGCCGTTCTTGTCAGTGTTGTCGACGACCTGCTGGCCGTTCGCGATGAGCTCTTCCCACGTCGTGGGCGGGTTGGCCGGGTCGAGACCAGCCTCAGCGAGCACCTCGTGGTTCTGGAAGACCGTGAAGAGGTTGCCGGCGCCATAGGGCATGCCGAGCAGCGCGCCGTCGGGGCTGTAGCCCGCGCGGTTCACGTTGACACCGGCAAGGTTGTCGAGAACCTCGGGAGCAATGAGTTCGTCGAGGTCGGTGAAGAAGTCAGCGAACGAGAGGGTCGGGCCACCCGCGTACTGAATGCGGATGTCGGGGCCGTCGCCGGCGATCGAGGCGGCCTGGAACTGCGCGGCGGCCGAGGTGATGTCGCCACCCTGCTGCACGACCGTGATGTCGACGCCCGGGTTCTCTTCTTCGAACTGCACGGCCATCTTGTCGATGAACGAGTTCTCGAGGTCGGGGTCACCGTTCTCGAGGGTACGGCCAAGAATGCCGGTGGCCCAGATGAGCAGCTCGCCGCCCGTCTCTTCTGCCGGCTCGCCCGTCGAGCACGCCGCGAGGCTGCCGACGAGGCCGAGGGTCGCGATGATCGCGACTGTAGCCTTCCGTGTCTTCATTGCTGTGTCCTTCCTAGTGGAGGACCGGGCCGACGACCGGCCGGTCGGGAGTCCGCGAACAGCGCACCAGCACCTCGCTGGACGAGCGCGCGTGTCGCGTGCTTCACGCGGGCTGGGTCGCCCGTGGAAGATCGAAGGGCAATGGGGGAGTGCAGGCAGGCCGCGACGCCGGCAACGGCCGGTGCGCTCCACATCAACTGCGACATCATCGTCCCATTTCGTTCAGACCACGGTGTCCCCGGGGTCGGTGCAACTATTACATCATACCTACGGGTTCTGTCCGCAAGTGTCAAGCGCACAATACCGGGCTATGGATTGCCTGGCGATGTGTAACGTATGATGTAACCTGCTCCGCACGGTGGCGGTCACGGGCTCGCGCTCGCATCCGCTGCCCGCGACGCACGCACCAGTCCACCAGCGCGAAGGCGGCACACAGCCCATGATCATCGACTCCGTCGACTTCTACTACGCGTCGATGCCCGAGGTCACCCTCGAGGCCGACGGCAGTCAAGATGCGCTGCTCGTGCGCGTCGTCGCTGATGGCGTCGAAGGGTGGGGCGAATGCGAGGCGTCGCCGCTCACCTCGATCGCCGCCTTCGTCGCCCCGCGGTCGCACGGCGTGTGCCAACCGGTCGCCGCCTCGGTGCTCGGCGAGACCGTCGACGGCCCCGACGACATTCTGCGCATCGGCCGCAACGTCGCGCGCAACAGCATGGACCTGCTGCAAGCCGCCCACACCTGGTCGGGCATCGAGATCGCGCTGTGGGACCTGCTCGGCAAGCTGCGTGACGAGCCCGTGTGGCGCATGCTCGGCTACACCGAGAATCACGCGAAACTGCCCTACGCCTCCATGCTCATGGGCGACACCCCGCAAGAGACCCTCGACCGCGCTCGCCTCGCCCGCTCCAACGGCTTCCTCGCCGTGAAGTTCGGCTGGGGCGCCTACGGCACGGCCGACCCGCGCGACGACGCTGACCACGTCGCCGCCGCGCGCGAGGGTCTGGGTGACGACGCGCAGCTGCTCATCGACGCCGGCCAGATCTGGGGCGATGACCTCGAGCTCGCTGTCGCGCGACTCGAAGCGCTCGAAGACGCCCGCGCCACATGGTTGGAAGAGCCCTTCGTGCCGCACGCCTTCGTCGCACACGCCGCGCTCGCGTCGCGCGCGCGCACCGTCGGCATTGCCGGTGGTGAAGGTGCCCACAGCGTGCACATGGCGACCAACCTCATCGACTACGGCGGCGTGCGCTTCATCCAAATCGACACGGCACGCATCGGCGGCATCGGCCCGGCGAAGGCAGTGGCCGACCACGCCGTGCGCCACGGTGTGACGTACGTCAACCACACCTTCACCTCGCACCTCGCACTCTCGGCATCGCTGCAGCCCTTCGCCGGCCTCGCCGAGCACCGCATCTGCGAATACCCGGTCGAACCGAAGGCCGTTGCCCTCGCGATCTCGTCGAACCACCTGCTGCCCGATGAGAACGGCGAAGTGCGCGCCCCCGACGCACCCGGCCTGGGCATCCAGGTCGACCTCGAAGGTCTCGCCCCTTACTTGCGCACCGTCGAGATTCAGATCGATGGTGAGAGCGTCTACGCGAGCCCCGGCGTGCCCCTTAAGGTGAGTGAAAGCGTCTAGCCCGGGAGGAGGCCGCACATGGCGGACATCGCCGTCGATGCCGACCGTTCCTCCGGCTATGCCATGCGCGGCCTGCAGGCCCGTGTCATCGATGGCATCGGTCGCCAGATCGTCGGAGGCGCCTACGCCCCGGGCGACCTGCTGCCGAAAGAAGCCGAGCTCACCGAGCAGTTCGACGTCTCGCGCACCTCGGTGCGCGAGGGCATGCGCGTGCTCGCCGCAAAAGGCCTCGTCGACATTCGGCAGAAGATCGGCACGCGCGTGCGCCCGACCGAGCACTGGAACGTCTTCGACAGCGACATCTTGCGCTGGCACAGCGAGGTCGGCCGCGGGTACGAGATCATGCGCAACCTCGTCGAGGTGCGGCAGATCATGGAACCCGCCGCCGCTCGCCTCGCCGCGGGTCGCGCGAGCATGGACGACTTGCGCAAGCTCGACGACGCACTGCACCGCATGTCGACGAGCCCGAATGACCGCGAGGCCTACGCCCACGCCGACGTCGACTTTCACCTCGCCGTCTACGCCGCCTCGCACAACGTGCTGCTGCGCCAGTTCGGCAGCGTGGTCGCCGACTTCATGTACACCTCGTTCAATGTGCAGCAAGCCGTCGTCGGCGACGACGACGTGCTCGCGCAAGATGCCGACTCGCACGCGGCAGTCTTCGAGGCCATCAACAGCGGCAACGGAGAGCGCGCCGCCGAGACCATGCTGCGTGTCGTGCTCGACGGCAAGAACTCGCTCATCAAGGCGCTCGGCGAGCAGCGCGATGCCGCGAGCGCGCGCTAACACTCTGCTCGCCCGCGCGGGAGGTCACTCGTGAGCGCTCAAGCGCCCGTCACTCTGCGACACGGCGCACTCGAGGCGACCGTGCTGGCCGACGAGGGCGGCGTGCTCGTGGATGCCCTGCTCGACGGCCGCCCCCTGCTCACTCGCACGCCCTGGGCCTCGAGCGTCGTGCCGTCGGCGCGACCCGCGGCGACCGAGGCCGAGTGGGTCTCGCGCTGGCGCGGCGGCTGGCAGCTGTGCTTTCCGACGGCGGGGCAGCCCGACCCGGCATCCGCTGAGCCGCAAGGCTTCCACGGCACGGCCTCGCAAGCCCCCTGGTTGCTCGTGTCGCACGACGCGAGTTCGGCCGCCCTCGGCTGGGCAGACCGCGACGGTCTCAGCGCTGAGCGGGTGTGGCGACTCGGCTATGGCCCGAACGGTGACGCCCGCATCGAGGTCGCCACGCGCGTGCGCAATGAAGGTGTCGCGACGCGCACGATCGTCGCCGCCGAGCACCTCATTCTCGGTGGAGACGTGCTCGCCGGCCCGCTCGAGATCACCGTGCCGGGCGGAGCCCAACTGCGGCCGCTCGACTATGACGGACTGCCGGCCGGCGCACTCACGCCGTGGCCGGGCGACCCTGCCGAGCGCTGGCCGACCGTCACGCGGGCGACGCCCGCGCGCGTGACGGGGCTCGCGAACGTGGGCGGCGCTCGCGTGGGTGGCCAGCGGCTCGAGCTGCGCGGCGCTCACGTCGAGGCATCCGTGCAGTGGCAGGGTGCGCTGCCCCACGCGCTGCTCTGGGAAGAGCTGGGCGTCTCGACCGAGTCGCCGTGGAACGGCGAGGTCGTCGCCCTCGGCATCGAACCGACCACGACCCCGCACGGCGCGGGCACGGCGCACGACGAGGGCCTCGTGCACCTCGCGCCGGGTGCCACGCTCGAGTGGGGCGTCACGCTCAACGTGCGGTGGGCATCCACCGCGGAAGGAGGCGGAGCATGACCGCTCTGCGCACGATCGTCACCGGAGCCGCCAACGGCATCGGCGCCGCCATCGCCGACCGGCTGCGCGAGCGCGGCGACACCGTCGTCGGTCTCGACCGCGAAGCCGGAGAGAACATCATCGAGGTCGACCTCAGCGACGAGGCCGCTCGCGCTGCCGCCGTTGACGACGCCCTCGCCCGACTCGGCGGCGTCGACGTGCTCGTCACCGTGGCCGGCATCTTTCGCCAGGGCTCGATTCACGACAGCGGCTTCGACGACTGGCGCGCCGTCTGGGCGGTGAACCTGGATGCTCCGCTCGACCTCATGCGCCAACTCACCCCGCACATGGTCGAACAGCGATTCGGTCGCATCGTCACCATCACGAGCGTGCACGCGCGCCAGGCTCAGCCCGGCTGCCTCGCCTACGACGTCTCGAAGGCCGGACTCGAGGCGGCGACCCGCTCGGCCGCACTCGACTTGGCGCCCTATGGCGTGCTCGCCAACGCCGTCGCGCCCGGCTTCGTACGCACGCGCATGAGCCTGCTGCCCGATGGCACCGACGAGACCGACACCGAGGCTTTTCGCACCGGCTATGTCGAGCGGGGCAAGCTGCCGCTCGGTCGCGCGGCCATGCCGGCCGAGATCGCACCCGCCGTCGACTTCCTCTCGTCGCGCGACAACACCTACACAACCGGGCAGGTGCTGACCGTCGACGGCGGTCTCACCATGACGTTCTAGGAGACCGCGATGACCACTTCGCTGCGTGAGCTCGACCGTCTCGACGGCCTCGGATTTCCCGAAGCGCTGCGTTGGCGCGACGGCGCGCTCTACTTCAGCGACATGTTCCGCTCGCGCGTCATGCGCTGGGTGCCCGGCAGTGCGGCCGAGGTCGTGCTCGACCGCGCGGGCGGCGGACCGGTCACGCCCGGGGGCCTCGGCTGGCTACCCGACGGCGACCTGCTCGTCGTCGACTGCGACGAGCGCCGGGTGCTGCGACTCCACAGCTCGGGAGAGGTCACCGTGCACGCCGACCTCTCGACACTCATGAGCCACTCCGCCAACGACATGCACGTCGACCCTGACGGCACGGCCTGGGTGGGGGGCTACGGCTTCAACCCCGAGACCGACGAGCCTGTTGCCTCGCCGCTCGTGCGCGTGCATCCCGACGGCTCGGTCGCGACCACCCCGGCGGGGTTCGTCTTTCCCAACGGCTGTGAGCGCACGGCTGCCGGCGACCTTCTCGTGGCCGAGACCTTCGCCGACACCGTGCAGCGGTTGAGCCCCTCCGGTGAGCGCTCGGTTCGCGCGCACTTCGCCGAGGGCAGCGGGCCCGACGGCCTCTCGATCGCGCCCGACGGCGCGGTCTACGTGGCGCTCGCCTTCGCGGGCGCTCTCGCGCGACTGGCCGACGACACCGAAGGCGTGGATGCTGCGCCGACGATCATCCACCGCCCAGCGCCGATCGCCGAGGGCCCAGGAGCCGGCGCGCTCGGGGTCTACGACTGTGCCGTTTACCCCGACAGCACTGTGCACCCCGACGCCGCCCCGAACGGCGGCACCCGCATCGCCGTCGCCATGGCGAGCCTCGACGAAGACCTCGCGATGCGCGTCGACACGGGTGCCGTCGTGCTGCTGGAGCTCTAGCCCTTCTCGGCTCCGGCGGTGGTGTTCATGATGCGCCGCTGGAAGATGAAGAACAGAATCGCCACGGGAATCGTCATGAGCACCGCCGCTGCGAGCTGCAGCGGGAACTGATTGCCCGAGCCCAACTGTCCTGACACGAGCGAGGCGACGCCGGTCGTGAGCGTGTTGAGTTCGGGGCTCTGCCGCGACACGATGAAGTGCCCCAGCTCGTTCCACGAGCCCTGGAAGCTCAAGATGAAGAGCGTCACGAGCGCCGGACGCGCCATGGGCAGCACGATCGTCCAGAACGTGCGGAAGGTGCCGGCCCCGTCGATGCGTGCGGCCTCTTCAACGCTCACCGGGATCGAGTCGAAGAACTGCTTCATGATGAAGACGCCCGCGGCGGTCGACAGCAGCGGGATGATCATGCCCCCGTAGGTGTCGTACAGCCCGAGCTGCTGCAGGATCAGGAAGCGCGGAATGAGCAGCACGACGCCCGGCACCGAGAGGATGCCGATGAAGGCCGCGAACACGAACGCCCTGCCCTTGAACTTCAGACGCGAGAGCGCGTAGCCCGCGAGCGAGTCAAAGAACACCCGGCCGAGGGTCACGATCGTGGCGATCATCACCGTGTTGCCGGCCCAGAGCGGAAAAGGCACGTCGCCGAAGAGCCGCTCGTAGGCCGCGAAGGTGATGGTGTCGGGAATCAGGCTCAAGGCATCTTGCGTCGCCTCGGCGTCGGTCTTGAACGAGGCCGCGATCGAGATGATGAAGGGGTAGATGTAGATGAGCGCGAGGCCGATGAGAATGAGGTAGCTCAGCAGCATGCCCGTGCGCACGCGGGCCCCGAGGCGCTTGCGCCGACGGAACGATCGCTGAGGGGCGTCGTCGCCCGGGATGCCCGACTCGGCTGACACGTCGACGGCGGTCATCGCAGTCCTCCCTGAACCTTGGGCGTCACCTTCGACTGCTTGAACTTCTTCGGCCCGCGTTCGGCGAGCGCCCACCGTTGCAGCAGCGTGAGGATGATGATGAACACGAAGAGGATGAAGGCGATCGCGGCACCCTGCCCCCATTGCAGGTCGACGAACGACGAGCGGTAGGCGAGGAAGGCCGGAGTCGAGATCGTGCCGCCGGCCGAGGTGCCGCCGAGCACGTAGATCTGGTCGAAGACCTGCCACGAGCCGATGAGGCCGAGCGTCAGCACCGTGAAGAGCGTGGGCCGCAGCATCGGCAGAGTGATCGAGAAGAACTTGCGCACGGGGCCTGCGCCATCCATGAGCGAAGCCTCGTCGATTTCGCTGCCGATGCTTTGCAGTGCAGCGAGGAACAGCAGCATGAACGTGCCCGAGGTCGTGAAGATCGCCAGGATGATGAGCGAGCTCATGGCCACCGAGGGGCCGGCGAGCCACTGCCAGCCAGAGATGCCGAGGAAGCCCGGCTCAGCGAGCAGCCCCGACGTGGGCGCGCCCACACCGAAGGCGCTGAGAATGCCGTGGAACACGCCTGTCGAATCGTTGAACCAGTCGGGCCCGTCGATGCCGAAGGCGCCGATGACGGCGTTGACCGCACCGGAGGCCGTGAAGAGAAACTGGAAAACGATGACGATCGCGACCGTGCTCGTCACCGAGGGAAAGTAGAACGCGGTGCGAAAGAAGCCCTTGCCGCGCAGCGCTGCGCGGTTGACTTGCACGGCGAGCAGCAGCGCGATGATCGTCTGCAGCGGCACCACGAAGAGCACGTAGTAGAAGTTGTTGCGCACGGCCGTGCCGAAGTTGCGCTGATCGAGGCCGTCTTCGACGGTGATGGCGGCGTAGTTCTCGAGCCCGACGAAGTTGACGCGCGGGTTGAGGGGCGACTGAAAGCCGTTCCAGTCGCTCACGCTCACCCAGAGGGCGAGCATGATCGGAATCACCAGGAAGACGGTGGTGATGATGACGGCGGGGGCGACGAAGAGCCACCCCGAGCGGGCCTCGCCGCGGCGGATTCCTCCGCCGCGACGAGGCCGTACTGCGGTGCGAGGCACTGGTTTAGCCGTTCGCCTCGTCGTAAGCGGCCTGCAGGTTGGCCTGCAGCGTGGCGAGCAGCGACGACGGGTCAGCGCTGCCGATCTGCTCGAGCTGCGTGTTGAAGTCGGCGATCGCGGCCGCGGCGCCCTGGAAGGCGACGGGGCTCGTAGCCGAGGCGACACCCGCGACGAACGCGGCGTTGTCGGGGAACTGCTCGGCGTAGGCCGCCGAACCCGACTCGGTCGAGGGGATCACACCGAAGGCCTCGGCGAACGCGAGCTGCTGCTCGTCGCTCGTGAGGAACTCGATGAGGTCGATCGTTGCGTCACGCGTCTCTGAACCCACGGGCATGCCCCAGCAGTTGCTGAAGGCGAACGTGGATGCTCCCGCCGGGCCTGCCGGAAGCTCGACCGAGATGAACTCGCGGTCGGGGAAGTCGTTCGCCATGGCGCCGTTGATCCACGGACCCTCGATGACCATGGCGGCCTTGCCGAGACCGAAGGCCTCGCCGCCCCAGCCAGCTTCGAGCTCTTGCGGGAACTTCAGCGAGCCGTCAGCGATGAGCTGCTGCAGGTACGCGAGCCCTTCAGCGTTCTCCGCGCTGTCGGCGGCGATCGTCTCGCCATCGACGAGCGTGCCACCAGCCTGGTTCATGAAGACACCCACGCGGGCGTACTCGCGACCCATCGAGAGGCCCACCTGGTCGTCAGTCGTCAGCGCTGCGGCAACAGTCGCGAGCTGGTCCCAGTCGGTCGGAATGTCGGCGTCGGTGAGACCGGCGTCAGCCCAGGCCTGCGTGTTGATCTGGAGGCCGAGCGTCGAGAAGTCTTTCGGCGCGCAGTAGAACTGGCCGTCGTAGCTGAACTGCTCGCGCAACGCAGGCAAGAAGTCGCCCGCGTTGGCGAGGTCGTCAGCGTAGGGCTCGATGAATCCCTGGGCGGCGTAAGTCTGGAACTGGTCCCACGGCATGTAGAACAGGTCGGGCGGGTTGTTGCCCGAGAAGCCCTGGCCGAGCTGCTGCACGAGGTCGTTCGCGGCGATGACCTCGACGCTGTTGCCGGTCTCGGCGGCCCACGCGTCAGCGGCAGCCTGCACGGCGTTCGTTTCGGCGTCGCCCGACGAGCCGATGAGCATGGTGAGCTCTTGACCGGTGGCCTCGCCGCCGCTCTCGTCTGCCGGCGCGCACGCCGCTAGAGTGACGACGAGTCCTGCGGCGAGAGCCGCGGCACTCCATTGTGATGTCCTCACGATGTTTCCTTTCGATGGGTGATTGCCGGGGCCTCAGGCACCGGTGATCTCGCCGAGCGCACGGTGACCAGACCGGCGTTCGACAAGTCGAGGCACGAGGAGCCGATGCGTCGGCTCCTCGTTGCTGTCCGGATTCGGGCGCACGATGCCGCCCTCCGGGCCGAACAGCAGAGTCAGGGCAGAGGCGACGACCTCGTCGAGCGGCTGATCGATGCTCGAGAGGCCGACCGCCGCAGCGACGGGTGTGTTGTCGAAGCCCACGACGGGCAAGTCGAGGTGACCGGCAGCATCGGCCGCCATGCGCGCGCCGAGGGCAAGCGAGTCGCTCGCGCACACGATGGCGTCGGGTGCGGCATCCATCGCCAGCAATTGCCGGGCCGATCGCACACCCTCATCGACACCATCGAGCGTGACCACTTGGTAGCGCTCGAGGT
The DNA here is from genome assembly GCA_005777405.1 of Actinomycetota bacterium. Classification (GTDB taxonomy): domain Bacteria; phylum Actinomycetota; class Actinomycetes; order Actinomycetales; family Microbacteriaceae; genus Microcella. Next base: position 39,235 of record SXMH01000007.1, read on the forward strand.
CAGCCGTGTCGAAGCCGCTCGCTTCTTCCCAGCCGGCGCGGCGCTCGTCGCCCGTGCCGGAGGGGCTCGGCCATCCGATGTAGCCCACGCGCTGAGCGCCGGATGCTCGCAGATGCTGCACGGTGTCGCGCACTCCCGCGCGGCCATCGACGTCGACCCAGCGGTGCCGGTGGTCGTCGGTGGTCGAACCCCAGGGGCGGCCGAATGAGACGAAGGGCACCTCGTGCTCGATGAGCCACGAGATGCGAGGGTCGCCGTGGAAGGTCGCGATGAGCACGAAGGCGTCGATGTCGCTGCCGTCGCGCAGTCGCTTGATGTGCGAGAGCTCGTCTTCGGCGCCGTTGGCAGTGAAGATCATGACGCGCAAGCCTCGAGCGTCGGCTTGCTCGGCGAGCTTGTGCACGAAGCGGTCGAGCACGGCACCCGAGATGCCGTCGCGAAGGGGGTCGAGTCGCAGACCGATCGTCGACGAGGTGCGCGTGCGGAGGCGACGAGCCGAGGCGTGGGGTCGATAGCCGAGGCGGTCAATGGCTTCCTGCACTCGCTCACGCGTGGATTCCCGCACGATCTCGGGCGAGTTCAGCACGTTCGACACGGTCTGGCGCGAGACGTTGGCAGCGGAAGCGACGTCATCGACGGTCGGCATGCGCCCCATCTCCGCCCCCTTTGGTGGTCTCATCAATCGGTTCGCCGGCACTGGCTTCGAGCCCCGCACCGACCGCGCAGCGCGGCATCGGGGTTCGCATTTTGATCGATCAAATTATTCGGTAGTGTTACCCACGACGACACCGGTGTCAAGCCCGACCGGCACCGACACCTTCACGACGGCCCGGAGGCTCGACGACCGTGACCCACCCCTTGCAGCCCCTGCTTCACGACGAACTCGTCGTTCTGCGCGCTCCCACCCAGGTGTGGTCGGCCGAGAACGGCACCATCGGAGGGGCGCCCATCCACGGCATCGCGCACAGCGATGTGCGGGTCGTGCGGGGGCTGCGCATGCGCGTGGGGGATGCTGCTGCCGAGCACCTCGTCACCTCCACCGTGAGCGCCGACCACGTCGTCATCGAGTCGCTGCTGCGGCATCTCGACGACCCCACACCCGACCCCGGAGTGCGGCTGCGCGTCGACCGCCGCGTCGACATCGACGGCTGCGCTGACACCCTCACGATCATCAATCGGCACGGTACGCCCCTCACCACCACCGTGACGATCGAGCTCGATCTCGACGCGAGCCTCATCGACGAGATCAAGCAGGGCATCGTGCAGACGCGGCCGATCGCCGTCGACCACACCGGCGACACCGCACGCTGGTCGGGCGAGAGCGTGGCCGCGCAACTCACCTCGAGCACCCTCACCATTGCGCAGCGCGAGGGCGGGCTCGCACTCACGGCGAGCGTGACGGTTCCCGCGCGCGGCGAAGCCTCCGTCGGGTGGAGGCTCGACGCTCAAGATGCGATCGGCGCGGTGCAGGGCGCGACGGGCCCTGCACCGTGGAGCGCCCCCACCACGGCGGGCACCGACCCGCGCCTACAGCGGTGGGTCGACCGCGCGTTGGGCGACCTCGACGCGCTGCGATTGACCCTCGCCGGGCATCCCGAGCAGCAGTTCCTGGCTGCCGGAGCGCCCTGGTTCTTCACGCTCTTCGGGCGGGACTCCCTCTGGGCCGCGCGCATGCTGCTGCCGCTCGGCACGCGGCTCGCGGGCGACACCCTGCAGGTGCTCGCGCGACTGCAGGGCACGAAGCAGGTCAACGAGACGGCCGAAGAGCCGGGCAAGATCATGCACGAGCTGCGTCGCCAGTCGCTCGTCATCGACAACGACGTGACCCTGCCGCCGCTCTACTACGGCACCGTCGACGCGACCGCGCTGTGGATCTGCCTGCTGCACGATGCCTGGCGCGCTGGCCTGCCCGACGACGAGGTGCGGGCGCTGCTGCCGGCACTCGAGGGTGCGCTCGGCTGGATGCGCGACCACGGCGACGCCGACGGCGACGGTCTTCTCGAGTACATCGACCGCACCGGTCACGGGCTCGCCAACCAGGGGTGGAAAGACTCCGGCGACAGCGTGCAGTGGCGCGACGGCTCACTCGCCGAAGGCCCCATCGCCCTGTGTGAAGTTCAGGCCTACGCCTACGAAGCCGCGCTCGGCGGTGCAGCGCTGCTGGAAGCCTTCGGTCGCGACGGTGCAGAGTCGTGGCGCGAGTGGGCGGCGTCGCTGCGACGCATCTTCCACGAGAAGTTCTGGATCACCGACCCTGCCCTCACCGGCGAACTCGGCCCCTACCCGGCCATCGCGCTCGACGCGAACAAGCGCCCCGTCGACACGGTGACGAGCAACCTCGGCCACTTGCTCGGCACCGGTCTGCTCGATGCTGAGCAGTCAGAGCTCGTCGCACGACGACTCGGTTCGCCCGAGCTCGACTCGGGCTACGGTCTGCGCACGATGTCGACCGACTCGGCCGGCTACTGGCCCATGAGCTACCACGGCGGTTCGGTCTGGACCCACGACACCGCGATCGCCATTCAGGGCCTCGCCCGCGAAGGGCACCACGAGGTCGCGGCCTCGCTCGCCGAGGGGCTGCTCAAGGTCGCCGAGTCGAACGGGTTCCGCATGCCCGAGCTGCACGCGGGGCTCGGCGCCGACGAGACGGCGCGCCCCTTGCCCTACCCGGCGTCGTGCCGGCCACAGGCCTGGTCAGCTGCCGCTGCGATCACCGTGCTCGGAACTCTGGTCTGACGCCTCGGCTTCCGCCGCTGCGCGGTCTTCTGCCATCCGACGCCGCACGGGCGGCAGCACGACGGCGAAGAAGATCACCGCGAGCACGATGAGCAACACGACGAGCGTGACACCGGTGATCGCCAGGACGAGTGCGAGGGAGCTCATCGCTCCAGTGTGTCAGCCGCGCTGAGGCCGCTGCCTACAACACCGTCGCGCCCAGGAAAGCGGCGTACGCGGCGAGCGCCGCCCACGCCGTGACGTCGACCACGCGCTTCGGGGCCTTGAGCAGCACAAGGGCCGCCGTCACTGCGAGCAGCGCCCAGCAGATCGAGTGCCCGAACCTGATGAGCCACTGCTGCACCCCACTCGTCGACTCTGCACGCTCGGGCACGACGAAGAGCCACAGCACCGCAAGCGCGATGCTGACGACGAGGCCGCCGGCCGCGAGGGCCGTGCGGTGGCGGGCGACGAAGCTGCGGGGGCGGTCAGGTGCGGTGGTCACGTTGACAGGCAAGCAGAGTGCTGCGTCAGCGGGCATCCATCGATGGGTGGATGCTCACCCACCGATCGGCGGACCACCCAGGTCTAGCGCCCCATGCGGCTGAGTTGCGCCACGACCTGCCGCGCAATGTTGCGGCCCGCGCGATTCGCGCCGATGGTCGACGCGGCGGGACCGTAGCCCGCGAAGAACACGCGGGGGTCGCGCTCAGAGCGGTGACTTGCGACGGTGACCCCGCCCTCTTTCTCGCGCAACCTCAGCGGAGCGAGATGACGAAGCTCGGGCCGGAACCCGGTGGCCCAGATGATCGCATCGGCGTGCTGTCGTGAACCGTCTGCCCACACCGCGCCGTCGGCGTCGAGTCGCTCGAACATGCCGCGGCTCTCGAGAATGCCCCGATCAAGAGCAGCCTGCACGCGGCGGGTGCGAGGCACACCTGTGCCCGAGACGATGCTCGGCAGGGCGCGACCGGCGCGCGCGGCGTCGTCTTGCTGAGCGACGGCATGCTCGGCGGCCTCGAGGTTGAGCTCGCCCTCGTTGAGAAACTCTGGCGGACGCCGGGTCGCCCACGTGATGCTCGCGGCGTGCGGCTCGAGTTCGAGAATGAAGCCGATGGCGCTCGTGCCCGCACCGACCACGATGACATCCTGGCCCGCGAACTCCTCAGCAGCCACGTAGTCAGAGGTGTGCACGTGCCGCCCGGCGAAGTCGTCGCGACCGGAGTACCACGGCACGAACGGCGAGCCCCACGTGCCGGTCGCGTTGACGATCGTCGACGTGCCGAGCTCAAGCGGGCCGTTCTCGGTCGTCAGTCGCACGAGCAAGTGGTGGCCCTCGTCTTCGACGTGCGTCACCGTCGCGGGGCGCACGACTTGCAGACCGTAGTGCTCTTCGTATTGCCGGTAGTAGTCGGCCACCACATCGCGCGCCGGCGCATGGTGGTCGGCAGTCTCGAAGCTCAGCCCCAGCTCGTCCATGCCGGGCAGGTCGTTGACGCGGTGCGCCGAGCCGAGGCGCAGCGCCTCCCAGCGAAACTGCCAGGCTCCACCCGTGCCGGGGCCGCGGTCGAGCAGCACGAACTCTTCCCCGGGTTCGAGCCCGAGTCGCCGCAGATAGAACGCAACAGAGAGGCCGGCTTGTCCCGCGCCGATGACGACGGTCTTGGTCGTCAGATCCGGCTCGGTCACCCCGTCAACGTTACCCGCTGACCGTGGATGCCCTCCGCCCGTTCCACGCGGTCGCAAGGCCCCTGCGTGATAGACTCTGCCGAGTTTTTCCACCGTTCTGATCGACATCGCGGGGTCGTCCCCCGACTCACCGGTCAACACTTTGTGAGGGGGTCACGCATGGGGCGCGGCCGGCAGAAGGCGAAGCACACCAAGGTGGCTCGCGAATTGAAGTACTACACGCCTGACACCAACCTCAGCGCGCTCGAGCGCGAGCTCGCGGCGTCGAACGGCGACCTGTACGAAGACAAGTGGGCGCACCTCGTCGACGACGATGACGAGGATGACGACGCCGACGAACTCGACGACGACGAAGGCACGTCAGCGCGCACGGCGTAGACCCGTTCTGCCGCACGCTATCGTGCTGCGTCGACTGAGATCGAGACCAGTGCTGAGCGCACTTCCGAAACGTCGATTCCTGCCGCTACGGCAGCGAGAGCGCCTCTCCACGCTGCCACGAGGATGCTCGCGATAGCGCGGGCCTCGTTGGGCCAGTAGCTCGCCACGGCTTCTGTCATTCGATCAGGTTCTGAGCGTGATGGCGGTACGTCGAGCAGGTGCGCGAGCTCCTCTCTCACCACGAAATCGAACGCCACCACGAGCGCTGCGTTCGCGGCCGCCGACGGGTCACCGCCGACGCTCGCGCGAGCGCCCTCCATGCGGTCAAACAAGCGCTGTTCGACGTCGCGGCGCACGAAGGTATAGAGCCCGAGTTTGCTGCCGAAGTGGTGGTAGAGCACGCCCGTCGTCACGCCCGCGGCTGACGACAACTCGCCCACGCTCACGTCGTCGAAGGGTCGTCGCCCGAACTCGCGGATTGCCACAAGCGCCACTCGCCCCTTGGCCGAGGTGGAGAGAGGAATCCACTCGCGCATAACTCAATAATACGGTTATGCTCACCGTAACTGAGTTACGACACGAAAGGACTCACTCATGAAGCTCGAACTCTTCCTCATCCCCACTCGCGACCTGAGCGCGTCACTCTCCGTGTACCGCGACGGCTTCGGGTTCACCGAGCTGTGGCGAGAGGGCGACACGACTGCGGCGCTCACCCTGCCGGGCAGCGATGCGCAGATCATGCTCGACGCGAGCGACCCTGACGCCGCGCCGGGCCCGATGTTCGTCGTCGAGAGCGTCGCAGCGTTTCACAGCGCGCGCCCCTCGACGCTCACCGTGCTCGCCGAGCCTTCAGAGATTCCTGGCGGCTACCTCGCGACCTACCAAGAGCCGGGCGGCGCGACGATCTACGTGCTCGACCAGTCGACGGAGTCTGCCCCCGAGTGAGGCGCGCTGAGGGCGCTACCGCTGCAACTGAGATCTCGATGGCGAGTTCGCTCGCCAACTCGTACCTATCGAAACCAGGCCGGTATCGAGACGAAGAGCAAGATCGAGAAGCCCGCCACGACAGCCGAGAGAACGTACGCCATCTGCGATCACCCCTTCACTTTCGAAGCGCCCTGCCGCTAGCCTTGCCGGCCTCCCGCTTCAGTGTCGTCAGACGATTGCTGAACGATCGCGGATGTCACCCTGAGAATCTCGGCGAGGGTGATGCTCCACACGCCGCCCTCCGACGTGCGCCAACTCTCGATGCCCTCCGAGAACTCGGAGCCCACCGTCGCGTCGATGCGACGGACTGCGGTGACGGAGGCGCGCAGTGCATGGGTCGCTATCGGAAGATGGCCCACCTGAATCGGTTCGATGAGCGAGACGTGTGCAATCCACTCTCGGTCCAGCCACCACTCGATATCCCCGATGACGAGAACACCGACGCCGTCGCCAGCGGCGAACTCCCACTCTTGCCCCACAGCGAACGGGGATAGCTCGGTGACGTCCACGTGCGGTTTCCTCTCTACACACATCACGCGTGCCGACGTTCCCGAGACGGGGCCTCACGCTCTCCCGAGGGCGGCTATTGCGCGAACGCCCCGACGAGCTTCACGGCCCCACCGTCGACACCCTTGGCGCCCTGCTCGAACCCGCTGAGGTCGTGGGCGGCCGTGGAGACTCGGCCGGCGACCCAGGCGGGCACGCCGCGGCTCTCCAACGCGCGGATGACCGAACTCGCGGTGTCGTGGGCAACGACGGCGAGCATCCCGATACCGAGATTCCAGGTGCCTTCCGTCGATTCGAGCGACTCCCCTGAGATGTCGGTGAGCACGCGGAAGATCGAGGGCGGGCTCCATGAGCCGCGGTCGAGTTCGACCCAGCTGCCGACGGGCAGCACGCGCGCGAGGTTCGCCGCGATGCCACCGCCCGTCACGTGGCTCAGTGCGTGCACGGCGCCGGGCAGCTCGTCGAGCACGGCGAGCAGGGGCGAGGTGTAGAGGGCGGTCGGCACAAGCAGCGCACGGCCAACGACGCCGCCGAATTCGGCGAGCTCGTCGTGATAGCCGATGCCGCGCTGGGCGAGAATGTGGCGAACGAGCGAGAAGCCGTTGCTGTGCAGGCCCGAACTTGCCATCGCGATGACGACGTCGCCGTGCTGCACGCGCTCCGGGCCCAGGGTCTCGTCGGCTTCGACCACGCCGACGGCGGCACCGGCGACGTCGTAGTCGTCGGGGCCCAGAAGACCGGGATGCTCTGCCGTTTCACCCCCGACGAGGGCCGTGCCCGTGGCCGCGCACGCTTCGGCGATGCCCCGCACGATGTCGGCGATGCGCTGCGGGTGCACCTTGCCGCAGGCGATGTAGTCGGTCATGAAGAGGGGCTTCGCGCCCACGACGACGATGTCGTCAACGACCATGGCCACGAGGTCTTGGCCGATCGTGTCGTGGATGTCGAGGGCCTGGGCGATGGCGACCTTCGTGCCGACGCCATCGGTGCTCGTCGCGAGGAGGGGGCGACGATAGTCGCGCAGTGCCGAGGCGTCCCACAGGCCGGCGAAGCCGCCGACGCCGCCAAGAACCTGGGCGCCATGGGTCGCCGCGACCGACGCCTTCATGAGCTCGACAGCGCGGTCACCCGCAGCCGTGTCGACTCCGGCGGCGGCATAGGAGTTCGTCATTCGTTCATCCGTTCCGCGGTCTGACAGACTGGCCTCGTCACCGTCAACCTTACGGTCTGGAGCACTTCCCGCATGTGCGGCATCGTCGGTCTCGTCTCGTCGAGCCCGGTCAATCAGCAGGTCTACGACGCGCTCGCGCTGCTGCAGCATCGCGGCCAAGATTCCACGGGCATCGCCACGGCCGAAGGTCGCGTGTTGCACATCGTCAAGGCCAAGGGCCAGGTGCGTGAGGCCTATCGCACGCGTGACATGCGCAGCCTGCTCGGCACTCTCGGGCTGGGCCACGTTCGCTACGCCACGCGCGGGTCGGCGTCGAGCGAAGAAGAGGCGCAGCCCTTCTACGTCAACGCTCCCTACGGCATCATCCTCGTGCACAACGGCAACCTCACGAACACCCGCGAACTCACGCGCGAGCTGCATGAGGTCGACCGCCGGCACCTCAACACCAACAGCGACACCGAGTTGCTCGTCAACGTGCTCGCCCACGAGCTGCAGACCCAGGTGCGCGGCGACGACCTCGACCCCGACCAGCTCTTCGCCGCGATCAGCCGCCTGCACGAGCGCGTCGAAGGGTCGTACGCGGCGATCGCGCTCATCGCGGGCCACGGACTGCTGGCCTTCCGCGACCCTTACGGCATTCGGCCGCTCATTCTGGGCCGCCGCACCACGGGCCTCACCGGTGACGAGTGGGTCGTCGCGAGCGAGTCGCTCGTGCTCGAAGCGGGCGGCTACGAGACGGTGCGCGACATCGCGCCCGGCGAGGCAGTGTTCATCTCGGCCTCGGGCGAGATGGTCGCACGGCAGTGTGCCGCCAACCCGCGGCTCATCCCGTGCTCGTTCGAGTACGTCTATCTCGCGCGCCCTGACTCGATCATGAACGGCATCTCCGTCTACGAAGCGCGCCTGCGCCTCGGCGATCGCCTCGCTGACACGATCGCGCAGTACACCCCCAAAGGCGACATCGACGTCGTCATGCCGATTCCCGACTCGTCGCGCCCTGCGGCCATGCAAGTGGCACAGAAACTCGGCATCGAGTACCGCGAAGGCTTCTACAAGAACCGCTACGTCGGCCGCACCTTC
>SXMH01000087.1 GCA_005777405.1 Actinomycetota bacterium
AGGGTGGCGTCGACAAGCGCACGGTACTGCGGCTCGACCGCCGACTCGCGCCCGTCAAGGTGGCGGTGCTGCCGCTCTCGCGCAACGAGCAGCTCTCGCCCGTGGCCCGCGAGCTCGCCGACCGCCTGCGCCAGCACTGGAGCGTCGACTTCGACGACGCCGGCGCGATCGGTCGCCGCTACCGCCGTCAAGATGAGATCGGCACGCCGTTCTGCGTCACGGTCGACTGCGACACCCTCGACGACCACGCCGTCACGGTGCGCGAGCGCGACACCATGGAGCAGCAGCGCATCCCGCTCGAGGGTCTCGAACGCTACCTGGCCGGGGAGTTGCTCGGCGCGTAGCCCCCTGCAGCTGCGCTGGGCTGGGCGCGGCTCGCGTCAACAATTCAGGACAAACCTCTGGATGCTCGCGCTGCGAGTGCGCGCAAGGCAGGTTGAGCATCCCCATGTCCTGAGTTCTTGACAGCGCGTGCCCGGCACGCCCCGCGCTCGCCCCTCCCCAGCGACTGACTCGCCCGTGGGCCTGCACAGTCTCGGGCCCTAGCCGGGCAGCCAGCGCACTCCGGGTGCACAGTGTCGGGCGTGTTCTCCGCTCTCGTCGATGACATCCGCACCGCCGGTGGCGCCGCGGGCCGCGCCTACCTCGTCGCTCGCGGTCATGCCGATCGGCTGCTCGCCGCGGCGGTGCGCGCTGGCGCCATCACGCGCGTGCGCCGCGGCTGGTATTCGACCTGGGCTGAAGGTGACCCGCGCATGCGCGCGCTCCGAGTGGGCGGTCGCCTCACCGGTCTCAGCGCGATCGCCGCGTGGGGCGGCTGGGTTCGTGCCCCCGGTCGCCTGCGTGTTGCCGTGCCCGTCAACGGCTCACGATTGCGGTGCCCCCGACGACGTACGGTCGCCTTCGTCGAGTCGCCGCAGCGAGCCAGTGCGAGCATCCACTGGATCAATCAGCTGCACGACCGCGACACGTCGAATGGTGTCGTCGCGATTCTCGACGCCCTCGAGCACGCGTGCCTTCACGAGCGTGCGGAAGACGCCATTGCGGCGATCGATTGGGCGCGGCGCGCCGACCGGGTGGATGCTCTCGATCTCGCCGCGCTCAGCAACCGACTTCCTGCGCGCCGGCGTTGGTTGGTCGCGGCCTCGAGCGGGTCATGCCACTCACTGCCCGAGAGTCTCGCCCGCACGCGGCTCGTCGCAGCCGGCTTGCGCGTGCGCGAGCAAGTGCTGTTGCCCGACAACCCGAGCCCCATCGACTTGCTCGTCGAAGAGTCGCTCGCTCTCGAGATCGACGGCGACGAGTTTCATCGCGATCGATTCGAGCCCGACCGCGCCAAAGATCTGGCGGCCACACGTGTCGGGTTTCACGCGCTCAGGCCCACTGCGCGCCACGTCTTCAGGGAGTGGGCCGTGGTGCTCGATGCCATTCGGGTTGCTCTCACGGCCCGCGGAGTCGCACTGCCCAGCCCGCGCCGAGACCCGGCATCAGCATCCCGCGTCAACAATTCAGGACTGACAATCAGACGTCGTCGTCGCACCCGCGCGGTTCCGCGGTCGGTGAGCCCTCGACCGCGGCGACCACCACCTGCTGTCCTGAATTGTTGACCCTCAGCGCGCGCAAGCACCACCGGCCGGGAATACTCGAGGCGGCAGAGCGTTCACCTTCATGTGAGTAACCCCATCGACGTGCAGATCTGGTCCGACGTGCAGTGCCCGTGGTGCTACATCGGCAAACGCAAGTTCGAGGCCGCGGTCGAGCAGTTCGAGGGCGAGGTCAACGTGACCTACCGCAGCTTCGAACTCGCGCCCGACACTCCGGTCGACTTCGACGGCTCGCCCGTCGACTACTTGAGCCAGCGCAAGGGCGTCAGCCCCGAGCAAGCTCAGCTCATGGTCGATCGCGTGAGCGGCATCGCCGAGTCGGTGGGCCTCGAGTACCACTACGACCGCATCCACCAGACCAACACGGTGCTCGCGCACGAGCTGCTGCACTTCGCGAAGGCGAATGGCAAGCAGGTCGAACTCAAGGAGCGCCTCCTGCGTGCCTACTTCACTGAGGGCCGTCACATCGGTCGCGCTGACGACCTCGTCGAGTTGGCCGGCGAGATCGGGCTCGACCGTGAGGCGGCGGCAACGGCGCTTGCCGAACACTCATACCTCGCCGACGTGAAAGCTGACATGGCGCAGGCGGTGGCTTACGGCATCCAAGGTGTTCCGTTCTTCGTGATCGAGAGCAAGTACGGCATTTCGGGCGCGCAAGAGTCGGCGAGTTTCCTCGCTGCGTTGCAACAGGCCGCCTCCGAGCGCGAGACTGCGCCCGTCGAGGCCTCATGACGATGGATGCTGCGCCGAAGCCCTTCGCAATGCTCGGCGACCCCGCTGCCGAGGCGTGCGAGGGCGACTCGTGCCTGGTGCCCCCGCCCGCCGCGTCAACAACTCAGGACTAAGCGCTCGGCCGGGTGCGAGCAACCCGCACCAGCTCGGGCGTCGCACGACACCAGCCGCTCGCGAGTCCTGAATTCTTGACAACCCGCGCCGCAACCCCCGCGCCGCAACCCCCACCGCGACCCACCCGTGCGGGCTACCGCGGCGCGAGCGGCTCGCTGATGTCGGCGACAGTGGCGGAGAGCGCGGTGAGCAACTCATCCGCCTGTACGAAGAGCGAGTAGCCGTGCTCGCCAGCGCCGAGCGAGACGCGCCGACCCGTCATGCGCTCGTCGGCGAAGACCGGCCAGGCGGTCGTCGAGCCGAGCGGTGTGATCGTGCCCCGCTCGAACCCGGTCGCCTCGAACGCCAGTGAGGGGTCGGGCAACTGCAGCTTGTTGACGCCCACGAGCGCGCGCAGCTTCGGCCACGAGATCTGCCGATCTCCGGGGATGAGCGCGAAGAGATAGGTGTCGTCGCTGCGTTTCACGACGAGCGACTTCACGATGTCGGCGGGCGTCACGCCCAACAGCTCGGCGGCCTCATCGAGCGAGCGCGCTGCCATGCGCGGCACGAACTCCACGGCCAGGCCCAACGTCGAGGCCGCCGCGGCGACTCGCTCCCGGCCACCGAGCACTGGTTCTGACATCGCACGCTCCTCACCTTCTAGGCTCGAGTCCATGACCTCCAGCGCACCAATCAGAGCGGGCATCATCGGCTTCGGACTCGCGGGTCGAGTCTTCCACGCGCCGTTCCTCGCCACGAATCCTGCGTTCACGATCACGGCGATCGCCACGAGTGACCTCGAGCGGGCAGCGAGCGCGAGCGCCGCGCATCCAGAAGCCGACATCATGACGACGGATGCTCTCCTGCAGGGCGCCGGAGACCTCGACCTCGTCGTGCTCGCGTCTCCGCCCCACGTGCACCGTGAGCAGGCGATCGCGGCGCTCGAGGCCGGGGCCGCCGTCGTCATCGACAAGCCGTTCGTGCCGACGGTCGCCGATGCTGAGGCGATCATCGCCGCGGCCGATCGCGCGCAGCGGCCGCTCACCGTCTTCCAGAACCGTCGCTGGGACGGCGACTTCCGCACCGTGAGCCAGCTCGTCGCGAGCGGCGCGCTCGGCACCGTGCACCGCTTCGAGTCGACCTTCGAGCGCTTCGGCGCCCCCAAGCGCGATCAGTGGCAGGGGCAGATCACGCCCGCGCAGGGCGGCGGCATCCTGTTCGATCTCGGCAGCCACCTCATCGACCAGGCGCTCACCCTGTTCGGGCCTGCGACGCTCGAGGCCGCCGAGCTGCGCACCGTGCGCGAGGGGCTCGGCAGCGAAGACGACGCGTTCGTGTCGCTGCTGCACCACAGCGGCGTGCGCAGCCACCTCACGATGAGCCGCGTTGCGGCGCAGAGCGGTCCCCGCTTCCGCGTGCTCGGCGACGAGAGCGGATACAGCGTGTACGGCCTCGACGGCCAAGAGCCCGACCTCAAGGTGGGCCGTTGGCCGGGCAGCGACGGCTACGGCGAGACGCCGAAGGCGGCCTGGGGACTGCTCGGCGTCGACAACGGCGAGCAACCGCTCGTTCCCGTGCCCACCGAGGCGGGCGCCTACCCCGACTTCTACGCGCAGGTCGCGGCGAGCATCCGTGACGGCGCGCCCGTTCCGGTGGATGTTCGCCACGCGCTCGAAACGGTGCGCATCATCGAGCAGGCCCACGCGCGGGCGTCGCTCTGACCGAGGCCGCGCGCTCTGACACGCGCTCCCGGCGCGACCTGGGAGAATAGAACCCTCATGCCCACCGCCACTCTGCCCGCACCGCTCAGCATCGGACCGATTCCGCTGAGTGTGCCCGTCGTGCTCGCTCCCATGGCGGGCATCACGAACACGGCGTTCCGGCGGCTGTGCCGTGAGTACGGCGCGGGCCTGTACGTGAGCGAGATGATCACGAGTCGGGCGCTCGTCGAGCGCACGCCCGAGAGCCTCCGACTTATCTCGCACCACGAGAGCGAGACGCCGCGCAGCATTCAGCTCTATAGCGTCGACCCCGTGACGGCGGGCGAGGCGGCCGCGTTCCTCGTCGGCGAGGGCCTGACCGATCACATCGACATGAACTTCGGGTGCCCGGTACCGAAGGTCACGAAGAAGGGTGGGGGAGCAGCCCTGCCCTGGAAGCTCGAGCACTTCCGCCGCATCGTCGAGGCGACGGTGAAAGCCGCCGGCGACATTCCCGTGACCGTCAAGATGCGCAAAGGCATCGATGCCGATCACCTCACCTACCTCGAAGCGGCCAAGGCTGCCGAGGGCGCGGGGGTCGCGGCCATCGCTCTGCACGCGCGCACCGCCGCCGACTTCTACAGCGGCAACGCCGACTGGGATGCGATCGGCACGCTCAAGGAGACCATCACGAGCGTGCCCGTGCTCGGCAACGGCGATATCTGGTCGGCAGAAGATGCTCTGCGCATGGTCGAGCAGTCGGGGTGCGACGGCATTGTCGTCGGGCGTGGCTGTCTTGGTCGTCCGTGGCTCTTCGGCGACCTTGCCGCGGCGTTCAGAGGAGAGCAGCACAAGGCGATGCCCTCACTCGGCGAGGTCGGCGATGCCTTCCGTCGCCACGCCGAACTGCTCGTGGAATTCTTCGACGACGAGGCCAAAGCGTGCCGCGACATTCGCAAGCACGTCGCCTGGTACTTCAAGGGCTATCCCGTGGGCGGCGAGCTGCGCGCCAAGCTCGCGGCGGTCGAGAGCCTCCAGCAGATGGATGACCTGCTCGGCGAACTCGATCGCGATGAGCCGTATCCCGGCGCTCCCGCCGAAGGTCAGCGCGGCCGAGCAGGCACCCCCAAGAAGCCCTCGCTGCCCGATCGCTGGCTCGAGAGTCGCGAGCTCACGGGCGCGAGCCGCGCCGAGGTCACCGCCGCCGAACTGCACCACTCGGGCGGCTGAGCGTGCATATTCACGAGAGCCCGGGCTATGGTCCGGCCGATACTGAGCGCTGGATGCCCGAGCAGCACTCGAGCCGCCGCAGCGACTTCGCTCGTGATCGCGGTCGCCTGCTGCACTCCAGCGCCTTGCGCCGCCTGGCAGCGAAGACGCAAGTGCTGAGCCCCACGGCGGGCCTCGACTTCGCGCGCAATCGCCTCACCCACTCGCTCGAGGTCGCCCAGGTGGGCCGTGAGCTCGCGACGAGTCTCGGGCTCGACCCCGACGTCGTCGACACCGCATGCCTCGCGCACGACCTCGGCCACCCGCCGTTCGGCCACAACGGCGAACGCGCGCTCAACGACTGGGCGAGCGACATCGGCGGCTTCGAGGGCAACGCCCAGACCCTGCGCTTGCTCACCCGCATCGAGCCGAAGGTCTTCAGCCCCGAGGGTCGCAGCTTCGGCCTCAACCTCACTAGGGCGAGCCTCGACGCGAGCACGAAGTACCCGTGGCCGCAATCGCAGGGCATTCCCGACCCGAGCGGGCGCAGCAAGTTCGGCTTCTACGATGACGACGCCGAGGCCTTCGAATGGATGCGCGGGGGAGCGCCCGACCGCGTGCGCTGCATCGAGGCGCAAGTCATGGACCTCTCCGACGACATCGCCTACAGCGTGCACGACTTCGAAGACGCCATCGTCAGTGGCTACCTCGACGTTCCCGCGTTGAGCGCGCGGGTCGAGCACGACGCGCTCGTCGACGCGATGTTCGAATGGATCGGCGGCGAGATCAGCCACGACGAACTCATTGCAGCGTTCGACCGGCTCGACCACCTCGACGACTGGATCGACACCTGGAACGGTTCGCGCCGCGACCTCGCGCGCCTCAAGAACCTCACAAGCCAGCTCATCGGACGCTTCGCGCACGAGGCTGTGCACGCGACTCGCGCCGCGCATCCGAGCGGCTCCCTCGCGCGTTTCGGAGCTGACGTCGTGGTGCCGCGCGAGACGCAAGCCGAAATCGCGGTACTCAAGGGCATCGTCGCGGCCAACGTCATGTCGACGAACTCGCGCAAGCCCATCTACGCGCGCCAGCGCGCCGTGCTGAGCGAGCTCGCCGACGCCCTGTGGGCGGCGGGGGATGCTCACCTCGACCCGGGCTTCGCCGACGACTTCCGCGCAGCAGACTCCGACGCGGCTCGGCGGCGGGTCGTGGTCGACCAGGTTGCCTCCCTCACAGACCAGTCGGCGTTGGCCTGGCACCTCAGGCTCGTCGGCTGACAGCGGCAGCGCATCCCCGCGCACCTAGAATCGGCAGGGTGGCAGGCCGCATTCGACGCAGTGATATCGACGAGGTGCGGTCGCGCACCAACATCGCCGATATCGTCGGCGACTATGTCGCTCTGAAGGGTGCCGGCATCGGTTCGATGAAGGGCTTGTGCCCCTTCCACGACGAGCGCAGCCCAAGTTTTCACGTGCGACCGCAGGTCGGTTTCTACCACTGCTTCGGCTGCGGCGAGGGCGGTGACGTCTTTACCTTCCTGCAGAAGATGGACCACGTCACCTTCGCCGAGGCCGTCGAACGGCTCGCAGGCCGGCTCGGCTATCAGTTGCACTACGAAGAGGGCGGCCCCGCCGTCGATCAGGGCAACCGCAGCCGGTTGCTCGCTGCCAACGCGGCCGCCGAGCAGTTCTTCCGCGAGCAGCTGTCGACAGCCGCGGCCGAACCCGCCAGGCGCTTCCTCGGCGAGCGCGGCTTCGACCCGGCCTCGGCCGAGCGATTCTCCGTCGGGTTCGCGCCGAACTCCTACGACGCGCTGGGCGACCATCTGCGCGGCCTCGGCTTCACCGCCGAAGAGCTGCTCGCGAGCGGACTGCAGGGTCAAGGCGATCGCAAGCCCTACGACCGATTCCGCGGCCGACTGATCTGGCCGATCAAAGACGTCACGGGGCAGACGCTCGGTTTCGGCGCGCGCAAGCTGCTCGACACTGATCAGGGCCCGAAGTACCTCAACACGCCCGAGACGCCTGTGTACTCGAAGTCGAAGGTGCTCTACGGCCTCGACTTGGCAAAGCGCGACATCGCGCGCGGCAAGCAAGTGGTGGTCGTCGAGGGCTATACCGACGTCATGGCGTGTCACCTGGCCGGCGTGACGACCGCGGTCGCGACGTGCGGCACGGCCTTCGGCGGAGACCACATCACGATCATCCGCCGTGTCATGGGCGACATCGATAATCGCGACGTGCACGCGCTCGGCGAGGTCGTCTTCACCTTTGACCCTGACGAAGCGGGGCAGAAGGCCGCGAGCCGCGCCTTCGCCGATGAGCAGCGTTTCGCGGCGCAGACCTTTGTGGCCGTTGCTCCTGACGGTCTCGACCCGTGCGATTTGCGTTTGCAGCGCGGTGACGATGCGGTGCGGATGCTCGTGCAGAACCGCAAGCCCATGTACGAGTTCATGGTGCGGCGCGCCCTCGACTCCTTCGACCTTGAGACCGTCGAAGGCCGGGTTGCGGCACTCCGCTCCACGGCACCGATCGTGGCAGGCATTCGAGACGAGTCGCTCTCGGTCGGCTACACCCGCACGCTTGCCGGATGGATCGGCATGGACCCGCAAGAAGTGGGGCAGGCGGTGCGTGCCGCCCGTCGCTCGGCCCCGGCGCGCAGCGCGGCGAACACCGGCAGCGCACAGTCTGGCGGCGTCGCCGCGCAGGGTCGCGCCGGCGAGGGTGGGGCGGAGGGCATCCCGCCAGGAGGGGGCTCGCTCGCCTCCGGCGACGTCGCCGCCCCCACCATCGGCGTCGCGCAGTTGCCGAACGACCCTGTGACGAGGCTCGAGCGCGAACTGCTCATGGCGCTGCTGCAGCATCCCGGTGAGGTGCCGCTCGAGACGGCGCAACGCGCGCTCGCGACGAGTTTCCGCCAGCCCGCTCTCGCGACGGTGCGGGATGCCCTGCTCGCCGCGATCGAGGCATACGGCACGGCTGACTGGGCGCGCAAAGTCTCAGAAGAAGCGCCCCCCGCCTTCAGCCCGCTCGTGACGCAACTGGCGATCGCTCCGCTGCCGGTGCGCGAAGGGCAGGCCAAAGAGTACTGCCACGGCATCACGACCTCGCTTATCGACCGCGACCTGCTGCGCCGCAAGACCGAGCTGCTCGGCGCTCTGCAGCGCACCGATGCGGCCGCCGAACCCGAGCGGTATCGGGCACTGCAAGAGCAGCTCGTGCAGCTCGAGGGCGAACGCCGCCGGGTGCGCGGAGACTAGGATCGCTCGGGTGACAGACTCTGCCGTTCGCGCTCGCGATCTCACTCTGCGGTATCGCACCGGCTTCGGACACCGCGACGTCGATGCCGTCACGGGCGTGAGTCTCGACATCGCTCCTGGCGAGACGCTTGCCATGGTCGGCGACGCGGGCAGCGGCAAGAGCACGCTCGCTCGCGCGATCGCCGGCTACACCGATCGCAGTGTCGACCGTGGAGTGCACGTGGCGGGCGGAGCGCTCGAGGTGCTCGGCGTCGACGTGCGCAGCCTCACCCGTCGGCATGACGACGAACTCGCCCTGCGCGTCGGTTACGTGCCGCAAGATGCGGGATCGGTGCTCGACCCGCACCTCACGGCAGGCGAGAACGTCGCAATGCCGCTCTTTCAGCGCGAGCCGAAGCTGTCGAAGACGATTGCTGGCGGCATTGTCGCCGAGGCGCTCGACGCCATGCACCTCACTCTCGCCACGATGCCGCGATACCCGCACGAACTCAGTCGGGGCCAGCGTCAACGGGTCGCGATCGCGCGCGCGCTCGTGCTCGACCCCGAACTGCTCGTCGCCGACGAAGCGACCGCGGGCATCGATGCCACCGTGCGCGGCACGATTCTCGATCACCTCGCCGAAGTGCAACGCAGTCGCCGCTTCGCCGCGTTCGTAGTCAGCAGCGAGATTGGCGAAGTGCGCCGACTGTCACAGCGACTCGCCGTGTTGCACCGTGGTGTCATCGTCGGCATGGGACCGATCGACGACGTGCTGGCGGATTCGGCTCACCCCTACGTGCGCGCGCTCGCAGAGCTTGCAGGCGCGCGCGCCTGAGCGCAGCATCCGCCGTCAGAGAACCAACCCCACCGGGAGACAAGCCGTGACGACCGAGCCGACACGAACCCTCGAACCCGCGAATCCTGTGGTGATGCAGCAGCACCGAGACCCGCTCTCGGGCCACGGAGTGCTTGCGACGCGTCGTCCAGAGTCCGGCCCGATCGCCGTGCTGCCGTCGCCGAGCGAGCTGTTCACGTCGGCGGTCATCGCGGGGGGAGGCGAGGTCGCTCCCCTCTCGGAGGCTACGCGCGGACTCGTCTGGCTCAGCGAGCGACGTGCCGACGAGCTCGCGGTCGTGCTGCGCGACCACCCCGGCATCGGCTGGGTGCAGCTTCCGTGGGCGGGCGTTGATGGCTTCGCCGACGTGCTCGCGACGTTCGCCGACGGCTCAGGGCCCCTCATCACGAGCGCCAAAGGTGCGTACTCCGAGCCGGTTGCCGAGCATGCGCTCGTGCTCGCGCAGGCAGCGTTGCGTGAGCTCGGACCCAAGTCTCGTGAAGGGCGATGGCGGGCAGAGCGTACGGGACTCTCCCTCTACGGGCGCCGCGTTGTCATCGTTGGTGCCGGCGGCATCGCCACCGAGATCATCCGCTTGCTTGGCCCCTATCGCACGCACGTCACGGTGGTGCGCCGCTCGGCTGGCGAACTCGCGGGAGCCGACCGCACGGTGACGGTGGATGCCCTGCACGAGGTGCTACCCAGCGCCGAGGTGCTCATTCTCGCGGCCGCGTCGACGTCGCAGAGCCGTCACCTGCTGGGGGCTGCCGAACTGGCGTTGCTGCCCGAGGGCGCCGCAGTGGTGAACATCGCGCGGGGGGCGCTCATCGATCATGATGCGCTGCTCCATGCGGTGCGCTCGGGTCAGCTCATCGGCGTGGGTCTCGACGTGACGGAGCCCGAACCCTTGCCCGACGACCATGGCTTGTGGACCGAGCCGAGGTGCATCATCACGTCGCATTCCGCCGACACTCCCGAGATGACGGCGCCGTTGCTCGCACGCCGCATCAGCGAGAACGTGCGGGGCTTCATGGGCGACGGCCGATTCGTCGGCATCGTCGACGCGGCCGCGGGCTACTGAGCTTCTCGATCGAGAGCGAGCGCACACGAGGCGCCGTTCGATCCTGCTAAGCTAGACAGGCTGTTTCAGCGATCCTCGATAGCTCAATTGGCAGAGCAGCCGGCTGTTAACCGGCAGGTTCTTGGTTCGAGTCCAAGTCGGGGAGCCATTCCCACCACTCATCGCGTTGCAGAACGCGATGAGCGCCCGCGCCCTTGCGCGAGGCTCGGGCGAAGCCCACACCACGTCATCGTTTCGAATAGCCTGTGCTCCTAACCCTGCACGGGAGGACGGTTCCGCATGGAGATCTGGCTCGCCGAGCAGTGGATGCTCGCACTCACCGTGCTCGCCGGCGTCGTCGCGGCACTGCTGCTGCTTCTCATCATCGTGCTCGTTGCCTGGTTGCGAGCACGCGCCCGCGCCCGACGCATCGCGTTCGACCGCACGGCCGCAGAACGCCAGCGCATCGAACTCGAACTCGCCGCTGCCGAGCAGAACGGGCGGCTGCGCATCATTCGCGAACTGCACGAGGTCGCCGCCCACGCGCTCTCGGTCATCATCAGCCAGGCCGACGGGGCGCGCTACGCCGCGACGGCCGACCCCTCCGCGGCGGCACGCAGCGCCGGGGTCATCGCCGAGTCGGCGCGGTCGACCCTTGCTGATCTGCGCCGGGTCATGGGGCTCGTGCGCGAGGGCGAGGCCAGCACGTCGCCGCAGCCGCGGTTGAAGTCGACTCGCGAGTTATTCGCTGTCATGCGTGATTCAGGACTCGAGGTCGTGTTTGAGGAGTCAGGCGAACCCTTCGAACTCAAGCAAGGGGCAGAACTCGCGATCTACCGCATTCTGCAAGAGTCACTCGCGAACACTTTGAGCTACGGGGGCCCCGGCACCGAGGCTCGCGTGAGCTTTACCTGGTCGAACGACGGCCTGCACGTCAAGGTCGACGACGACGGCTTGCGCGCCTCGGCCCGGCGTGAAGGGCTCGACCCCAATGATGCGAGTGTCGTCGGCTACACGATCGACGACGACCTCAAGGCGCTCACCGATGAGCCGAACGGCCGAGGCATTCGTGAAATGCGTTCTCGAGCTGAGCTCTACGGCGGCCTCCTCACAGCCACGACGGTCCCCGGTGTCGGATTCTCGCTCTCCGTGGTCTTTCCGGCGCTGCGCTTCCATAACGGCGTGCACGGGGTGAATCTGGAGCGCTCGTGACCGCGTCGCGTCTCGTGCGCGTGCTCATCGCCGACGATTCGCCTGCGCAGCGCGCGGGCTGGCGCATGGTGCTCGAGTCGCAGCCCGACATCACAGTCGTCGGAGAGGTGGGCGACGGTGCCCGAGCCCTCCAGATCGCTCGGCGCGAACTCGTCGACGTCGTGCTCATGGATCTGCAGATGCCTCGGGTCAACGGTCTCGTCGCGAGCGACCGCATCGCGAATGACCTGGCAGTGCGGTCGCTGGGCCCAGCGCCGCGCATCGTGCTCGCCACAGCCTTCGATCTTGACGACCATGTCGCCGAAGCAGCCCGCGCGGGGGTCTACGCCGTCGTATTCAAAGACGTCGAAGCAGAGTCGCTCTGGGCGATCGTGCGCGCCGCCGCAGCAGAACCGGCCGCCACGGCGTGAGCGAGTCGGGCGTGTCCTCCGCGACGCCGGTGGAGCCGGATGATCGTGCCGCTCGCCGTGCGGCCTGGCGAGCATCCCTCGCCGTCGGCCTGGCCGTCTCCGCCTACGGGGTGTCGTTCGGCGCCCTCGCTGTCGCTTCGGGGCTCGACGTCTGGCAGGCCTGCGTGCTGAGCCTTGTGATGTTCTCAGGCGGGTCGCAATTCGCACTCATCGGCGTGCTCGCGAGCGGGGGAGTAGCCGCGGGGCCGGCCGCCATCGCTGGCGCCACGCTCTTGGGGCTGCGCAATGGGCTCTATGCCATCAGGGTCTCGCCGATCGTCGGCCCGGGCTGGGCCAAGCGATTGCTCGCTGGCCACTTGACCATTGACGAGTCGACAGCGGTAGCGACCGCGCAGCCGACGCTCGTCGGGCAGAAGATCGGCTTCTGGGCCACGGGAGCGATCATCTACGTCGGGTGGAACCTCACGACCCTGCTCGGCGCACTCGTGGGCAACCTCATCGGCGATGTGAGCTCGTGGGGGCTCGACGCCGCGGCCGCAGCAGCCTTCCTGGGGCTCGTCTGGCCGCGCTTGCGCGCACTGCAGCCGGTGGTGGTCGCGATTGCCGCGGCCATCGTCTGTGCCGTGTTGATTCCGGTGCTTCCGCCAGGACTCCCGGTGCTGGCGGCCGCTCTCGTCGCGCTCGTGGTCGGGCTGCCCGATCTGTTCGCACGTCGTTCTCACGCGCTCTCGAGTCCTCGTCCCGACGCGGCGGGAGGTGACGCATGACGATCTGGCAGATCATCCTGCTCGCGTCGATCGCCGTGCTGGCGATCAAGCTCTTGGGCTACCTCGTGCCGCCTCGCGCGCTCGAGGCGCCGCGAGCGGCCAGAACCGCCGAGCTCACCACCGTCGCCCTCTTGTCGGCGCTCATCGTCGTGCAGACCCTCGGCGCCGGGCAGGCGCTCTCGCTCGACGCCCGACTGCCCGCTGTCATCGTGGCGGCCGTGCTGTTCGCCGTGAAGGTGCCGTTCATCGTCGTGATCATCGCGGCGGCCGTTGTCGCTGCCGTGCTGCGGATGTCCGGCTGGGCGTGATCTCGCCCGGGGCGTGCGCGCTCAGGCGTCGAGGTCGTCGATGCCGGGCATCCACGATTGTCCTGGGCCGCCCCAGGACTGACGTCGAATCGCTTTGAGCGCGGCCTTGCCGTGCGGGTGGGCCAGCCGGTCGACGTACAGCACACCTTCGAGGTGATCGAACTCGTGCTGGAAGATTCGCGCCAACCAGCCCTGAGCGTCGATCTCGAAGGCCTTGCCGTCGAGGTCAGTGGCTCGCAGCAGAGCGCGCTCAGAGCGGCGGAGCGGGAATCGCTCGCCGGGCACTGAGAGGCAGCCTTCCGAGTCGAGATCGTCGTCCGGCTCCCCGAGCGGGGGAGGGCTCACGAGCAGTTCCGGGTTGATGGCGACGCCATGCCACCGCACGTCATCCTCATCGGTCCAGTCGTACACGAAGAGGCGCGCGTCGACGCCGACCTGAGGTGCCGCGAGGCCGACCCCGGGCGCCTCGTGCATCGTCTCGATCATGTTCGCGACGAGCGCGCGGATGCCCTCATCGATGGTCTCGACGGGGGATGCGGGGCGATGCAACACCGGCTCTCCGGTGATGCAGATGGGGAGCACGGCCATTCATCCAGAGTATCGGCGTGGCGAGGGGTAGATTGACCGGGTGCTGCTGGAGCTGACCGACTTCTCTGACGTGACGGATCAGATCACGCTCACCCCCTATCAGGCCATCGGCATTCCCATCGCGCTCGTCGCTGCAGTCTTCCTCTCGCTCGGCGCGCAGTTCCAGTACCGCGGTGTGACGAAGGTCGAGGCCTCGCACGGCAGTGGCGCGCGTGCGGGCCTCAGCCCGCGCCAACTCCTCCTGCTCGCGGCACGACCGTCGTGGCTCATCGGCACGATCATGCTCGGGCTCGCCATTCTGCTCCAGCTCACGAGCCTCGCCTTCGCGCCGCTCATCGTCGTGCAACCACTCGGCGTTGTCGCGCTCGTCATGACCGCCGTGCTCAACGCGCGACTCTCGCGCATTCAACTCGATCGCAAGGCCATCACCGCGATCGCGATGTGCGTCGGCGGGGTTGGAGTCTTCGTGGCCATCGCCGCGATCTTCGGCATCGAGCAGGAGATCGACAGCGGGCAGCTCATCACCGTGCTCGTCATCCTCGCGGTGATTCTGGTGGCGTTCGCTGCGGCATTCGTGCTGCTGCGCAAGGCGGCAGGCGCGATGTTCTACATCGTCGGCGCTGGTGTGCTGTTCGGTTTCGTGGCCACGCTCGCGAAGGTCGCCATCAATCGAGTGGTGAACGGCAATTTCGACTGGTTGACCGTGGTCGCGATCGTGTCGCTCATCGTGTCGGCCGCTGTCGGCAGCTATTTCGTGCAGACCGCGTACTCGGTAGGGGCGCCCGATCTCGTTATCGCCGGGCTCACCGTCATCGATCCGCTCGTCGCCGTGCTCATCGCCGTCATCGTGTTGGGCGAGGCCGAACTCATTCCATTCGGCTGGATGGTGCTCGCCGTGGGTTCGGGCGTGCTCGCGATCTTTGGCGTCATTCGACTCGCGAAGCATCACCCTCAGACCCACCGCTGACGCCTCCCGCGAGCCTGCCCCCTGTCTGCGGTAGCGTGGAGCCGTGCCTGACGACTCGCAGCAAGCTTCCC
Source organism: Actinomycetota bacterium (assembly GCA_005777405.1). Taxonomy (GTDB): domain Bacteria; phylum Actinomycetota; class Actinomycetes; order Actinomycetales; family Microbacteriaceae; genus Microcella. The sequence continues at coordinate 14,798 of SXMH01000087.1, forward strand.
GCCCGCTGCGCATCCTCATCGGCGGTGACACCTTTGCTCCCGATGTGAATGGCGCCGCGAAGTTCGCTGAACGACTCGCCGCAGGACTCGTCGAACGAGGCCATGAGGTACATGTCGTCGCACCTCGCCCGGAAGACGGCCCCAACGTCACTCGCGTGGAAGAGCACGAGGGTCAGTCGATGACCGTGCATCGCCTGCGGTCGTGGCGGTGGTACCCGCACCCGTGGCTGCGTTATGCATTGCCGTGGCGCATCGAGCAGAACGCTGCACGCATTCTCGAGCAGGTGAAGCCTGATGTCGTGCACTTCCAGTCGCACATCGTTGTCGGGCGCGGGCTCGCGCGTGAGGCGGCGAAGCGCGGTATTCGCATCATCGGCACCAACCACTTCATGCCCGAAAACGGCCTGCAGTTCACGCCGTTCGTCGGAGCTCTGCGCGAACCCGCCGTGCGCATGGCGTGGCAAGCGGCAGGGCGAACCTTTGGGCTCGCGGAGGCTGTCACCACGCCGACGCGCAAGGCGGCTGACTACCTCGAGCGTTACACCGAGCTCGAAGGCGTGCACGCCATCAGCTGCGGCCTGCACATCGACAACTACACGCCGAACATGCAGCCGCGCACGGAGAACGTCGTGCTCTTTCTCGGCAGGGTCGAAGCAGAGAAGCACATCGAAGAACTGCTGCGAGCGGCGGCGAAGCTCGACCCCGCACTCGACGTCAAGGTCGAGATCATCGGCGACGGCGAGCAGCGCCCCGCACTCGAACGACTCGCCGCCCAACTCGGCATTCAGCACCGTGTGCACTTCGCTGGCCACGCGCCCGAGGAGTACTTGAAGCAGCAACTCACCCGGGCGTCCGTCTTCGCCATGCCATCGCGCGCTGAACTGCAGTCGATCGCGACGATGGAAGCGATGGCCTCCGGTCTGCCGGTGATCGGCGCGAACGCGATGGCCCTGCCGCACCTTGTGCACGACGGAGAGAACGGATTCCTCTACGAGCCTGGCAACATCGACCAGTTCGCGGCCTTGCTGACCCGCGTCTTCACGATGCCGCACGAGGAATTGCTGGCTCTCAAGCGTGAGAGCCTCGCGATCGTCGAAGGGCACGACATCACGCGCACGCTCGAGACCTTCGAAGCGCTGTACCGCGGCGAGACTGTCGTCGATGCCGATCGCGTCGCATCGACCGACGACTCCGACGCGGTCGCACCCTAACTCCGACGGAGAGCCACTCTGGGGGTCGCGCTCGGTAGGCTCTGCTGCGGAGCCGTTGTTCGCGGCCCCGGGGCGGTAGCTCAGCTGGTCAGAGCAGTGGACTCATAATCCATCGGTCACGGGTTCAAGTCCCGTCCGCCCTACTGACGACAGGGCATGGCCGCGCGGAAGGGGACACATGTCGACGGCTCCCACCTCACGCGAGTCACAGCGACGCACGCGGTTGCTCCTCGGAGCGGCACTCCACCTCGGCGTCGCCATCGCGCTCATCACGATTGCGGTGAACGGTGCTTCTGCGCTGCTGCCGGTGTCGCTCTCACTGCGCACAGCAGGTCATGGAGAGTTCGCCGTTGTCGATCTCGCCGCTGCGGCCGTGATCGTCGCGCTCATCGCCGTGCTGTGCAGGGTTTTCGCAGCGACGGCGTCACGCGAGTCTCACCAGCGCGGGCTTTGGTATCTCGAGTTCTCGCAGCTCTCCGGCATCACCGTGTTTCTCGTAGCGCAGCTCAACGGCATCACCGAGGCGGGCACGCTCATCCTCTGCTACGCCATTGCGGCAGGGCTCGTCGCGCTGTTGTGGGTGCAGTCACGCGCGACTGACGACCTGCGCAGGGCCGCGTGGCCGTTCTGCGCAGGCGCGGCGATCGCGGTCGTGCCGTGGGGAATTGTGGCCCTGTACCAGGTGACCGGTCTCGCCCTCGACGCTCCGCTGGCCCCGCTCGTGCGGGTGATGACGGTCGTGATGCTCGCGCTGTTCGCCGCACTGTGGTGGATCGAACGGCGCTGGCAGCTCGGCCTCGAGACCGACGCGCGAGCGGACGTGGTGCGCGCGGCGGTGACCGTCGCCATGACGCTCTCTCTGCTCGTGCTCGCGGTGGGGCTCGCGCGACCCTCCGCCCTGCTCTGAGGCTCAGTCTCAACGGGGAATCGCCGCCGAAGCATCGGTGTTGCACTGACGAGAGCCGACAGGATGGACACATGACCGAGAACGCCGCCACTGCCCCCACCGCTCCCGCCAGCCCCGCCGATCGCTACGCCGTCTTCCGAGAGCGGCGCGCACTTGCTGCTGTGCAACCGCAGGGTCCGCTGGCGCTCGTCAACACGCAGTGGGTCGGCGAAGAGCAGAGCATCTGGGGTGTGCCCGGAACCTGGGCGCCTGCGCCGGCGGGGGAGTCGGGGCTGCAACTCACGGCCGTTGCCGCCGACGGCATCGACGTCGATGGCGCGATCGTTGACGGCACGGTGCTCGTGCGCGGCAAGGACGACGCGAATCCGAGCGCGATCCGCTTCGATGAGCACAGGACGGGGTTCGTGATCGCGGGCGAAGACGGATCATACGGCTTGCGCGTGTGGGACTCCGAGAGCGAGGCGATCGAGAACTTCGGCGGCATCGACGCTTTCGACTACGCCCCCGACTGGGTCATCACGGGCACGTTCCGCGAGATCGAGGGCGGCACGACCGTCGGCTTCGAGCACCTCAAGAGCGACGGCCACACGCGCGATGAAGTTGTTCCGGGGGAGATCCGGTTCGACTATGACGGCGTCAGCTACGACATCGCGGCCTTCAAGTCGGGGCGGGCGCTGCAGCTCGTCTTCGCCGACGCGACGAACGGCGACGACACCTACAGCGTCGGTCGCTTTCTGTTTCTCGCCCCCAACCCCGACGGGTCGATCACACTCGACTTCAACACGGCGGTTCTGCCGCCTTGCGCTTTCAGCTACAGCTTCAACTGCCCCTTGCCGCCCAAGCAGAATCGCTTCCCCTTCCGCATCGAGGCGGGCGAGAAGAACGTGCTGGCGAAGGACGGCTCGCTACTGCACTGATCGTCACGGTCACCGCGGTGGATGCTGCGCTCCAGACTGCGCGGTGATGTCGCCGCGCACCGGCAGACTGAGAGCATGCGCATCGTGCTCGACCGACGACCCGAGGGCGTGGCCATGGTCGACGAGTCGGGCAGCGCCACCCTCGTCGGTGAGGCGGAGCTCGCCGCCGCAGTGGCGGAGCGCGAGGCCGAGCATCCACGTTGGGTCTGGACCGACACCGCGCAGTGGTACCCGTCGTTGCTCGCGGCAGGAGTCCGAGTCGAACGCTGCCACGACCTCAAGCTCCTCGATGCCCTCCTCGCGCTGAGGGCGGGGCGTTCGCCTCGGCGCGACTGGGGTGCACCACGAGCAGTCGCGCGCGGTGACGCGCTGTTCGAGCTCGACGATGACGCGCCGGCAAGCCATCTGCCAAATCCAGGGGAGGTGCTCGCAGCGCAGTTGCGCGAGATCGCCGCGCAACCGAACCCGCGCGATGTCACCGTTCTCGCCGCTGCCGAGTCGGCGGGGGCCCTCGCCGCCGCCGAGATGCAGCACTGCGGTCTGCCCTGGAGCGTCGAGGCTCACGATCAACTGCTCACCGAGGCGCTGGGGCCGCGCCCCGCGCCGGGAGCTCGACCAGAACGGCTGCAGCGTCTCGCCGAGCAGGTAGAACAGGCGCTGGGCATCGGCAGAGTCCCCATCGACTCCGCCGCCGAGCTCGTCAAGGCACTGCGCCGCGCGGGGCTCGATGTCTCGAGCACGCGATCGTGGGAGCTCGAGCAGATCGACCATCCCGCGATCGCACCTCTGCTCGAGTACCGCTCGCTCTATCGCCTCCTCACGGCGAACGGCTGGAACTGGCTCGACGAGTGGGTGCATGACTCCCGCTTTCGCCCGGTGTACGTGCCAGGGGGAGTCGTGACCGGCCGATGGGCGACCGATGGCGGCGGCGCCTTGCAATTGCCCAAGCAGGTTCGATCGGCTGTCGTGGCCGATGACGGGTGGATGCTCGTGGTCGCCGATGCGGCGCAACTCGAGCCACGCATCCTCGCCGCGCTCGCGGGCGACGACGCAATGGCGCGCGCAGGCGCCGGGGTCGACCTGTACTCGGGCATCGTCGCGAGCGGGGCCGTGGCATCGCGCGATCAGGCGAAGGTCGGGATGCTCGGAGCGATGTACGGCGGCACGACGGGCGAGAGCGCTCGGGTGCTGCCGAAGCTCGCGCGGGCATTTCCGCGGGCCATCTCGTACGTCGAGGCGGCCGCACGCGCGGGAGAGCGCGGCGAGACGGTGTCGACTCGCCTGGGGCGCACGTCACCCGTGCCGCCGGCGAGCTGGCGCGAGCGGCAGGCGGCGGCGAGCGCGGAAGGTGCGTCGGAGTCAGACGCGCGAGCGGCGCGCACGGATGCACGGTCGTGGGGTCGCTTCACCCGCAACTTCGTGGTGCAGGGCACAGCGGCGGAGTGGGCACTCACGTGGATCGCAGGCGTGCGGCAGCGGCTCTGGCGGCCCGAGCGCGGATCGCTGCCGAGCCAGCCTCACCTCGTCATGTTCGTGCACGACGAGCTCATCGTCCACTGTCCTGAAGACGATGTTGCCGACGTTACTCGTGCGCTGCAGGAGGCGGCAGCGGAGGCTGCGCGCGTGGTGTTCGGTTCGACACCGGTCACGTTTCCCGTCACTGTCGCGGCGGTTCGTCGCTACAGCGAGGCCAAGTAGCAGCGGTCAGGACGCGGGGTGCGCGTTCTCCGCTGCGCGGCGACCTCGACGTCGTCGGTCGGTGCGCAGCGGCCACGGCTCGATGGCGGGTAGCGAGTCGAGCCACGCGAGGGCGGCAGAGCACAGCAATCGCGCCGCGTGTTCAGCGGCTCCCTGCGCCGCGCCGCCAGTGGGGTCGAGCACTTCGTGCGACACGCCCTCGCGTGGCGACCAGAGTCGGCGGTAGTTCGCGACGAGCGCCTCTGCCTGGTCGCCGGGGAGGGAAAGGGCGAGCAACACTCGCTCGACCATTTCGTGCCAGTCGGCGAGGTCGGGCTCGGTGAGGTGCATGCGGGCCTCGATCGCCCCCTCGTCAGTGAGCCCGTAGAGCGGAAGACCGTCGGCGGTGGTGCCTGCGTCTTCGATGAGGCCGTCACGCCGAAGACGGTCGAGCGTCGAGTAGATCTGGCCGACGTTGAGTGGGGCATCGCGGCGAGTGCGTTCGATGACCTCAGCGTGCAGTTGATATCCGTAGGCGGGTCCGAGGGTGAGCACCGCGAGGAGGGAATGCCGCAGGGTCATGCCTCCAGACTATGCCGAGTATGCATGCGTAGTGAAGTGTGGAATCACAGTCTTGTGATTCCCGGCGTCCTAGGGAAGAATGCGGGGTGAGCGGGAGACCGCAACAATCGCATACGCCGCACGCTCCGTGCACCAGGTCGATGGGGAAGTCGCACCTGAACCGGACGGAGTGAATTGTGTCGAACGACACCGTGGCACCAGTACAAGCTCGCGGAGTGCTTTTCGTGCACTCCGCTCCTCGCGCGCTCTGCCCGCACATCGAGTGGGCAGCAGGTCGCGCTCTTGATCGCGCCGTGAACTTTGACTGGATCGATCAGCCCGCTCTCAAAGGATCGCAGCGCGCCGAATTCGTCTGGGAAGGCGAGCGGGGCACCGGCGCCAAGATCGCGAGCGCACTGCGAGGCTGGGAGCACTTGCGCTACGAGGTGACGGAAGACGCTGGCCTCGGCACCGACGGCGGTCGCTGGATGCACACGCCCGACCTCGGCATCTTTTACGCCCAGACCGATGTTGCTGGCAACACGGTTGTTCCTGAAGATCGCGTGCGGTACGCCCTCGAGGTCGCCGGTTCGAACACGCTCGAACTGCACCGCGAGCTCCGGCTCGCGCTCGGTCAGGCGTGGGATGACGAACTCGAGCCGTTCCGCCACGCCGGCGACGGCGCGCGCGTGGTGTGGTTGCACCGCGCGGGCTGAGCAGGGCATCCACCCCGCCGAAGCGTTAGTCGATCGAGCGGAACGCGACGACCGAGTTGTGCCCGCCGAAGCCGAACGAGTTCGAGATCGCGAGCAACGGGCCGTCTCCGAGCGCCCGCGGCGACGTCACGACGTCGAGAGGGATCGCTTCGTCTTGGTGATCGAGGTTGATCGTCGGCGGTGCCGTGCGTTCGTGCAGCGCGAGCACCGTGAAGACTGCCTCGAGTGCGCCGGTGCCGCCGAGAAGGTGGCCGGTGGATGCCTTCGTCGCCGAGACGGGAATGCTGCCGACGCGGTCGCCGAACACGCGCTTGAGCGCCTCGAACTCGGCGATGTCGCCGACGGGCGTCGACGTGGCGTGGGCGTTGATGTGCGACACGTCATCGGGCGCGGCGCCGGCCTGCGCGAGAGCGGCGAGCACCGCGCGTGCGGCCCCCGAGCCCTCCGGATCAGGAGCGGTGATGTGGTACGAGTCGCTCGTGACAGAACCGCCCGCGAGCTCGGCGTAGATTCGAGCGCCGCGCGCGAGCGCGTGCTCCTTCGTCTCGAGCACGAGAGCGGCGGCGCCTTCGCCGAGCACGAATCCGTCGCGGTCGACGTCGTACGGCCGCGAGGCGGCTGCGGGGTCGTCATTGCGCTTCGAGAGCGCCTGCATCGAGGCGAAGGCGGCGATCGGCAGTGGATGCACGACCGCTTCGGTGCCGCCGGCGACGACCACGTCGGCCAGTCCGAGCTGCAGGTGCTCGAAGGCGTTCGCAATGGCTTCGGTGCCGGAGGCGCACGCCGAGACGACGGTGCGGGCACCGGCACGAGCGCCGAGGCCCATGCTGATCGCGGCGGCGGCGGCGTTGGGCATGAGCATGGGAATCGTCATGGGAAGCACCCGACGCGGGCCCTTCTCCTTGAGCACGTCCCACGCGTCGAGGAGAGTCCAGAGTCCGCCGATGCCGGTCGCATAGTCGACGAGGATGCGTTCTGGCTCAACGTCGGGGCTGCCTGCGTCTGCCCACGCTTCGCGCGCCGCGATGAGTGCGAACTGCGCCGAAGGGTCGAGCCGCTTGATCTCTTGGCGTTCGAGCACCTCCTCGGGGCGAACCTTGGCTTGTGCGGCGAAGGTGACGGGCAGCTCGTGCTTCTCGACCCAATCGTGAGCGATCGTGCTCGCGCCCGACTCGCCGCGCAGCAGGGCATCCCAGCTTTCGCGTGCGGTTCCTCCGAGGGGGGAGGTGGCTCCGATTCCGGTGACGACGATGGTGGTCATAGCGGCAACTCTTTCGATGGAGGGGTGGTGCGGCTCGGGCGGCGGCGCCGTGGGGCGCCGCCGCCCGAGCGACATCGGTTCGGCGGGATCAGCCCTGCGCGTTGACGATGAAGGTGACGGCGTCGCCGACGGTCGTGAGGTTCTTGACCTCTTCGTCGGGAATCTTGACGTCGAACTTCTCTTCCGCGTTCACGACGATGGTCATCATCGAGATCGAGTCGATGTCGAGGTCGTCCGTGAACGACTTGTCGAGGGCGACCGAGTCGACCGCGATACCGGTCTCGTCGTTGATGAGCTCGGCCAGACCGGCGAGTACCTCTTCGGTGGACAGTGCCATGTTCTTCTCCTTGGGGTGTCGTATGACCGAGAGCCATCCTAGAGCGCAGGGCTCGCGGGCGACTTCAGGCCGGGGGTGTCGGGGGGATCAGGGCAAGCGAACGACCTGCGCTCCGAAGACGAGTCCTGCACCGAAGCCGATCTGCAAGGCGAGGCCGCCGCTGAGTTCGGGGTGCTCCTCGAGCAATCGGTGTGTGGCGAGCGGAATCGACGCTGCAGAGGTGTTGCCCGTGGTCTCGATATCGCGCGCCACCATGACGGTGTCCGGCAGCTTCAACTGCTTCGCGAACTCGTCGATGATGCGCATGTTCGCCTGGTGTGGAATGAATGCGGCCAGTTGGTCAGATGTGACGCCGGCGGCGTCGAGAGCCTGTTGGGCGACCTTCGCCATCTCCCAGACCGCCCAGCGGAAGACCGTCTGGCCCTCTTGGCGCAGCGTGGGGTATTCGCCGTCGGGATCGTCGAACGCTTCTTTGAAGGGGCGGTCCATGCCGACGGCATCCCACTTCGAACCATCGCTGCCCCACACAGTGGCGGAGATGCCGGGAGTGTCGCTCGGGCCGACGATCGCGGCACCAGCCCCGTCGCCCAGGAGGAACGAGATCGTGCGATCGGTGGGCTTCGCGAAGTCGCTGAGCTTCTCGGCGCCGACGACGAGCACGTACCGGGCGAGTCCGGCGCGGACGAAGGCGTCTGCTTGGGCGATGCCGTAGGTGTAGCCGGCGCACGCTGCCGAGACGTCGTAGGCGGCAGCCGGGGTCGCGCCGACGCGATCAGCGAGCAGCGCGGCGAGCGACGGGGTCTGCACGACATTGCTGATCGTTGACACGATCACGGCGCCGATCTCCGTCGGGTCGATGCCCGCCTTCGCGATGGCTTCGCGAGCTGCCGCTTCGGCGAGGTCGACCGCCTGCACGTCTGCCCCCGCACGCTTGCGGGTGATCACTCCCGTACGCTGACGAATCCATTCGTCGCTCGAGTCGATCGGTCCGGCGATGTCGTCGTTCGACACCACGAGTTCGCCGCGCGCAGCACCGACCGAGTAGATGCGCGTGAAGGGCGAACCGACGGCCTGCTGCAGAGTGGGGGTGGTCATGCGGTCTCCAGCAGTTCTCGAGCGGCGACGAGGTCGTCGGGGGTCTTGATGGCCACGGTCGGCACGCCCTTGAGCGCGCGCTTGGCGAGCCCGACAAGCGCTCCCGCGGGGAGCAGCTCGATGATGCCCGTCACGCCGTCTTCAGCGAACGAGGCCATGCACGCGTCCCAGTGCACGGGCGAGGAGACTTGCCCGACGAGCAGGTCGACGAAGGTGGGGCCCGAAGAGACGACCGAGCCGTCCCGGTTCGTGTAGAGCCGCAGGCTCGGGTCAGCAATCGTGACCGTACTTGCCGCCGCGCGCAGACGATCGACGGCGGGCGCCATGTAGCTCGTGTGGAAGGCCCCAGCGACCTGGAGGGGGATGACGCGCGAACCGGGAACCGGATCGGCGGCGAGAGCTTCGAGTCCTGGCAGCTCGCCGGCGACGACGGTCTGCCCGGCACCGTTGAGATTCGCGGGCTCGAGGCCGAGTTCCACCAGTCGCTCGGCGAGGGCTTCCGCGTCCCCACCGAGCACAGCGCTCATTCCGGTGGGTACTGCGGCAGCTGCCTCAGCCATCGCGAGTCCGCGCTCGCGCACCAGCCGCAGGGCATCGGCGTCATCGAGCACTCCCGCGATTGCGGCGGCGGCGAACTCGCCCACCGAGTGACCGGCGACGGCGCCGACGCGGTCACCGAGCCCCTCGAGCAGCACGGAGGCGCTCAGCAAGCTCGCGGCGACGATGAGGGGCTGTGCGATCGCGGTGTCGCGGATCGTGTCGGCGTCAGACACCGTTCCGTGCGCGACGAGGTCGATGCCGGCGGCCTCGGAGTAGCGCTCGAGCTGCGCGCGGTGGGCAGGGTCTACGAGCCACGGTTCGAGAAAGCCCGGAGACTGCGAGCCTTGACCAGGCGCGACGACGACAATCATGGTGTCCATCCTCCCAAGGGGGTTCGACGGGGTGGGTTGGGGAAGTCGTGCACAACGCTACAGGTGGCTTGTGCGGCTCCTACAGCGCGGGGGGAGTCCGACGGGGGTCGTGCGATCAGCGCCGCACCGGGCTTTCCGGTTCGGAGATCGAGCCCACGATGAGGGCGGTTTGCAGAATGAGTGCCTCACGCGCGCCGGTCGCATCCCAGCCGATCACCTCGCTAATCCGCTTGAGGCGGTATCGCACCGTGTTGGGGTGCACGAAGAGCTCGCGCGCCGTCGCTTCGAGGCTGCGGCCGTTGTCGAGGTATGCCCAGAGGGTGACGAGCAACTCGGGATTGTGGGCTTTGAGCGGCTTGTAGATGCGGCTGACGAGCGTGCCACGCGCGAGCGGGTCGCCCGCGAGAGCGCGCTCGGGCAAGAGGTCATCGGCGAGCGTTGGTCGTGGAGCGTTGCGCCACGAACGCGCGACAGCGAAACCGGCGAGCGCAGCTTTCGCGCTCTTGCCCGCGTCGACGACGTCGGGCACTTCCGGGCCGAGCACGAGGTGTCCGGCACCGAACGAGGGTTCCAGCGCCTCGGCGATCTGCTGAAAGGTGTGGCTCGGAGCACTCGACTGGTCTTCGCCCTCCGGAGTCGCGCGTCCGATGACGACAACGAGTCGATTGCCCTGCACGCCAATGAGCACGTCGGCGTTGACGTGACGCGCCGTGCGCCTGATCTGGTCGACGTCGACGATGCGCGGCGTCGTGCCGACGAGCACGCAGACTTCGCCGTGACCGTTCCAGCCGAGGGCGGCGATGCGGCTCGGCAGCTCGTTGTCGTACTCTCCGCTGAGAATCGAATCGACGACGAGCGCCTCGAGCCGGGCATCCCACAGTCCACGGGCCTCTGCGGCGCGCGCGTACACGTCGGCGGCCGCGAAGGCGATCTCGCGCGAATAGAGCAGAATGCCGTGCCGCAGCGACTCGTCGCGGTCGCGCACGCGTTCCTCGACGACCTCCACGACCACGCGAATGAGCTGAAGAGTCTGCTGCAGGCTCACCGAGCGCAGCAGTTCGCGAGGCGCCGAGCCGAAGACGTCAGCCGCGATCCAGGGCTGCGACGTGGGGTCGTCGTACCAGCTGATGAACGACGAGATGCCCGCTTGCGCCACCATGCCGACAGCTGACCGGCGGCTCGGCGGCATCGTGCCGTACCACGGCAAGGTGTCGTCGAGGCGCTTGAGCGTTGCCGTCGCCAAATCTCCTGAGATGTTGCGCAACCACTGGAGGGTCTGCGCCTTCGTCAGCTCTGCCACCGTGCTCCTTCATCGAGTCGCGGGCGCCCTCCCGTCAAGGGGGCGCCCGCAGACCGCGCTAGGACTCGCCGCCCACTGAGCCGGTCGTGCCGGCGGTCACGTCGTAGAGACGGTACTTCTCGATCGCGGCGGGAACCGCGCTCGCGTCGACCGCGCCCTGGCGAACGAGTTGCTGCAGCGTGCGCACCACGATCGACGGCCCGTCGATCGTGAAGAAGCGGCGAGCAGCCGCGCGGGTGTCGCTGAAACCGAAGCCGTCGGCGCCCAAGGTCGCGTAGTCACCGGGTACGAACTGGCGAATCTGGTCGGGCACCGCGTGCATGAAGTCGCTCACGCCGATGAACGGGCCCTCAGCACCCTGCAGCTTCTGCGTGACGTAGGGCACCTTCGGCGCCTCCGTGGGCCGCAAGAAGTTGTGCTCGTCGATTGCCAGGCCGTCGCGACGCAGCTCGTTCCACGACGTAACGCTCCACACATCGGCGGAAACGCCCCAGTCGTCTGCGAGAAGCTGCTGAGCTTCAAGAGCCCACGGCACAGCGACGCCCGAGGCGAGCACCTGGGCTTTCGGGCCCATCGCCGAGCTCGGGTTCAGCAAGTACAGCCCTCGCAGCACACCCTCGACATCGAGCCCTTCGGGCTCGGCAGGCTGGATGATCGGCTCGTTGTACACCGTGAGGTAGTACATGACGTTCGGATCGGGGTGGGTGCCGCCGTACATGCGCTCGAGTCCGGCGCGCACGATATGGCCGATCTCGTAGCCGAACGCCGGGTCGTAGGTGACGACGGCCGGGTTGGTGCTCGCGAGCAGCGGCGAGTGTCCGTCCGCGTGCTGCAGCCCCTCACCCGTGAGCGTCGTGCGGCCCGCCGTGGCGCCCCTGATGAACCCGCGCGCCATCTGGGCGCCGGCGGCCCAGAAGGCGTCGCCGGTGCGCTGGAAACCG
>SXMH01000088.1 GCA_005777405.1 Actinomycetota bacterium
GCTTCCCGCTTGTCGCGCCGGCAAGTTGATCTCGCCGAGACCGGCTTGCGGACCGCTCGACAGCAACCTCAGGTCGTTGCAAATCTTCGAGAGCTTGACCGCAGCACGCTTGAGCGTTCCCGAGACGGTCATGAAGATGCCGGTGTCGCTCGTCGCCTCGATGAGGTCGGGCGAGGTGACCATGGGGTACCCGCTGATCTCGCTGAGGTGGTGACGCACGGCCTCGGCGTATCGCGGGTCGGCGGTGATACCGGTGCCGATCGCCGTGGCTCCCATGTTGATCTCGTTGAGCCACGGAATGATCTCGCTGAGGCGCTCTTGGTCTTCACCGAGCGTCGTGGCGAAACCGCGGAACTCCTGCCCCAGAGTCATCGGCACGGCGTCTTGCAGTTGGGTGCGACCGATCTTGAGAATCGTCGCGAACTCCTGACCCTTCGCCGCGAAAGAATCGATGAGCAAGCGATGCTCGGCGAGCAGGCTGCGCAGGCTGAACACCATGGCGAGCTTGATGGCCGTGGGGTACACGTCATTCGTCGACTGGCTGCGATTGACGTGATCGATCGGGTGAAAGCTCTCGTAGTCGCCCTTGGGCTTGCCGATGAGCTCGAGGCACCGGTTCGCGATGATCTCGTTCGCGCTCATGTTGGTGCTCGTGCCCGCGCCGCCCTGCAGCACACCCAGCACGAACTGCTCGTGCAGCTCACCGTCGATGATCTCTTGGCAGACACGATCGATGAGGTCGGCCCGCTCGGGGCGCAGCACACCGATTTCTTTGTTCGCTCGAGCTGCCGCTTGCTTCACCATCGCGAGCGCGATGACAAGGTTCGGGTGGTTCGAGAGCGCGCGGCGCGTGATCGGAAAGTTCACGAGCGCTCGCGCGGTGTGGATGCCCCAATAGGCGTCCGCGGGAATCGGCATCTCGCCGAGCGAGTCGCGCTCGACGCGCATCTCGCGCGGAGCATCCGCGTCGTCGTCGAGGCCTGGTCGATAGACCGGCACTCCGTCATCGCTCGTCGTGAAACTCGGGGCAGGACCCGTGGTGCGCACCATGTCGTGATTCTCTTCCTTGAGGGGTCGATTCGGTGCGGTGGCGCTGCCCAGCCTACTCCTGCGGATCAGGCAACCGCGGCGGCTCGAGCACGACTCGATGCGTCACGAGGTGGTCGGGCACCGGAGTGTGCGAGATGACGAGCACCGCGCGGTCAGCGCCCGCCGCGGCACCGAGCAGCTGCTCGAGCACGAGCTCGGCGCGGTCGGCATCGACGTTGGCCGTCGGCTCGTCGAGCACGAGCACGGTGGGCTCGGCGAGCAGCGCGCGGGCCACGGCGATGCGTTGCGCTTCGCCTCCGCTGACGAGTCGACCGCGCTCTCCGACGGGCGCGTCGAGACCGCCGCGGTCGCGGCACCACTCCCCCAGGCCGACGCGCTCCAGCACGTCGAGCAACGCCTCGTCGTCAGCGGTGTCGCGCGCAAAGAGCAGGTTCTGGCGGATGCTCTCGTCGAAGAGGTGCGGGCTCTGCTCGCACAGCACGACGCGCTGCCGCACGACATCGGGATCAACCCGGTGCACGTCGACACCGCCCAGCAGGTAATCGCCCTGGTGGTCGAGAAAACGCACGAGCACGGCAGCGAGAGTCGACTTGCCCGCGCCGCTGGAGCCTTCGACGACGAGCCTGTCACCGGGCCGCAGCACGAGATCAAGATCGTCGATGGCGGGATGCTGCTGCCCCGGCCAGCGTGCCGAGACGGCGCGCAGCCGAAGCTCGAGGGGTCCCTCGGGCAGGGCGAGGGCATCCGCCGGCGCCTGCGGCACCTCGTCGGGCACGACCTCGGGCACGGCAGTCGCGATGCGATCAGCGCTTGCTCGCACGCGCCACCACGCGCTCAGCGCGAGCGGAAGCGCGGCGACGACCTCGAAGACGGCGAGAGGCACGAGCACGAGCATGGCGAGCACCGGACCGGTCATTGCGCCGGCGGCGAGCGATGGCTGGGTGACGAGCAGCGTGCCGAGCAGAGTGACGCCGGCCCCAAGGGTGAAGAGCGCGGCGACGCTGCCCGCTGCCGCTGACTGCCTCGTCTGGGCGCGCCGCAACTCTCGGTCGAGCTGGGTGAGCTGTTCGCGGCGTTCGGCGTCAGCGCCGAACACACGCAGGGTCTCCCAACGGGCGAGATAGTCGAGCAGCGCGTCGGCAAGGCGCGCGCGCAAGGGGGCGATGCGCGCATCGGCTCGACGGCTGAGCGCGAGCATGATGCCGCCCGCGGCGACCACTGTCGCTGCCAGGCCGAGCAGCAGCACGAGGCCTGCGACCGGAAGCACCCACGAGACCCCGACGACGGCGAGCCCTGCCACGGTCAGGCTCGTGATGAGGGGCTGCACCACTCGCAAGGGAAGGTCTTGCAGCGCGTCGACATCACGCACGAGCGCGGTCATGAGGTCACCACGCCGCACCCCGACGAGCCCCGCTGGTGCCACGGGAAGCAGCCGGCGGAAGATGCTGACTCGCAACGTGGAGAGCGCGCGGAAGGCTGCGTCGTGGGCGACGAGCCGCTCGACGTAGCGGAACGCCGCACGCCCCAGGGCGAAGGCGCGCACCCCCACGATCGAGAAGCCCAGAAAGAGAATCGGCGGCTGCTCAGCGGCGCGAGCGATCAGCCACGAACTCGTGGCGAGCAGTGCGACGGCAGAGCCGCTCGCGAGCACCCCCAGAGCGATGGCGGGCCAGAAGCGGCGCCACGATGGCATGCTCGCGCGCAGCACCGGCCGGCGCAGTTCGGCGCTCACGATCGCACTCCCGTCGCCGCACTGCCGCGCGTCGCCGCGAGATCGAGCACGACATCGGCCGCATCACGCAAGGCGTGCCGATGCGTCACCACGATGACGAGCCGACCCTCATCGGCGAGCTCGCGCAAGGCGGTGGCAATGCGAGCTTCGGTGCCCGCGTCGAGCGCCGAGCTCGGCTCGTCGAGCAGCACCACGCGGGTGTCTCGCTCGACCGCGCGATAGCGAGCGCGCGCGAGTGCGATGCGCTGCGCTTGGCCTCCCGACACGCCCTCGCCCGCCGCACCAAGCACGGTCGACATCGGAACGTCGTCGACAGCGGCCCACCGCAGTGCCTCTCGGGCGAGTTCGGCATCGGGATGCTCAGAACCGAGCGCGACAACATGGTCGAGTCGCCCCGCCGTGAGATCGGGGCGTTGCCCGGCCCACGAGAGCCGACTCGACCGCTCGGCGGCCGCGACGACCTCGCCGTCGAGCAGCACCTCGCCCTCGTGCTCAGCGAGTCCAAGAATCGCGGCGAGGAGCGAACTCTTGCCGGTGCCGCTCGGGCCGGTCACGGCGAGCACGGTGCCGGGCATCCATTGGCCTGAGAGGTGATCGACGACCACGCGACTTCCGCGCCGCACGGTGACGTCGCGCAGTTCAAGTGCCGGGGCCTCGGCCGCGCCGCGCTTCTGTGGTCGCGTGCTGTCGCTACCCGGTGCGGAGCCGACCGGAAGTGGCGACGGTAGGTCATGCGGGGCGTCGACGAGGTCGAGCACTTCTTGCGCCGCGGCCAATCCTTCAGCTGCCGCGTGAAACTGGGCGCCGACCTGTCGAAGGGGCAGGTACGCCTCGGGGACGAGAATGAGCACGAACAGGCCGAGCGCGAAAGCGATATCGCCCTCGATGAGCCTCACGCCGATCGAGACAGCGACGAGGGCGACCGAGAGGCTGGCGGCGAGCTCGAGTGCGAAGCCAGAGAGAAACGAGAGCCGCAGCACGCGCATCGTGCGCACGCGATACTGCTCGGTGATCGAAGCGATGCGCTCGGCCTGCCGGTGCTGGCGACCGAAGATCATGAGGGTCGAGAGCCCTTGCACGATCTCGAGGAAACCGCTCGTGAGCGAGCCCAGCAGAGTCCACTGCCGTTGCTGCATTGCTTGCGTGGCCAGGCCAATGAGCACCATGAAGACGGGAATGATCGGCAACGTCAGAATGACCGTGATGCCGGTCGTCAGGTCGGCCAGCAACAGCACACCGACGACGAGCGGCGTGGCGACAGCAGTGAGGATGAGTTGCGGCAGGTAACGGCCGATGTAGCCGTCGAGCGCGTCGAGGCCCTGCCCGAGCAACGTGGTGACACGCGCGGTCGAACTGCGACCCAGCAGAGCCGAGCCGCCCGCGTCGATCGCCGCGAGCGCTCGTGCTCGCAACTGGCTTTTGACGACGGCTGCACCGCGCACCGCGAGCGCATCGAGCAGTGCCTGGGTGACGGCTCGCGCCGCGAGTGCAGCAGCTGTCAGCAGCAGGGGTACGGCGAGCTCGTCCATCGTGGCGCCCTCGATAGCACCCACGATCGACCGGGCCGCGAACCAGCAGAACGCGATGATGCTCGCCGTGTGCACAGCGGCAACCACCGCGCCGGCTGCCAGCAGAGTGCGGGCAGCCGACGCGGTGCGCAGTAGGCGGGGGTCAAGCGGCTTCAGTGCGCTGCCACCAGGATCGAGTCACGAGTGATCCGGCGACGGAACACCCAGTACGTCCACCCCTGGTACAGCAGCACGAGCGGCGTCATGACTACCGCGACCCAGGTCATGACCTGAAGGGTATACGCCGAGCTTGAAGCGTTCTCGATAGTGAGGCTGAATGCCGGGTCGATCGTCGACGGCATCACATTGGGGTACAGCGCCGCGAGAATGCTCGCCACCGCGAGACCGATCGTCGCGGTCATGAGCCAGAAGGCAGGCTTCTCACGGCCGACTCGATTGGCGAGCCACGACCCGATGAGGGCGACGGCGGCGGCAGCGGCCAGACCGACGAGCACCGCGATGTGCGGCACCGCCCAATGCTGGATGACCGTCCACACGAGGAACGCCGCTGCGACCACGATCGTCACGAGTCCCGAGCGCACGGCGAGCGCCCGCGCCCGTTCGCGCAACTCGCCATCCGTCTTGAGGGCCGTGAATTGCACGCCGTGCGTGAAGAAGAGCAGCAGCGTGGTGAGCCCACCGAGCAGTCCGTAGGGGTTGAGCAGGTCGAACAGCGTGCCCGTGTACGTGCCGGTCTCGTCGATCGCGACGCCCTGGATGATGTTCGCGAAGGCGACGCCCCAGAGCAACGCGGGCACGGTCGAGCCGATGACGATCATCCCATCGAACCACCGCTTCCACTCGCTCGACCTGCCGAGCCTGCGGTACTCGAACGAGACGCCGCGCGCGATCAGGGCGAGCAAGATGAGCAGCAGCGCGAGGTAGAAGCCGTCAAACAGCGTGGCGTACCAGTAGGGGAAGGCGGCGAACAGCGAGGCGCCCGCCACGATGAGCCAGGTCTCGTTGAGGTCCCAGACCGGGCCGATGGTGTTGATCATGACGCGCTTGTCGGTGTCGTCTTTCGCGAGAAAGGGCATGGCCATGCCGACGCCGAAGTCGAAGCCGTCGAGCACGAAGTACCCGATGAACATGACACCGACGATGCCGAACCAGAGGTATGCGAGGTCCATGGTGAGGTTCTCCTGCTGTGTCTAGTAGACGGTCGCGAGTCGGATGGGGTCGACGTCGGCTGAGCCGTCGTCGGGGTCGTCTCCCGCGCTGTACGACGCCCAATCTTTGGGGCCGTCGACGGCGGCGCGAACGATGAGCTTGAACTCGACAACCGCGAGCGCTCCGTAGATGAGCGTGAACGCGATGAGCGAGATGAGCACTTCGAGGCCGGTGACTCCGGGAGAGACGCCGTCTTCGGTGCGCATGAGACCGAACACGATCCAGGGCTGCCTGCCCATCTCGGTGAAGATCCAGCCGACGAGACTCGCCACGAGCGGAATGGGGGCAGACCAGATCGCAACTTTCCACACCCACGTGCGCGTGGGCATGCGACCGCCGCGAGTGAGCCAGAGGCCGACCGCCGAGACGAGCGCCGCGAGCGCTCCGAGCCCGATCATCCACCGGAAGCTCCAGTAGGTGATCCAGATGATGGGCGTGTAGTCGCCCGGGCCGAACTCAGTCTGGTACTGCGCCTGCAGGTCGTTGATGCCCTCGACGGTGCCCATGACGTCGTGCGTCGAGAGGAACGACAGCACGTAGGGCACGCGAATGGAGAACAGTTCGCTCGAACCATCGGGCGTGCCCCACGTGAAGATCGAGAACGACGCGCCGGCGGTGGTCTGGTAGAGCGCTTCGGCCGATGCCATCTTCATGGGCTGCGTCGCCACCATCACCAGGCCGAGCTGGTCGCCCGACAGGGCAACGCCGATGAACGCCACGATGTTGACGACGAGGCCGAATCTCAGCGCCGTGCGCATCTCGTCGAGGTACTGACCCTTCGACAGGTGATAGGCGGCCACGGCCACGATCACGACCGCAGCGAACATGATCGACGCGAAGATCGTGTGCGGGAACTGCGCGAGTGCTACCGGGTTAGTCAGCACGGCTCCGATGTCGGTGAGCTCAGCTCGACCCAGCTCTTCGTTGATCTCGAAGCCCACAGGGTTCTGCATGAAGGCGTTTGCGGCGAGGATGAAATACGCCGAGAGCGTCGTCGACAGTGCGAGAAGCCAGATGACCGCGAGGTGCAACTTGGCGGGCAGCTTGTCCCAGCCGAAGATCCAGAGGCCGATCATGCTCGCTTCGAGGAAGAACGCGAGCAGGCCCTCCATGGCCAGCGGCGCGCCGAAGACATCGCCCACGAACCGCGAGTAGTCGCTCCAGTTCATGCCGAACTGAAATTCCTGCACGATGCCGGTGACGACACCCATCGCGAAGTTGATGAGGAAGATCTTGCCGAAGAGCCGCGTGAGGTGCAGATACTTGAGCTTCGCGGTGCGCACCCAGGCGGTCTGGAAGATGGCCACGAGGATGACCATGCCGATCGTGAGCGGAACGAAGAGGAAGTGGTAGAGGGTCGTGAGACCGAACTGCCAACGGGCCAACAGGAGAGGATCGAGCCATTCGACCACGGTGTGGTGTCACCTGCCTTGAATTGTGAGGGGTGGCGTTCTCGCCATGTCGAGCCTAGGAACGCGGGCGATCGCACTGCAGGGCCGAAGGTCCTGAATGCTCAGCCCGAACGAGGGCGCCGTCGCTAGGCTCACGACGTGAATGAGTGGCTCGATGCGGTACTCGACCTGGTGCAATCGGTCGATCCGGTGCTGCGCACGGTGCTCGCCGGCGTGTTCATCATGCTCGAGACGACGATTCTGCTGGGCCTCATCGTGCCGGGCGACACGGTCGTGCTTGTCGCGAGCACCGCGGTCGACTCTCCGCTCGGCTACTGGTCGCTCGCGATCGTCGTCATCATCGGCGCTCTCACGGGCGGCTCACTCGGGTTCGCGATCGGTCGGTACTTCGGGCCGCGATTGCGAGCATCCCGACTGGGCCAGCGCATCGGCGAGAAGAACTGGCAGCGGGCCGAGAACTTCCTCGACCACCGCGGCGGCATCGCCGTCTTCATCTCGCGGTTCTTGCCCGTGCTGCACTCACTCACGCCGCTCGTCGTCGGCATGAGCACGCTGCGGTATCGCACCTTCATGCTCTGGTTGACGCCCGCGTGCATTCTGTGGTCGTTCGCCTACGTCTCGGTGGGCTCCGCGGCCGCGGGCGGCTACCGTTCGATCTCCGAAAGCCTCGACGGCGCCGCCTACGTCTTCGTCGCGGTCATCATCGGATTCTGGTTGCTGGTCTTCGCGATCAAGAAGCTGCTCGATCGCTACGTGTCGCGCTTCGCCGATCGACGTGGCGATGGCGACCCGACCACGAGCGACGACTAGCGCCCTGAGAAACGCCGCAGGCGGACGTCGCGCTGTGCGACGTCCGCCTGGACGGTGTGGATGCTGCGCTCGGGTCTAGCCGAGGAAGCCGTTCTCCGTGAGCCACTGCGTGGCGATCTCGGCAAAGCCGAGCTCGTCAACAGTGCTCTGCACGTTGAGCGCCACGAGTCCCTCGGGAGTGAGCGCCGCACTGACGGCGTTCACGATCTCGACGGCTTCTGCAGGCAGGTCGGCCGACGCGACGGGCACGACGTTCGACGCCAGGAAGAGACCCTCAGGATCGGCGAGCGTGACGAGGCCGTTCTGGCCGATGCGCGGGTCAGCGCTGTAGACGTTCGCCACGTTGACGATGCCTTCAAGCAGCGCCTCGACCGTGGTGTCACCCGTGGCCTCAAAGGCCACGGTCACGCCGTAGACCGACTCCAGGCCACTCGGACCATAGGGACGTTCTTCCAGCTCAGGCGCTCCACCCAGAATCACGCCGTCGACTCCCGCGAGATCGGCAATCGACTCAAGGCCGTTGGCCTCGGCGAATTCCGCCGTCACGTTGTAGCTGTCCTGGTCAGTGGCGGGCGACTGGTCGAGAATTTGAAGGCCATCCGGCACAGCAGTCGCGAGCTCGGCGAAGACCTCGTCAGATTGCGTAGCGGTGGTGTCGGGGTTCCAGAACTGCAGGAGATTGCCCGAGTACTCGGGGAAGAGGTCGACCTCTCCCGCTTCGAGAGCAGGGATATATGCGTCGCGCTGCCCGATCTGATAGTTGCGCTCGACGGTGAAGCCGCCCTCGTCCAGCGCCTGAGCGTAGAGCACAGCGATGATCTCGGTCGAGTAGTAGGCCTGCGAACCGATGACGATCGTGTCGCTCGGCGCGTCAGTATCCGTCTCGGGGGCGAGCGGGTCGCCCGACGCGCACCCTGCCAGGGCCAATGATGCCCCGACCACGGCCGCCGTCATGGCGAGCCGGCCCTTGTTCCTTGCTGCGAACATGCGTTCTTCTCCTCTAGGTGGTGGCGGGTTCGTCCGCCGTCGCGCGGCGCCCGGTTGGCGTCGTGCGAACATCTGTGGCTCGGCCCGCGCGCACCCCGCGCGGCACCGAGTAGCGCTCGAGGATCGCAAAGATCGCGTCGAGCAGCAGTGCGAGCGCGATGATCAACAACGCGCTGCCCAGCATCTGGTCGTATCGGCGCAGCTGGATTCCCTGCACGATGTCGTAGCCGAGGCCACCCAAGCCGATATAGGCGATGAGCACCGCCGTCGCGACGACCTGCAGCACCGCGCTCCGCAGACCGCCGAAGAGAAGGGGAAGCCCCAATGGCACTTCGACCTTCCAGAGAATCTGCCACTCGGTCATGCCCATCGCGCGCGCGGCGTCGATCGTGCGGCGGTCGATGACTTCGAAGCCGGCGTAGGCGCCGGCCAGCACGGGCGGAATCGCGAGCAACATGAGCACGACGACCGCGGCAGGCACCCGCAAGCCGATGCCGACGAGCATGACGAACAAGAAAATGAGTCCGAAGGAGGGAAGCGCCCGCGCGGCACCGGTAATGCCGACGACGAGTTCTTTGCCGCGACCGGTGTGACCGATCCACCACCCGAGCGGCACAGCGATGAGCACCCCGACCACCACTGCGATCGAGGTGAACGCGAGGTGCTCGGCAAGGCGCTGTCCGATGGAACCGGAGCCCTGCCAATTCGCCGGGTCGAGCAACCATGCGACGGCATCGCCGAAGAGGTTCATGCGGTCACCTCTGCAGTCGGCGTCGCCATGCGGCGCTCCCGTGCACGTGTCCATGGCATGAGCCGCGCCCCCAGCAGCGCGAGCAGTCGATCGAAGATCAACGCCACGATGACGGTCATGACGACCCCCGTGAGCACCGAGGCGAGAATGCCGCGCTGAAAGCCGTTGGTGAAGAGGTATCCGAGGCTCTGCACGCCGACCACGATGCCGACGGTGAGCAGACTGACCGTGCTGACCGCGACGACCCGCAGCCCGGCGAGCAGCACTGGGCCGGCGAGCGGCAGATCGACTGTCCAGAAGCGGTTCCACGAGGAGTAGCCCATGGCCGTCGCCGCCTGCCGGATGTCAGGGTCGACGCTCGCGAGAGCATCCGCGACGGAACGAGCCATGATGGCCACGGCGTAGATGGTCAAGGCGATGAGCACGTTGGCTTCACTGAGGAACCCGATGCCGAGCAGTGGTGGCAGCACCACGAAAAGCGCGAGTGAGGGGATCGTGTAGAGCAAGCCGACGAGCGTGAGCACGAGACCGCGCGTGAGGCGATAGCGGAAGGCGAGCCACCCCAGCGGCAGAGCGATGACGAAACCGAGAACGATCGGCAACAGGCTCAGTCGAATGTGCTGCAGCGTGAGGTCGAGGATGAGCTCAAGGTTATTCATGACCCACGTCATGCAGACTCCGCCTCAACGAGACGACCGGCGACGGTTCCAGACGCATCCACGAGCACCCGCGCCCCGTCGACCTCGCGAATGCTCAGGGCGCGCTTGCCGCGATCGGCACCGACAAAGCTCGCGACGAAGTCGCTCGCCGGGTCGGCGAGGATCTCAGTGGGCGAACCCTTCTGGGCGATGCGGCCTCCTTTCTCGAGGATGACGACCTGGTCGCCGAGCAGGAAAGCCTCGTCAATGTCGTGCGTGACGAAGACGACGGTCTTGTCGAGCTCGCGTTGCAGGCGCAGCAGCTCTTGCTGAAGGTCGGCTCGCACAATGGGGTCCACTGCGCCGAAGGGCTCGTCCATGAGCAGAATGTTCGGGTCGACCGCAAGCCCACGCGCC
>SXMH01000089.1 GCA_005777405.1 Actinomycetota bacterium
CCGGCGACGAGGCGACCGGCGCCAACATCGTGAAGGTTGCGATTGACGCCCCGCTCAAGCAGATCGCTCTCAACGCGGGACTCGAGCCCGGCGTCGTCGCCGACAAGGTGCGCCACCTCGAGGTCGGTCACGGCCTCAACGCGGCCCCCGGCGAGTACGTCGACATGCTCGGTGCCGGCATCGCCGACCCCGTGAAGGTCACGCGCTCCGCGCTGCTCAACGCAGCGTCGATCGCCGGTCTCTTCCTCACCACGGAGGCCGTCGTCGCCGACAAGCCGGAGAAGAACCCGGCGCCCATGGGCGACCCGAGCGGCGGCATGGACTTCTAGACCACGCGCTTCTAGTCCACGCTTCGTAGAACGCCGAAGGGCGGCTCCCCTCAGGGGGAGCCGCCCTTTCGCGTTGTCTGCGCTGCACCCGAGTTGCCGCCGCGCGCGCTGGACTGCGGGAACGCCGAAACGCGCGCGCAGGCGCGCGCGTGCACGAGTGCGAGTTACGCCGCGGCGAGACGCTCGCTGAGCTGCTCGAAGATGCGCGTGTTGTAGTCGTACGACCGCAGCACCTCGTCCACCACGCGATTCTTCTCGTCCTCGCTCCACGGGGCGGCGTCGAGCTGGGCGCGGTAGTCGTTCTTGAACTCGGCCGGGTCGGCGATCTGGTCGAACAGGTAGAACCCGATGCCGTTGGTCTCGAAACCGAAGCGGCGGGCCACGACCTTGCCGATGTGAATGCCGCCCGACAGGTCGCCGAGGTAGCGCGTGTAGTGGTGAGCGATGTAGCCGGCGGGCCACTCAGCAGCGACCTCACGAATGCGCGCGGCGTACTCGACCGTGGCCGGCACGAGCTCGATCGACTCGCGCCAGTCGTCACCGAGCAAGAACTGCAGGTCGGCTTCGAGCGCGGGAAGACGCGTCAAGGCGGGGGAGAGGAACGGAGCCACCGTCGCGTCGTCGGCGACGAGTGATTGTGCGCCTTCAAGCGCCTCGTAGATCGCCCAGTGCTGAGCCACGAGCTGCGTGTACTCCTCACGGCCCAGCTCGCCCTTGAGCAAGTCGTGCATGAAGCCAGCGCCTTCGCTCGTGCTGTGGCTCGCCGAGCTGCGCTCACGGACGAGTCGCGAGAAGGGGATGATCTCTGCGACGGAGTCGACGCTGCTGCTCATGTTCGGGTTCTCCTCGTAGGTTAGGCGAACCTAATCTTAGCGGTCGCCCGAGTCGACTCGCCAGGGACGATAGTCCCGGCGCTGCAGTCGCGCTCGCGAGCGTGCGCAGCGCTCGCGTTAGTCGTGCGGACGCGCCTCGATGCCGAGCTCGGCGCACGCGCGGTCGTAGAGCACGACGATCTCTCGACGAATCTCGGGGCGCTCGGTGATGGGGCCACTCCACGCGACCCGCAGCGGGGTCTCGGGGCCCTCGGGCGCGGTGCGGTAGAGCCAGTCGCCACCGTCTCCGTCGAGACCCACCATGTGCGCCTCGCTCGCGGCGCGGTCGCCGAACGCGCGGGCGATGAGCAGGCTGTCGTCGGTGTGGTCGTCGTTCATGTGGTGCAGCACTGCCGCGACGATCTCTGGGCTGAAGGTGGTCACGTCTCTAGCCTACGGGGGCCGCGAGCGAGCATCCTCTCGATGCGGTATTCGCGGCCCCCGGGGCGCCATCGTGCGCGACTGCCGCGCGACCCCACGAGCGTCGCTACCGCAGGAACATGCTGGCTGTCTGCTGCTCGACGTCGGCATAGCCACGGCCCGCATGCCCGAGCGCCTCGTTCATCGACGTGATGGCGAGCTCGACGCGCTGGTACGCCGTCGTCCACTCGGCGACGAGGCTCTGGAACGCCGTCGCTGCGGGCCCCTGCCACACCGACTGCAAGCCATGCAGATTCGCCTGCAACCCGCTCGCCTCGGCCTGAAGCCGCCCGATGGAGCCTTGCGTCGAACTCACCGACGCGAGCACCGCCTCGCTGTCGACCTGGTACCTCGTCATGTCGCTCTCCCTCCGACGCCGGGTCACTCGCCCGGCCGTCGCGGGGAGGCTAGTTGCGACGCGAGTTCGCGCTGCTCGTCGCGGCGACGATGGGGGCCACTGGGTCGGCTTCGAGCTTGGGGAGGAGCGGCAGCGAGACGCGGAAGGTCGCGCCGCCGCCAGGAGTATCGAGCACGTCGACGCGTCCGCGGTGCAGCCCCACGATCGAGGCGACGATGGCGAGGCCGAGTCCCGAGCCCCCGGTGTCGCGGGTGCGTGACGAATCGGCGCGGAAGAACCGTTCGAAGATCTTTTGCTGCAGTTGCGGCGGGATGCCCTCACCGTGATCGACGATCGCGATCGTTCCCATGCCCTCGTCTCGATCGACCCCGACCACAAGCTCGATGGGTGAGCCGGCTGGCGAGAAACGCACGGCGTTGCCCATGAGGTTTGTGACGACCTGGCGAATGCCGTTCTCCTCACCGAGCACCACGGCCGAGAACGCTGCCACCTCGGCGGGCAGCTGCAGCGGGCTCTCGAGCGCCTCTCCCGCGGCGCGCCGCGGTCGGCGCGAGCGCAAGCGCGCGAGCGCCGAGCCGGCGGCCAGTGCAATGGCGCCGGTCGCCGTCGACGCACCGGGTCGTGCGGTGGTGCGAGGAGTGGTGCCGCGCCCGGCCGCCTTGCTCGCGCCGGCGCGGCCCTTTGCGGGGGGCTCGGGCGAGTCGGGCTCAGCGGGCTGCGGTGCAGCATCCTGCGTCGATTCGATGTCGAGTTCGGCCGCCCTCGGCGAGGCCTCGAGCGGCTCGGCGTCGTCGACCACGACGGTGATGACGCGGTCGGGGGCACTCGCGCGGGCATCGAGTGCGGCGTCGCGCGCGAGCGGCACGAGGTCGACCGGCCCGGGGTCAAGCGGGCGTGACTCGTCGAGACGCGCGAGCGCGAGCAGGTCGCTCACGAGCGCGCCCATGCGAATCGCCTCTTTCTCGATGCGCTCCATCGCTTGTGCGACATCGTCGGGCGAGCTCATCGCGCCCATGCGGTAGAGCTCGGCGTAGCCGCGCACCGACACGAGGGGAGTGCGCAGCTCGTGGCTCGCGTCGCCGACGAATCGACGCATCTGCGCGATCGTCGAGGCGCGGTCGGCGAAGGCGCGGTCGATGCGACTCAGCATGGTGTTGAGCGATCGGTTGAGACGACCGACTTCGGTGTTGGGCGTGGCCCCGGCGAGTCGCTGGCTGAAGTCTCCGCCGGCGAAGCGCGCGGCCGTCGCTTCGACATCGCGCAGCGGTCGGAACGTCGAGGTCACGAGCACGCGCGTCAGCGCCGCGCTGAGGATGACGACGACGAGGCCGAAGCCCAAGAAGATCGAGGCGAAGTTGCCGATGATCGCGTTCGTGTCGGCGAGATCGGCGCCGATGACGAGGGTCGCGGTCTCCGACGAGCTCTGGTCGGTCGTCGTGACCGTCGCGGGAAAGGCGATGACACGCCATTGAGTGGTGCGGTCGTCACTCGTGAGCGTGAGGCCCCCGTCGACTGTCGAGACGTAGTCGAGCGTCAGCGTCGACACGTCGGGTGCCGCGTCGCGGTTGCCCATGCTGAGGTTGTCGTCGATGAGCGTGCCATCGGCCGACACCGCACCGAAGTAGAACGGGTTCGAAAACACCGAGGGGGTGAGGTCGTTGAAAGTCTCGAACTCATCGACCCCGAACTTCTCGGGCAGTTCTTCGGCCGCCTGTCGCAGCTGACGATCGACCTCGTCGACAAGAGTGCGCTGCAGCACCGTCAGGGTGCCGATGCCGACGACGAGAAGTCCGAGCGTGACGACGAGCACGGTGACACCCGTGATCTTGGTGCGCAACGAGATGCCCTCCCACCACTGGGAGAGCTGCTCGTGCATCGAAGGGCCGGCCATCGCCGGTCAGGCTAGCTCTTCGCGGCCTTCAGCATGTAGCCGAAGCCGCGCTTGGTTTGAATGAGCGGCTCGTCAGTGTGCGGGTCGAGCTTGCGACGCAAGTACGAGATGTAGCTCTCGACGATGCCGGCGTCGCCGTTGAAGTCGTACTCCCAGACGTGGTCGAGAATCTGGGCCTTCGACAGCACGCGGTTCGGGTTGAGCATGAGGTAGCGCAGCAGCTTGAACTCGGTGGGGCTCAGCTCGATGACTTCTTCGCCGATGGTGACCTCGTGCGTGTCTTGGTCCATCGTGAGCTCGCCGGTGCGGATGATCGCGTCGTCCTCTTCGTGCATCGTGCGGCGCAAGATGGCCTTGATGCGGGCGACGATCTCGTCGAGGCTGAACGGCTTGGTGACGCCGAA
>SXMH01000090.1 GCA_005777405.1 Actinomycetota bacterium
CAAGTGGTCTTCGTCATCGTGCCGAGCCCGCGCGGCGAGAACTCGCTGCACGCCAAGGTCGTCTCGAACATCCAAGAGATCAGGGCCCGAGGTGCTCGCGTCATCGCGATCGCCGAGGCGGGAGACGCCGCGGTGCTGCCGCACGCCGACGAAGTGATCCGCATTCCGTTGGCCTCGCCGTTCTTCGAGCCGCTGCTCGCCGTGGTTCCGCTGCACATCTTCGGCATGGAGCTTGCGGCGGCGAAGGGACTCGACGTCGACCAGCCGCGCAACCTCGCCAAGTCGGTCACGGTCGAGTAGCCGGAGGGCACAGTGCCGATCATCGGAGTGGGTGTCGACATCGTCGATCTCGCTCGCTTCGAGCGGGCGCTCGATCGCACTCCGCGCTTGCGCGAGCGCCTCTTCGCGGAGGGAGAGCGCGAGCTGCCCCTGCGGTCGCTCGCGGGTCGATTCGCCGCGAAGGAAGCCCTCATGAAGGCGCTCGGTGCGACCGATGGCGTGCGCTGGCACGACATGCGCATCGCGCGCGACGAGGAGCGCAACCCCGACTTCGAACTCAGCGGTCGGGTCGCCGAGATCGCCGCCGAACGAGGCATCGCGCGCCTGCACCTCTCGATGTCGCACGACGCGGGTGTCGCGATTGCGTTCGTTGTCGCGGAGTCGATGTGAGCAGTCGCCAGTGGTTGCGCGATGCGCGCGTCGATGCTGCCGCGATCTCGGCGAACACCGAGGCGCTGCGGGCGGCAGCGCCGAGCGCTCACACGCTCGCGGTCGTCAAGGCCGACGGCTATGGCCACGGGGCCGTGACGTCGGCTCGCGCCGCGCTCGAGGGCGGGGCCGATCACCTCGGTGTCGCCGATCTGCAGGAGGCCTTCGAACTGCGCGGGGCTGGCATCGATGCACCGCTCGTCGCCTGGTTGCTCGACCCGCAGTTCGACGTCGACGCCGCGGTCGATGCCGGTGTCACTCTCGGGCTCAGCTCGCTCGACCAGCTCGAGCGCGTCGTCGCAGCCGGTCGGGGAGCCCTCGTGCACGTGAAAGCCGACACGGGACTCTCGCGCAACGGCGTGCCTGAAGCGCAGTGGGGGCCGATGCTCGAGCGACTCGCGCGAGCCGTGCACGACGGCGACGTGCGGCTGACGGGTGTTTTCAGTCACCTGTCGAACACGTCGCCTGACGACGACCGCCAACAAGTGGTCGTGTTCGAGCGCTTCGTGGATGCTGTGCGCGCGGTCGGCCTCGACCCGGGCATTCGCCACCTCGCGGCGACGGCCGGCGCGCTCGACCACCCCGTCGCGCGCTACGACATGGTGCGCTTCGGCATCGGCCTCTATGGCATCGCCGCCGAGCGGCACTTGCGCGGCACCGTCGCCTTGCGACCTGCCATGCGGCTCTCGGCGCGCGTGGTCGGCGTCAAGCGAGTGCCGGCGGGGAGTGGCGTGTCGTACGGCTACGCGCATCGCACCGAGAGCGCCACGACGCTCGCACTCGTGCCCCTGGGCTACGCCGATGGCGTGCCGCGCGCGGCGGTGGATGCTCCCGTGCTGCTGGGGGAGAGCATCCACCGCGTGGTCGGTCGCGTCGCGATGGATCAGATCGTGGTCGATGTCGGTGATGCCGCCGTCGCTGTGGGCGACGAGGCCGTGCTGTGGGGAGACCCTGCTCACGGTGTGCCCCATGTCGACGAGTGGGCCGATGCCGCGGGCACGATCGCATATGAGCTCGTCACGCGGTTGGGTCGTCGAGTGCACCGCACCACGGTCGGCGGCGGGTTCAGGGTCGGGGAATCGGCATGACCGAGCGACTCACCGTGGGAACGCCCGAGGCGATGGAGCACTTCGGCAGTGTGCTCGCCGCGCAATTGCGTGCTGGCGATGTCGTGGTGCTGACGGGTGAGCTCGGGGCCGGCAAGACAACGCTCACGCGCGGGCTCGGCGCCGCTCTCGGGGTGCGTGGCACGGTCACGAGTCCGACCTTCGTGCTCGCGCGCACGCACCCGCGAGACGGTGCACCGCCGCTCGTGCACGTCGACGCGTACCGCTTGCGCGACGCGCTCGAGCTCGACGACCTCGACCTCGACCTTGCCGGTTCGATCACGGTCGTCGAGTGGGGGGCGGGGCTCATCGATCAGCTCGTCGATGAATGGCTGGCGATCACCATCGAGCGACCGACCGGTGCGGGAGCCGACACCGATCGAGACGGTGCCGAGGCCGACGGGGAGATCGTCGAACCGCGCACCGTGCTCGTCGAGGGCGTCGGAGCCCGCTGGGCCGACCTAGGCTGGCTGCATGCTGCTCGCGATTGACACATCTGCGGGCACGGCCGTGGCGCTGGTCAGCGACGATGGTCGGATGCTCGCCGAGCGCAGCACGCCCGACACTCGTCGTCACGCCGAAGTGATCGGCCCTTTCCTCGCCGAGGTCTTCGATACGGCGGCCCTGAGCCCCTCCGACGTCACGGCGGTGGCCGTCGGAATCGGACCCGGACCGTTCACGGGACTGCGCGTGGGCATCGCTGCCGCGCGCACCTTCGCGCTCGCGCGCGGCGTGCCGCTGCTGGCCGTGCCGAGCCACGATGCAGCAGCCCTCGCCCTCGTCGAGTCGGGATCTGTCGCTGGGCGATTCGCCATCGTCACCGACGCCCGGCGCCGCGAGGTCGCCGTCACGGAGTACGCCGCGGCACTGCCGCTACCGTCGGTGCTGTCGCCCGCGTCACTCGCGCTGCGCGTGGGCTGGGCGCCCGAGGAGGGGGTGGTCGTGCACGAAGTGCACGAGATTCCCGCCGTGCCACTCGCGCGCGTGGCACTGCTGCGCCGGGCAGCGGGTGCGACGCCGCCGACGCCGGAACCCTTGTACCTGCGGGCACCCGACGTCACCCTCTCGACGCCGAAGCGAGTGAGCTCGTGACGGCGGACGATGGGGCTCGCGCCGACGTGTCGACGGAGACGAGCATCCCGCTGCCCACCGGCGTCACCGCACGGTCAGCGGGCCTCGACGACCTCGATGCCATCATGGCGCTCGAGCACGCGACCTTTCCGAGCGACGCCTGGAGTCGCGACATGATGGCGGCCGAGCTCGCGGCGGGTCACACTCACTACGTCGTGCTGCACGAGGGTGACGAGCTCGTCGCGTATGGCGGAGTCAGTGCACCGGACGGACTCGAACTCGCCGACATCCAGACCCTCGCGGTCTCGGGCTCGCGACGCCGCGCGGGCCTCGGTACCGCGCTCTTGCGCGCGCTGCTCGACACAGCCCGAGATCGGGGCGCCCGCGAGGTGCTGCTCGAGGTGCGGGCCGATAACCCCGCTGCTCAGGCGCTCTACGCGCAGCACGGTTTCGAGGCGATCGCCGTGCGCCCGAGGTACTACCAACCCGACGACGTCGGCGCGATCGTCATGCGTGTGGAGGTGCGCTCATGAGCCGCGACGTGCTGGTGCTCGGCATCGAGACGAGTTGTGACGAGACAGGCGTCGGCATCGTGCGCGGCACCGAGTTGCTCGCAAACGTCATCTCGTCGTCGATGGACGAGCACGCACGGTTCGGGGGAGTCGTGCCCGAAGTGGCGGCCCGAGCGCACCTCGAGGCGATCGAGCCCGTGCTGCAGCAAGCACTCGACACAGCCGGAGTGACGCTCGATGAGCTCGACGCGATCGCCGTGACGAGCGGCCCCGGACTCTCGGGCGCACTCATGGTGGGCGTCGGGGCGGCCAAGGCGCTCGCCGTCGCGCTCGGCAAGCCCTTCTATGCGGTCAATCATCTCGTCGGGCACGTGGGCGCCGACATACTGCGCACCGACGCCACGCGGCCGGCTGGTGAGGGAGACCTTGAGCTGCCCACGATCGCGCTGCTCGTCTCGGGTGGTCACACCTCGTTGCTGCACGTGCGCGATCTCACGAGCGACGTCGAGCTTCTGGGCGAGACAATCGACGACGCAGCGGGCGAAGCCTTCGACAAAGTCGCGCGCTTGCTCGGGCTGCCGTACCCCGGCGGCCCCCACATCGACCGCGTCGCGGCTGACGGCGACCCCACCGCCGTGCGTTTCCCGCGCGGCCTCACGCTGCCGAAAGACCTCGAGCGACATCGCTACGACTTCTCGTTCTCCGGTCTCAAGACCGCGGTCGCTCGGCACGTGGAGAAACTGCGCGACAGCGGGATGCCCGTGCCGGTGCCCGACATCGCCGCGAGCTTTCGCGAAGCCGTCGCCGATGTGCTCACGGCGAAGGCGATCGCGGCCTGTCGCGACCTCGGGGTTCCGCGCCTGCTGCTCGGCGGAGGCGTCGCGGCCAACGCGCGGGTGCGAGCTCTTGCGGCCGAGCGGTGCGCCGAGGCCGGGGTCGCGCTGCGCATCCCGCCGCTCTCGCTGTGCACCGACAACGGCGCGATGATCGCCGCGCTCGCAGCGCAGCTCATCGCGGCGGGTCACGGGCCCTCGGCGCTCGACGTGAGTGCTGATTCGACGCTGCCCGTGACGACCGTGCAGGCGTGAGCGTCACCGCGTCGCGTTGACACCTCTAGGGCGCGCTGTCAGCATGGGGCGTGTCCACTTGGACCCATCGACCTAGCTTGCGCAGGAGAACACCACATGTCTGACGTCCCCCCTCCCCCCGCCGCCCCTGAGCCCACGCCCTACGCCGCGGCACCCGTGGCGAAGCCCGCGCCCATCCTCAGCATCATCTCGCTCGTCGCGGGCATCGTGAGCTTCCTCGGGGGCCTGATCGTGTTCATTCCGATCGTCGGCTCGATCTTGCACCTCTTCTTGCCCGCCGCCGCCATCGTGCTCGGTTTCCTCGGCAAGAAGAAGGAGCCGGCTGCGAAGGGCATGTGGCTCACCGGCATCATCTTGGGCTTCATCGGTATCGCCGTGGCGCTCATCAGCTTGCTGATCTGGATTGCGCTGATCGCGACCGCTGGTACGTCGGGCTACGAGTACAACTTCTAGGGTTCGCCCTAGAGAACGGGCCCGCACCGATTCCGGTGCGGGCCCGTTCGTGTACTCGGGCGGTTCTGGGTCGTGCTGGTTAGGCTGGACGCGCGGTTCGATCACCCGTTCCGCCCGTGACGACTCGAGGAGAGACTCCGTGGCCAGTACGAACGACACCCCGCCTCCCCCGCCCGCTCCCGGCCAGGGAGCGACTGACGCTCCCGTCGAGCCCGCGGCGACGAAGCCCGCTGCACGGAAGCCCGCTGCGAAGGCTCCCGGGGTGAAAGCTCCTGCAGCGAAAGCGCCTGCAGCGAAAGCTCCGGCGGCAAAGGCTCCCGCGGCCAAGGCACCGGCAGCGAAGGCTCCGGCGGCCAAGGCACCGTCAGCGAAGGCCTCCACTCCGCCTGCACCGGCCGCCACGACGCCTCCCGCCGCTGCGGCACCCGCCGCTGCTGCACCCGCCGTAGCCGCGGTGGCGCCCGTCGAGCGTCCGAACCCCTACGCTCCGACGCCCCCACCGCCGACCGCACCGGGCGGAGCGGCTGACCCGTACCGATCGCTGCCGCAAGCGCCGACGACGACGCTCAGCGTGCTGGCCCTCGTGCTCGGCATCGTCGGCATCGTCTTCTCGCTGTTCGGTTGGGGCCTGCTGCCCGCCATCGCCGCCGTCATCCTCGGTCACCTCGCGCTCAAGCGCGAGCCCACCGGCCGCGGTATGGCAATCGCTGGACTCGCGACGGGCTACGCCGGCATCGGCATCTCCGTGGTCTGGGGCATCGTCGCCCTCGGGTTCTTCCTTCTGCCCCTGATCTTTCTGCCTTTGGCGGCCACGGGCTTCTAGATCCTCACTCCAGATCGCAGCGCTCACACAGCAGCGCCGTGCGCTCCCCGCCGATGCGCGTGAGCACGAGCACGGCGCTGCTGTCGCCACGCAACTTGAGCCGGCGCCGCAGCGCGGCGGGATCGATGTCGACGCCACGCTTCTTGATCTCCAGCGTGCCGATGCTTCGGGCTGAGAGTTCGCGGGTGATCCGCTTCTCGTCGAGCGGCCAGCGCTCGAGCACTCGGAACGCTCGCGCGAAGGGCGAGGGCTCGAGCCGATCACTCGTCACGTACGCGATACTCGGGTCGAGCATCCACCCGTCGACCGACCGGGCGAGATCACCGATGAGGCGAGCGCGAATGACCGCACCGTCCGGTTCGTAGAGGTACTCGCCGAGTGGTCCCGCGTCGGCGTCGTCGCTGTCGGCGGCAGCGGTGAGCTCGGCGGGCGGTTGATCGCCCCGCAGCACGAGAGCGGCGCGGCCCACACCCGCACGAGCGAGCGACTGCGACCACAGCACGAGCTCCACAACGTCGCCGTCGATCGAGACCCATTGCGCTTCGAGCCCTTCTGGCAGCAGCTCGCGATCCATCCCGGGCGCAAGCTTGACGCCCGTCGGCCTCCTCGCGGCGATCGCGAGAGCCTCATCGAGACTCGGCGACCAGTCGTCGGGTGAGTTCAGCCGCCGAGTGCCCTCGCGACGCGCGGGGTCGAGCCACACGCCGTCCACGCGCGGTTCCGCGTCGAGAGGCAGCGCGAGCGCGTCACCGTGCACGACAGTCGCGAGCTGCCACGGAGCGAGGTTGTAGGCAGCGATCGCCGCCGTCGCCTCGTCGCGCTCAACCGCGGTCACTCGCAGCTCGAGTGCGGCAAGCGCCATAGCATCGCCGCCGATGCCGCATCCGAGATCGGCCACGTGGTGCAGACCGGCTGCCGCAAAGCGACCGGCGTGCAACGCGGCGACTCGCAGTCGCGAGGCTTGTTCGAGGCCGGGCTCGGTGAAGAGCATCCGATCGGCGAACGGGCCGAATTTCGCGCGCGCCTTGCGTCGCAGTCGATACTGCGTGAGCACCGTCGCGACACGCTGCGGTGGATGCCCCGCCTTGCGCAATCGGCTCACGAGCGCCACGGCGTCGGCCGTCGAGTCGCTCGGCTCGAGACTGTCGAGCAGAGCGAGCGACTCTGCCGTCAGCAGGTCGCGCAGCTCGGAGATCTCCATGCGGTCGATCCTGTCACGAGCGTTGGCTGGCACTCGGATTGCATGAGTGCTAATCGCTTGGGTACAGTAGCGGTTGGCACTCTCGAGTCGAGTGTGCCAACCCCCTCATCGTTGTTCAGAAAGAAGAGGTCCACTGTGTCGGTCTCCATCAAGCCGCTCGAAGATCGCATCGTCATCAAGCAGGTCGAGGCGGAGCAGACCACCGCGTCGGGTCTGGTCATCCCCGACACCGCC
>SXMH01000091.1 GCA_005777405.1 Actinomycetota bacterium
GCGCCTGGACGATCGGCAAGGGCTGGAAGGCTCCGCAGGCGGCCGGTGTCATCCACACGGACATCGAGAAGGGCTTCATCAAAGCCGAGGTCATTGGCTTCGACGACCTCGTCGAGTGCGGCTCGGTCGCCGAGGCCCGCGCGAAAGGCAAGGCCCGCATCGAGGGCAAGGACTATGTCATGCAAGACGGCGACGTGGTCGAGTTCCGGTTCAACGTGTAGTCAGATGGAGACCGACCCGGATGACATTCCCCGGCACCTGGCTCGGCAACTCGTGCCGGTGCCGCTGCCTCGCCGGCGAGAGTTCATCGAGGCTCTCGCTGACAAGGCTCGGTTGTGGGCGGGGCGCACAGGCACGGTGACCGCCTGGCAGGCAGACGACGGGTTCGTGTGCTCTGTGCTCCCTGTTGTTGGCACGGCTGCACCCGTGTGGATTGTCGCGACCGACTGGATTGACGTCCAGGTTGGTGCAGATAACAACAGTCGTTGGGAGCTGACCTACTCGGCAGAGCACCAGGCGTCGGTCGA
This sequence comes from Actinomycetota bacterium, assembly GCA_005777405.1. Taxonomy (GTDB): domain Bacteria; phylum Actinomycetota; class Actinomycetes; order Actinomycetales; family Microbacteriaceae; genus Microcella. The sequence goes on from SXMH01000091.1 coordinate 528, forward strand.
GGACCTCATGAGAGGGGTCATCGAGGCTGGCGCTACGGAGTACCGCGCGTTCGGCCGTTCGCGCGTGCGTGTGGTGTCCGCTCGCGGAGACCTGTGGTCACGAAAGGGTATGGAGAGCCTGTGGGGTCTGGTCCCTGCCCCTGGTTGGCGGCGATGGGGAACGCGACATGCGTTTACCCCTTACGCAGGCAACGGCGCTCTGAGACGCTGACTTTCATGTGTGTCGTGATCTAGCGGGAGGATCTTCGTTCGATGGCGCGTCGACGGCAACTGGCCGACATTGCTGACGGGATCAGCGGTCACATGGTGCGAGATACGCCATGGGATCTCCGATGGCCGATTGGCGAGGTGGGCAGCGCTTTCGATGTGAGTGGCAACCGAGAGTTCACTATCGACCTCACAAACGGCACCGTAACCCCAGCATCGAAGCACCTCGATCGGCTCACCGCGCGATTGATCAGAAGTCTCGAACGGCATCTGGTCGCCCGGCGGATAGCGGTCGAATGGGTGTCAGGCGCCTCAGTCGAGCTGTGGGTGTCCGATGGAGTCGCACCACGGACAATCGTCGTCCGATGCCGCGTCTCGATCGTTGACGATCGGGGCCACATACACACATCGACGCGGACCGGTGCTGGCCCGATTCCAGTGCGACCTTTCTGGCGGTATCTGCGAGATCTTCTCTTCCGGCGCCGAACGCGGTAGGCCCCTTTCCATCTTCCACAGTGATGGCTCTCTAGCGCGATAGCGTCTCGTAGAGAGCAACCGAAACCCGCCTGCAATGCGGCGAGTCTTGCCCGCACCGTCGTCCGTCTTGTCGGTGAGCACGCTCGAGACGGGTGTCGGCCGACGATTGAGGAGCGCCGTTGAGTCTTCGTGATCAGTTCGACGAACGGTCTCTGGGCTTGGCCAATCTGCTGTACGAGTACGACCTGCTCGGGGTCTACCAGGATGCGAGCATCGCACCGGACGACCCTGAAGAATACGACGATCTCGTCGGCACCCTGCTAGCAGGGCTCGAGTCGGGTATGACTCCAACCGAGCTCAGCGAGGTTTTCGCGCAGCAACTCCGTGACCACTACGGACTCGCACGCGCACTCGCGGAGCAGGAGTATGCGTTCTGTGAACGCGTCTACGTGTGGTGGCACCACATCGAAGAGCGCGTCTCACCCCGCGTGCGTGAACGTATCGCTCGAGAGTTTCCGACTCGCAGCGATGCGCGAACAGTTATCCGTCTCGTCGCCGAGGCTCATGAATCCGAGCGTGTTCAGGCGGCGGTGGTTTTGGCAGGGCGGGGCCTTATGCCAGGAGTCGAGGACGCCGTCGCGCTCGCTCGACTCGACTGGCGCGACTTGCTTGTGAACACGGGCCTTGCACACGACAACTGGCCCGTAGTCCTTATTGCGGAGTTCGGTACTGAGTGACTGCCCGGAGATCCCGGGCGGAAGACTCAGGACGGCTCGTGAGATTGGTGGCCAATCGCATCGAGAACCCAGTGACGACCCACTGACCATCCGACGAAGGGTGCGTGAGCAACTTGACCTTCTGGGTCTCCGGCGGATGCGGCCCGGAGCCCGGCCATCAGCGTCGCCATGACCGCGGGCCCTGTGCTCGCGAGCGACGGGTCTGCGATGACCTGTTCGGCGTCGTCTTGGGTCGAGACCGATAAGAAGAACACCGCTTGTCGCCAGGCGTAAGCTGCATCCTTCACCGTCGGAAGCGGTCGAGGCTGGCGTGACGCCAACTCGAGGAGTGACGCAGTCTTGCTGATGCATTCGCGTGCCAACTCGCTCCAGGGCTTCCGTGGCGTGACGCCGAGCGTGACGAGCGCGGCAAGGTTGTGGGTCGTGAGAATCTGCGATTGCTCGATGATCGTGCCGTTGCGGGCAACAGACCAGCCCTCCGCTTGAGAGTGCCCTGCTCTGGCCTCGCATAGATCTCCGAAGGTGACGAGGGGCTTGCTCGCGCGGAAACGAATCACCATCTTGCTCGGTTTCGGTGCCGACTTGCGCGGTCCGTCAAGCGCGCCAACTTCCTCAACGTCAATCGCAAAGTAGCGGGCGTAAAGCGTGCCACCGATCACTTTGGTTGCGTGTTGCGCGGCAATGCGGAACTTGTCTGAAAATCGACCCATGAAGATGTCTGCGGCCAACTCTTCGACGAGCGGGACGTCGTAGCCGGCTGCCGCCAAAAGGTGTTGAAGCTCTCGAACCAATGGGTTGGGAATGATTGTGGCAGGGAAGTAATCGAGTACGAGGGCACCAACGCGACGGGCTACTGCCATCGCTTCGTTAGTTGTTGCTGCGCCGTGCGGTAGAGCAGCTCGCATCCAGGGCAGCTCGCTCAGCTGTACCTGTTTCTGCAGATTCACGAGCAGGAGGCTTCGACGATTCCGGAATGCGCGATAGTTGGCGGCGACTAGTCGGGCGAGTGTTTCGTCTCGACAAGCAGAGGCCACCACGGTTGCACTGATTCGCGGAATCAGACTGCCAAGAATCTCTGACGACGAAACGACGCCATCAGACAGCAACGTTTCGATAGGCGCAGACGTGGCGCGCGAAACGACTCGCGGCACAACGGGCGGCATTGATGAACCCACTGGAACATTTGCGCGCTCGGCCTCCAGTTCCGTCACGTCGCCAATAAAGATCTCTGGATGCTCGATTCCTTGAGATTGCTCCAGAACGGCGAGGCGCTCAGCCGCGATGGCAGCGAGTCGGCTGTGGGGCGCGGCCGAGGCGATGAAACGCTGACGTTCCCGCAGAGCATGGTGTTCCTGGTCGCTCGGCGCACCTCTCTTGGCAAGACACGCCTCGGTCACCGAGCACACAAGGCCCGCGTCTCGAGGGGCGATGTGCCCTCCTTCTGCGAGGGTTCTCATCGCCCGAATCAAGATGGCCAAGTTCTCCTTGGGCTTCTTGTGCTTCGAACACAGTGTGTGGCGCTCAGCGAGCTTGTCGTATTCGGAGATGAGCTCCGCGGCCTGTGCGCGCCAACTCTCATCGAGAGCCAGGTCGATTCGCCCGTTGATGTACTTCTTCCGCCACGCCTCGAGAACACGGTCTGTGAACGGGTTCCAGACGCCCAACGCCTCCCGCTGTGCTTCGACGCGGGTATTCAGCTTTCGTGATTGCAAGACGGCGGCCGCTTCGCCCGCGGTCATTCGGTAGACAAGCTCTGGTCGTGATGAGGGCTCGTTCGTCACCTTCGGAGCGAACCGCAGCGTATGGGCAAACGGCGCGATGGCATCGACGATGTCAAGGGCGCCCGCCCTGTCTCCAGAACGAACGAGCCACGCCATCATGAGCAAAGCCGCGTCTTCGGGGATGTCGACGCGATAGCTGCCAGAGTCGAGAAGTGAATAGAGCTCGTGAAGCCCGGGCTCGCTCAGGAAGTAGCTAAAGAGACTTTGCCGGGTGGGGAATATACCCAGGCGTTGAGCCAGCGCGATCTCGTCTTCAGCAAGCGGCCCCTCACCCGACGCCGTGCCGGTTGCAAAGCCTCCTCGCATGACCTCGAGCGTGATCCACGATGGGTAACCGCGAACGGGGGTCCGCGAACCGACTGCTACCTGTCCTTTCGCCATGGCATTGATGACGCGTACCCAATGTTCCGCTCGTCGATCGGCGCGGCTTCGAGCCTCAGGATCTTCATGAGTCGAGGCGGTCAGGAAGGCTTGGCTCAATTGCCCGAACGCGTAGCCGTTCGTCATGCCGTTCCCGCCCATCTCTCGTGAGCCGGCGTGGCAGGTTCTGCCCCTGCGCCCGCCGGGTCCAAGCCCGGTGCTCTACTGCTGAGCTACACGCCGATGGTGCTCAAGAGTATCTTGAGGAAGACCCTAGAACGCGTCGGTTCTGGAGGCAGCGTTCGAACGAAGCTGTTGCGTGGACCATGGGCAGTGTTCGATCGATCAGTCTTGGATCGTCAGGAGTAATGAGAGATTGCATTGGACACTGTCGACGTTCGCCTGAACAGATCCCTTCACAGTGAGTACGCGAGTTCCGTCTCGGGAATCGACGCCGAAGGGAACGTTCTTTGGACGGCAGAGCCGCCAGGCGGCACTCGGAATGACTTCTGGGTATCCGCGAATCTTGAAGGCGCCTTCGTGGCGGGGTACTCGTGGTCGGGTTTCCGAGTGGAGATAGATGCCACTAGCGGATCGATCGTTCGTCGGGAATTCGTCAAGTGACGCGTCTCTGCACCGAGTTCCCTCTAGAGCTGTGCGAGATGCTTCAGTGTGAGGTGAGTTGACGATGAAGTCAGCACAACGGCGCGAGCAACTTCAGGAGGCGCTCGATTCAGAGGCGGTCGTTCGGACCGAGCGAACGCCGAAGTTCGCTGGCGCGATCCACGGCTTTGTCGTGCTGGTGGGATCAAAGTGGGTCCTCATGCGTCAGATCTCTGACGGCGGCTACTTCGATGGCCTCGTCGCTTTCCGGCTGAAGCAGGGAAGCCGCATCACGACGGACACGACGATCGCGCCGACTTTCGCGAAGACGCGGCCAGAGTGGCCACCCACTGCTCCCGCCGACATCGAGATCAGCTCGACGCCGCAGCTCTTGCGGAGTTTGGCGGCGCAGTACAGGTTGATAGGCGTTCAGCAGGAGAGGAAGCGCAGCGCGCTGTGGATCGGCCTGCTGGATGAGGTGTCGGAGGGACGGGCATAACTGCGCGAGGTTCGCCCTGACGGCACCTGGAAACCCGAGCCCCTTGGCTACAAATTGCGAGCAATCACGTCCGTCGAGGTGGGAACGCGCTCTCTCGACGCGCTAGGCGTGGTCAGTGCTTCCCGCGCTGAATCTCCTCGAGAGGATGGCGCCAGATGAATAGCGATGATCGCGGCAGAGAGTTGGTGCAGGCCGTAGTCGAGCGCGTCGTGGGATCGATAGCCGATGTCGACATCTGGCTCGTCGCCAAAAAGAGAGGGATAGGTGATGAGTCACATCAGGCCTAACGATGACGGCCGGAGACCTGATCAGGTGGTGTCAGTCAGCCTCACCGCCGATCAGAGACAGCTTCTCGTCTGCGGCCTCGTCGAATGGGGAGGTCCGGCATCTCCGACAGACGCCATCGCGCAGGCTATCGGCTTCAGTGATCGGAGTGACTTGCGCGACGAGGGCTATCGCATCGCCGACGACCTCAGGAGAGGCGAGATGCTGACTCGTCGCGACTGGACTCGTGCACTACTTGCGACAGAGATCGTCTTTGCCAGTGACGTGGTTGGGTCTGGGATTGACTGGATGCACACCACAGGCTTTGACGATGTGGCGACAATTCAAGCGCTGAGAGTCGTGCAGAGGCTGCTCGTTGGTGTGGTCGTTCGCGAGTCAGAGTGACCAGACGAGCGAGACGCTGTGGGTCACGTCGTGAACGTCAGATCGTCGAGCGAAGGGCAGGCGCGGGAGGCACGAGTGATCGATGGCTCGAGGAAAGCAGCTCAGCTGCAGTGCTTCTCGTACCGCAATCAAGGTCGTCGTGGAAGCTGCACGATCGGCAGTGGAACGACCCTGACGACGAGTGCGAAGATTCGTTCTGGACAGGGCACGCACGGAGCGCACGCCACACGGCCTTGCTACGTTCATGAGGTGGCGGCGGAGTTGACACGGCGAGAACTGCGAGGCAGGACGAAGCGTTTTCCCTGGCGAGCTGTCACTGGCGCTGGCAGGGCTCTCTTCTACATCGTGATGACAGGGTTAATCGTCATCGCCGTGTTCGTGTTGTTCGCCTCTCTCGCCGATGCATCGAAAGCACTGGTGTGGGGTACCTACAGCGAAACTTCGCGCGAGTACCACCTTCGAGGCGGCTGGCACAGCACCGGTGACTGGCAGAGTGACGACGGTTCAATGACTCTGACTGACGTGACCCTGTCAGGCGACGTTCGCGAGAACGGAACGGTTCGAGCTGCATATCGACCCGGCGCAACATTGGGAAGCGACGTTGTCTACACCGAGGTCTGGTCCGGCGCCGGTGTCTGGGTGAGTCTCCTCATGCTCGCCGTGTTGCTCTTTACGCTTGCTCGTCAGGCCTTCGAGTGGGGAAACGTGCCTCGTTGCAGGCGCATGACTCGAGGGCCTGTCAGTATGTCGACATGACTTCTGCTCAGCCACCTCTTCCCCGCACCAACACGCTGGCGCTGGTCGGCTTCATCGCGAGCTTCATGATTCCGATCGTCGGAATCGTGCTGGGTGCCATGGCTCAACGCCAGATCGCTGTGACTCGTGAGGGCGGCCGAGGCTTGGCCCGAGCTGCCGTCATCATCGGAGTAGTTGGCACGATCGTGCAGGTCATCTTCTTCATCGTCTGGCTCTCGCTCTTCTCGTACGGGATCAGCCAGTCGCCAATCTTCCGGTGAGACGAGCTACTCGATGACCGAGTCGACCGTGAGCGCTGACCAACCCAAGAGGCGCGGCCTGCCGTGGTGGGGCTGGACCCTCATTGCCGGTGCGGGGGTCGCGGTGTTGGTCGTCGTGGGGTTCGTCGCCCTCATCGTCCTCGGCTTCACCGCCTACGTCTCACACAGCATTGCGGAGACGAGCCCCGATCAAGCATTCATCGAGGGCCCGGAGCAGCAGCCAAACGCGCAGACTCCTCTGCTGTGCCCTGAGCAGTGTTTCGGTGTCGATGATGCGAACGGCTTGGCGCTGTCGCAAGCCGATCTTCGACCTCTATCCATCGACGAAGAGGTGCAGGGCGTGGGCGCCCTCGAGTCGTCCACGGTGGCAGAGACCGCACCTGAAGCTGGAGTGAGCTGGCTCGAGGTGGGCGGTGACGAACGGTGCTCCTTCGTGCTGTCGAATGCGCCCTATTTCGCTGTAGGCCCCGATAGCAGTTCGACCGATCCGATCGGTTGGGTTCAGACCTGGCAATCAGAAGCCGAGATGACGGACATCGCGGCTCGCGAGTTCGCAACGACGGAAGACGCGACGTCCTTCATGCGCGACCTTCACCAGCGGGTGGCCTCGTGCAAGTGGCAAGACTTGAACATGCCCAGTGCCGGGGGACTCGACACGACTCTCGTCGAGATCACGGCACAAGCCGCTATCGACGTACCCGAAGATGTGGCGGCGGTGGGTTGGGTTCGCGAGGGAACCCCTGGGCCGCGCTGGCGCTCCTACGTGTGGGACCTGCAGCGCGGCAACCTCGTGGTGCAGGTTCGCGTTCTCACCGACGGTCGCATCCTCGAACAAGACGTCGCGGAGTACGCCCAACTCGTTGCCTCTCGGCTTGGTGAGCTTCCGACGCCTGCGCCGTAGAGTCTCGCCTACTCGGCGAGGCGACTCCTGCTGGATTGTCCGCAATGCGGCCCGCGTCTGTTAGGCAGAGAGCTCTTCGCGCAACCGCGGCTCGACCCGGTTCTCCGGCGTGTGGCCCGACTTGTCGGCGTAGAACGTGCGAATGCGATCCATGTCGGCCGACACGTCGCCCGTGAGTTCGATGGTCGGGCCGAGTCCGGTCGTCATGGTCGTGCGGTCGACGTAGCCGAGCGTCACCGGCAGGCCCGCCTCGCGGGCGATGCGATAGAAGCCCGACTTCCAGTGCGTGTGGCCCTTGCGGGTGCCGTCGGGCGTGACGACGAGGCCGAACACGTCACCGGAGCGGATGCGCTCGAGCACGTCCGTGACGACGCGAGACGGAGCATCCCGATCGACAGGAATGCCACCGAGGCGCAGCATGATCGGACCTCGCCAGCCACGGAAGAGACTCTTCTTGCCGAGCCAGCGAATGTGCATGCCGAGTCGCCAGGAGATGGCGAGCATGAACACGAAATCCCAGTTCGACGTGTGCGGTGCACCGATCAGCACCGTCGGGCGGTCGGGTGCGGGCTCAGAGACGAGCTTCCAGCGGCTGAACGCCCAGAACGTGCGGGCGACGAGTCGTCGAAGGTGCATGGCATAACAGTAAGTTGTCGTAGCCCGTGCGCGCCCGTTCGGGAGTGTCGGTTATGACGACCACGCTGGTCGCGTGACGATTCGACTCGAAGGCATCACGGTCTTGGCTGACGATGTGCAAGCGCTGGCGGAGTTCTACGAACGGGCGCTCGATTTTCGCGTCGAAGTGCGCGATGAGTTGTATGTCGCCTTCACAGGGCATGGCATCCGCGTCGCGATCTACTCCCGGCCGCACATGGGTGACAGCACGGAAGGCCATGAGTCGTTCACGACGCCGCGGCGCGGCCAGTCATTCGAGTTCAACTTTCAGTGTGAATCGGTAGGCGAGGTCGATCGCCGCTACGCCGAAGCCCTCGAGAACGGTGCTGTTGCCATTGGAGCACCTGCTGCGCGCGAGTGGAAGCAGCACACCGGGTTCTTCGCCGACCCCGAGGGCAACATCCACTCGCTTTTCGCTGACCTCGACTAATGCGCGAGCTTGGTGAGGTTGTGGCCGTACTCGCTACGACGCGGCCGGTTCGACCGCGTCGCGGAGAACTTCTGCCGCGGCATCTCCCACCTCCATCGGAAAGCGCGCGAGCAGCTCGCCGCCCGGTGTCGTGACGACGAAGTCGAGCCACTCGCCAATCACGAACTCGTCGCTTGTGGCCGGAATGGTGTCATCGCGGTCACGCAAGTCGAGCACCCGAATGTCGCGGTCGCCGACGATGCCGATCGACGGCACGAAGAGCAACCTCCCGGGGGCGATCGTCGCGACGCCGGCGCTCCACTCGGTGCCGATGTTGAGTACCCGCCCACTCGTTGCGCGGATCGCGCACCGCACTTGCCCGTCCAGGAACCGCTTCTGGTCTCGGCGCCGCTCGATCTCTTCGGGAACGAGCCACCAGAAGAAACCGGCAAGGGCACTGAATACCAGCTCGAAGACGAACTGGAGGAGGATGCCCATTGCTCGAGTGTGCCATTCGAGGCATGTGCCGCGAGCGGCACATTCGCCGACAGCGATTCCGCTGCCCAGCCGAGCGCGGTCGAGCGCACGTGCTCGGCCGACACGCCCATAGACGCGCACCCCGCGCGCGAGTAACCTCACGCCCATGTTCCTTCTCGAGCTCAACTGGCTGGGCATCCTCGCCGGCTTCGTCGTCTACTTCGTGACCGGTGCCATCTGGTTCGGGCCGAAGACCTTCTACCCCGCATGGATGCGCGCGAAGGGGCACGACCCCGAGAACCCTCCCGGGCTGCACAGTGCGCCGTTGCTCTTCGGCCTCACCGCCGTCGGCGCGCTCGTGCAGGTCATCACTGTCGCGAGCGTGCTCTGGTTCGTCGCCCAGGTCGACGGCCCCGTCGGCCCGCTCGGCGGCGCACTCGCCGGCTTGCTTCTCGGCATCGGACTCGCCGCCGCCAGCTCGCTCTCGCACCGGCTCTTCGGCGGCGACGGCTTCAAAGTCTGGGCGATCGAGGTCGGGGGCGACGTCGTGGGCCTCACTCTCGCGGGCCTCGTCGTGGGGCTCATCGGCTAAAGCAACCTCTGTCGAGCCTTTAGTGTGATGCGGTGACCGATCCAACACTGAGGCTGCCCAATCAGACCTTTCGCGCAGTGCTCTCGCTCGGCGACGGCATCGGCACGCTTCCTCCGCTTCCACGTGGGCTCGGGCGCCCTGAGCTCGACGCCGACATCGACGACGAGACCGGCATCGTCAGTCTCTTCGTGCATTTCGCGTCGGGCCAGCTGCACCTCGACGTGAGCGACGACGGCGTCGAGCACCACTTCCACGCGGCGAACGGCGACGACATCGACGGCAGCCCGTTCCGGCGCGATCAGACCCCAGCGCTGCTCGAATGGGCGCAGCAGTTCGCGCGTCGAGCGCTGCCCGTCGTGCCCGACCTGCTCGCCGACGCCGAAGAGGCTGCCGAGTGGCATGCCGCCGGCCTCAAAGTTTTCGCCCGCGAGACCGGACCGGTTCCCCTCGAGATCATCGAAGTCGAACTTGAAGGCGAGCTCATGCTGTTGCCGTGGCTCGGCAGCGGCACGGTCGAGCACGAGCACATCGACGGCGATCACCACCCGATCGAACTGGTGTGGGATCCCGCCGGACTCGAGCCGAGCATCCGCATCGCGCGCGCCTGGCTCGACCCGCGCACGGACGCGCCGCGCGCCGTCGCCGAGCCCGGTGTCGACTGGAACGCCGTCGGCATGCCCGCCACCGAAGTCGTGCAGTGGCTCGAAGGCGTCTACGTCAACCACCACCTCATCGCGCATCCGGCCCACGTCATCATGCAAGCCGCACTCGAACGTCTCGCCGGCCTCGACTGAGCCCGCGCCGCTCAAGGTCACCACGCTCGATCGTGTGCACGGCGACGGACTCAGGCCGTGAAACCCGCCGTCACCGTGTGAGAAGTTGCTCGGCCGCAGCACGACCAGTGCGAACAGCGCCCTCCATGTAGCCGCACACCCACTGGTCAGAGCCCACCAGCCAGAACGGCGGCTCGTGCGTGCCGTGCAAGGGTCCGACCGTCGTGAGGTCGCCCGGCCGCCATGCGGTGATGTAGCCCTGCGTGAAGCGGTCAGCGAACCAGTCGCGCACGAACACAGCTTGGGTGTCGCGCGCCTCCGGCCCATAAGCGGCGGCGAGTTCGTCGAGCAACGCCGCCTCGCGATCGGCAGCAGGCAACGCCTGGTACGGCCCGAGACGGTCGACGGGCACGAGGGCAGAAAGGGCGCCGCGCGTTTGCACCCACGTGCCACCGAGAAGGGTGTGCTCGAAAAAACCCGTACCGTTCTGCCCGTTCGCCTCCCAGAACGAGGTGGCGTGCACGGTGACGAGCTTCGCGGCGGGCGCGTGCTGGCGCCGCTTCGCGGCACGCAGGAACGGCTCGCTCACGCCCGAGATGCGCACATCACGCAACGGCCCGGCGGGCAACGCACACACCACGTCGGTGGCTCGCAGCCGCTCGCCCGTGCGGAGGGTGACGGAGACGCCCGCCTCGGTCACGTCGATTGCGCCCACCGGGCTGCCGTAGCGAATGCGGTGCCCCAGTTGCTCGGCCATTCGAAGCGCGACCGTAGCGGAACCCTCGAGCACCTTCGCGCTCTCCCACGCGTCATAGTCATAGAACCCGGTCGCTCCCGCGGTGGCTTCCTTGCGCAGGTCGGCGAGCAGTGAGCGGCGCCAGATCGACGGGTCGGCGAGGGCGAGAGTGCGCAACTCCATGGCGCGCAGTACGGCGGGCGTCGCGCCCTCCGACCGCAGCCACGCTCCGACCGAGAGACTGTCGAGCGCAACGCCATCGGGATGCGCCCAAGGGTTCTCGGGGTCGACGCTCGCGGCGAGGGTCGCGAACTTCTGCTCGAGCTCGTCGTAGAGCGCGCGGTCGGCGGCGGGCATCCACGTCATGTCGTCGCCGAGCACCCGCCCCTCGCTGATCAGCCACGTCGATTCACCCGGAACATCGGTGAAGCTCGGCACAATCGTGAGACCGAGTTCGTCGACCAGCTGCCGATACGCAACGTGCTAGTCGCCGATGACCTCACCGCCGAGCTGAATCGGCCTCCCGTCAGGCATGAGCGTCTGCTCGACGCGCCCGCCAGCGCGGCCACGCGCCTCGAGCACGATCACGTCGGCGCCGCCGCTTGCGAGGTCGCGCGCGGCGCTGAGGCCGGCGAGGCCGGCCCCCACCACGATGACATCGGCTCTGTTCATGACTGCCTCATGGCGAGCACGCTAGTGCAGCCTCTGCCACCTTTCTTCATTCGCGCAGAAAAGACGGGCACGATAGGGGCGTGGATGATCACACCGCGCTCGCCGACGCTCGCGCCACGCTCGCCGAGGCCGCAAGGCGTCTCGCCGCTGCGGGTGCTGCCCCCGAGCAGCTCGCCGTCACGGTGCCGGCGCACCGCGCGCTCGGGTTCATCCCCCGCCGAGAGACTTACCGGCGCACCGGCGAAGGATTCCTGCTCGGTGCGCTGCTCGTGACCACGACCGCCGACGTCTATGCCCCCGGGCGCATCGTGCGCGCGAGCCGGCAGGTGCTGCCGGGCCACCAGTCAGAGAGCGCCCAAGCGCGCAAAGAGCTGCGCCAGCGGCTGCTCGATGCGCGCTTCGCCGACGGCACCACAGTCGTGATCGACTCGCGTCGGCTGCCGCTCGACGACCCTTCGGCGATGGCCGGCGAGCGCGGGCCACTTGTGCTGCGCGAGCACGGTGTGCTCGTGCGCTGGATGCCGACCGCCCCGGACGAGGCCCTGCGCCCGCTCGACGCCTACCTCGCCGAGCGCCTCGACCTTGCGCTGGGTAGCCTGAACCCTGCCCGAGCAGAGAGCGAGCATCCGTGACCGAGAGCACAGGGCTTGACCCCGACGCCTTCGCGTTCTACGCCGAACTCGAGCACAACCAGAACAAAGAGTGGTGGCTGGCGAATAAGCACCGCTACGACCAGCACGTCAAGGCGCCGGTCGAGCGCCTCGTCGACGCCCTCGGCGGAGAGTTCGGGCCGCTCAAGATCTTCCGGCCGTACAAAGACGTGCGGTTCAGCGCCGACAAGCGCCCCTACAAAGATCACCTCGGGCTGGTGAGCGCCGACATGACCGGCGGTGCGTACTACCTGCAGGTTTCGCAGCACGGGCTGGTGCTCGCGGGCGGCTTCTATCAACCAGCACGCGAACAGCTCGCCCGCTTCCGCGAGATCGTCGACGACAACCGACTCGTCGGCGACCTCGAGGCGACGCTCGAGGAGGTCGCCGAGGGAGGGTTCAGGCTCATGACCGACGACGCTCTCGCCACGGCGCCGCGCGGGTACAGCGCCGATCATCCGAAGATCGAGCTACTGCGCCTCAAGCGCATGGCGATCAGCGCGACGTTCGCGCCCGCCCCGTGGATGCACGGTGACGAACTCGTCGACCGCGTGCGCGCCGGCTGGCGCACCGTGGGTCTTTGGAACGAGTGGCTCATCGACAACCTGCCCGCGGCAGTCGAGGCAGCCCGATGACCGAACTGCGCCCCCTGCCGACCGCCGACCCCGTTGTGAAGACCGTGCGCACTGTGGTCTCGGCCATCACCCGTACGAGCGCGTGGCGGTGGGCAGCCCACCGCGTCATGCCGCCGATCGAGAGTGCTCTCGCGAGCATCACCGGCGGTCGCGTGCAGTTCAGCAGCCTCTTCGTGCCCTCGCTCATTCTTACGACGACCGGAGCGAAGAGCGGACTGCCGCGCGACACCGTGCTCATGTACACGGCCGACGGCTACGGACGCGCGATCGTCGCAGGCACCAACTGGGCAGCGTCGAGTCATCCTGCCTGGACCTACAACTTGCTCGCCCAGCCCGAGGCCGAGATCACGGTGCGCGGGCGGCGATACGCGGTGCGGGCATCCGTCATCGACGGGGATGCTCGCGACCGCGTCTGGCGTCACCTCGAGTCGCAGTGGCCCGAGTACCGAGCCTACGAGCGAGACTCGGGGCGCACGGTCAGGCTGTTCCGCCTGCACCTGCTTCGCGAGCTCGCCACCGGCTGACGCCGCCTCGCAGTGCGTCGTGCACGAGCGGCTGCCCCAGCAGGATGCCCGCCACGACAATTCCCATGCCCGCGAGCTGCACGGCGCTGAACGCCTCGCCCACCACGATGACGCCGAGCGCAACACCCGCGACCGGGTTGAGCAGGCCGATGAGTCCGACAGCGCCGGCCGGCAAGTGCTGAAGGGCGGCGAACCAGGTGGCGAAGGCGAGCGCGGTGGCGACGAGCGAGAGATAGGCGAAGCCGAGCACCTCGATGCCGGTGAGCGCGGGCGGGGGCCCTTCTGCGAGCAACGCCACGACGACGAGTGCCAGGCCGCCGCCGGTCAACTGCCATGCGGTGAGGGCGAGCACGGGAGTGCCATCGTTCCAGCGCCGCGCGAGCACGAAACCCACCGACGACATGAGCATGGCGGCGAGTGACGCGGCGACACCCCAAAGGTCGATGGTGCCGGTGGCTCCCGCGAGCAGCACGACGACTCCAGCGAAGCCGACGACAGCGCCCGCGAGCGACAGCAGGGCCGGCCGCTCGGCCGCGAGCGGCCAGGCGAGCAGCAGAATCACCGCGGGCGAGGTGGCCATGAGCATCGCGGCGACACCGGAAGGCAACAGTTGCGCCGCAAGGTAGACGAGCACGAAGAACGCGCCGACGTTGAGCACGCCGAGCACGGCCGATCGCCACCACCACACTCCGCGCGGGCGTCGGCGCGCGAGCAGCAACAGCACGAGCCCGGCGGGCAGCGCTCGCAGGGCCGCGCCCCACAGTGGTGCGTCGGCGGGAAGCAGCTGCGACGTCACGACGTAGGTCGAGCCCCATGCGACGGGCGCGATGGCGGCCACGAGCATCCACCGCCACGACGAGTTCATGATCGGCTCAATCGTGCCGCACCGCGCGGTGTTCCCGAGCGACAGAAACGCGCTACCCGAGCAGATCCTTCATCTGCGAATAGATGAGCTTCGCCGCGCGCTTCGGGTTGAGGCGCGACAGGCGCGACAGGAAGGTCGCATCTGAACCGATGAAGATCTCGTAGCTGCCTTTTTCGATCGCCTCGATGATCTGGCGGCCCGCCTCGGCGGGAGCCGTCGTCTTGCGCGGCTTGCCGTCGCTCGCCGTGGCGGCCATCGCCTCCATCTCGGCGGCCGTCATGATTCCCGAGTTCTGGGCGATGTTCGTGCCGATCGCGCCCGGGAAAACGCCCGTAACCTGCACGCCCGTGTTCATGAGTTCCGAATGCAGACTGCGCGACAACTGGGCGACCGCCGCCTTGGTGGCGCCGTACACCGACTGACCCGGCACGGGAGCGTAGGCACCCATGCTTGCGACGTTGACGAGCGCCGCCTCCGGTCGCTGCACGAGCTCGGGCAAGAAGACCTTGGTGGTGTTGAGCACGCCGTAGAGGTTGACGTCGATCACGCGCTCGATCTGGTCCCAGTCGAGCTGCAGCACCGGCACGAACTTCTGAATGATCCCGGCGATGTTGAGCAGCCCATCGATCTGGCCATGCTTCGCGATGATCGCGGCAGGCAGCGTGCTCACGGCCTTGCGGTCGGTGATGTTCACGACGTGCGTCGAGATGCGCTCGGCGCCATCGCCCGCGAGCCGCAGCGTCTCAGCGAGCCCTTCTTCGCTGAGGTCGAGCGCGGCGACACGCGCTCCTTTCGCAACGAGCCCGAGCACGACCTCGCGCCCGATGCCATTGCCGCCGCCCGTGACGGCGAACACTTTGCCGCTGATCTGCATGATGCTCCTTCTGCGATGGATGCGCGGCCTCGCGCACCCGTCACCCTAGGCCGCGCATCCCGCCCGCGACAGAGTCGAACGTCCCTCGGCCTGCCGGAGGCAACGAGCACTTCGGTTCGCGGGCATCGCTCAGCCGGTGCTGTCAGCCTGAGCGCATGACGGTGCTGCCGATGTTCCCGCTCGGGTCGGTGCTCTTTCCGGCCATGCCCACGGCCCTACGCATCTTCGAAGAGCGCTACATCGTCATGCTCTCGAGCGTGCTCGGTGAGGAAGAACCGCGCTTCGGCGTCGTGCTCATCGAACGCGGCTCTGAAGTCGGCGGGGGTGAACAGCGATTCGACATCGGCACGGTCGCTCGCATCACGCGCCTCGACCCCGGCGAGGGAGCAGTGGGCGTCATCGCGGTCGGTGCCGAGCGCATCGAAGTCACGCGTTGGCTCGACGACGATCCGCACCCCACGGCAGAGGTGCGCACGCTGCCCCCGCTCGAGTGGAGCGACGACCTGCAGCCTCTGCGTGAGCGCGCCGAACGGCTCGTGCGGCGCACCCTCGCTCAGGCGAGCGAGTTCTCGCCGCAGCAGTGGCCCGCCGACATCGTGCTCGACGACGACCCGGTCGCTGCGTGCTGGCAGCTCGCCGGAATCGCGCCCGTGGGAGCCCTCGACCAGGTTCGACTGCTGCGGGCGGAAAGCCTGCGCGAACTGCTCGACGTGCTCATCGAGACCGTCGAGCTCGCGGCAGAACTGCTGACGATGACCTGGCCCGATGAGATCGACGATCTCGACGCCTTCCGCGAGCCAGACAAGCCCGAGTAGCCTCGCACCATGATCGAGATCGACGCCTTCCCGGTGCCCGTCGATGCCGCCACCGCGGCCTGGGCCGTGCCGGTCTTCGCACTCATGGCCCTCACGGGGGTGGTCGTGCTCATCTGGCAGACAGTGCGCTACTTTCGCGACAACCGCGACGACGACCGCCCTTAAGCCCTCGCCGCGCTAGAGTGGCGGAACAATCGAATACTCGGCCGTCACCGCGTTGCGGGAGAGCCTCCGAACTCATGGGAGGCACCGAAGGAGCAAGCCTCCCCGCCAATCTCTCAGGTCCGTGTACCGCAACGTCGAGGCCACTCTGAAAAGCAGAGCCGCATCCAGCCGCTCTCGCCCACGGTGAAAGCCCCGCTCCTCCTGCCGCGCGCAGCCGGGCGGCGCGAAGCTCTCAGGCACCATGACAGAGGGGGAGTTCCACCGACCATTCAGCGTCAGGAGAACTCCGTGCCCGATACTCCCTCTCCGCAGCACGATCTGTCGCAGCGCCACTCGCCGCTGCATGCTGTGCACGAATCTCTTGGCGCCGCCTTCACCGACTTCGCCGGTTGGCTCATGCCCGTGCGGTATTCGAGCGATCTCGCCGAGCACCACGCCGTGCGCACCGCCGCCGGTCTCTTCGACATCAGTCACATGGCCGAGATCGCGGTCGACGGCGCGGATGCTGCGCCCTTCCTCGACTACGCCCTCGCCGGGCGGCTCTCCGCCCTTGCGCCGGGCAAGGCAAAGTATTCGCTCGTGCTCAACGAGAGCGGCGGCATCGTCGATGACCTCATCGTCTACCGCATGGCCGAAACCTCGTATCTCGTGGTGGCGAACGCCTCGAACCGCTTCGCGGTCGTCGAGGCCCTCGCCGAGCGCGCGCGCGCATTCGACGTCGCCCTCGACGACCGCACCGAACAGCTCGCCCTCATCGCCGTGCAGGGTCCCGCCTCTGCGGCGGTGCTCGCGGCGACTGCGGGGCTGCACATTCCACAGCTCGATGAGCTGAAGTATTACGCCTGGAGCCCGGGCACCTTCGATGGTGCGGGCAATGACACTGCTGAGCTCATCGTGGCCCGCACGGGATACACGGGCGAAGACGGCGTCGAGCTCTACGTGCCGAACGAGCAGGCTGCCGCGCTGTGGGCTGCCCTCACCGCCGCGGGGGAGCCGCTCGGGCTCGTGCCGTGCGGGCTCGCCGCGCGAGACACCTTGCGACTCGAGGCGGGGATGCCGCTCTACGGCCACGAGCTGGGGTTGAGCATCCAGCCGGTGCAAGCGGGCCTCGGTCGCGTGGTCGTGACCGACAAGACCGACTTCGTGGGCAAGCCCGCCATTCTTGACGGCCCCGCCGAGGGGGCGCCGGTGCTCGTGGGTCTCGTCGCCGAGGGGCGCAGGGCGGCGCGCGCCGAGTATGCCGTGTTCGACGGCGAACGGCTCGTCGGCGAAGTGACCTCGGGCGCACTCTCGCCCACGCTGGGTCACCCTATCGCGATGGCCTTCGTCGACCCCGCGGTCTCGGCAACGGGCACCGCTCTCGAACTCGATGTGCGGGGCACGCGCATCGCCGCGACCGTCGTCGACCTTCCGTTCTACCGCCGTTCCGCCACCACCCCCGCCTGAGAGGACCCGTCATGAGCAGCATCCCCGCCGACCTGCAGTACACCGCCGAGCACGAGTGGGTGCGCCTCGAGGGCGACATCGCCACCGTGGGCATCACCCAGTACGCTGCCGACGCGCTCGGTGACGTCGTGTACGTCGACCTGCCCAAGCCGGGCGCGGCGCTCGCCGCGGGCTCGATCGTCGGAGAAGTCGAGTCGACGAAGTCGGTCGGCGAGCTCTACGCACCGCTCGACGGTGAAGTGGTCGAGGCGAACAGCGGAGTCGTCGACGCACCCGAGACCATCAACAGCGACCCCTACGGCGAGGGCTGGCTCGTCAAGGTGCGCGTATCGAGCACCCCGGCCCTCTTGAGCGCTGACGAGTACCGCGCGCTCATCGGCGAATAGTTCGCTGACCCTCTCGACCACCATTGCCGTCATCACCCTGCTGAGGAGACACCCGCTGTGAGCATCCCCTTCGTCGACCGCCACATCGGCATCGACGCCGACGCCCGTCAGCTCATGCTCGACGCGCTCGGCTATGCCTCGCTCGCCGAGCTCATGGACGCCGCTGTGCCGACGGCCATTCGCCAGTCGGCGGTGCTGCGCAGTCTGCCCGCACCCGCGAGCGAGACCGAAGTGCTCGCTGAGCTGCGCGCTCTCGCGACGCACAATCGCGTGCGCCGCAGCATGATCGGCCAGGGGTACTACGGCACGGTGACGCCCTCGGTCATTCAGCGCAACGTGCTCGAGAACCCCAGTTGGTACACGGCCTACAC
>SXMH01000002.1 GCA_005777405.1 Actinomycetota bacterium
AGAACACCTACATGGCGAAGAAGTTCACCGGTGTCGAGGGCTCCACGGTGCCGCTCAAGGAGACGATCGAGTCGTTCGACGCGATTGCCAAGGGCGAGTTCGACCACGTTGCCGAGCAGGCGTTCTTCAACGTCGGCGCGATCAGCGATGTCGAAGAGCGTTGGGCGCAGATCCAGAAGGAGAACGCCTAGTCATGGCCGAGCTCACCGTGAGCGTCGTCTCGGCCGACCGGGAGGTGTGGTCGGGCACAGCGAAGCAGATCGTCGCCCGCACGACCGAGGGCGAGATCGGCATTCTGCCGGGCCACGAGCCGCTGTTGGGCATCCTCTCGACCGGAGAGGTGCGCATCACGCCGGTCGAGGGCACCGTCATCACGGCGACTGCGGAAGACGGGTTTCTCTCTGTTGAGAACGACACCGTGACGATCGTCGCGGGCGCCGCCTCGCTCGCCTGACGGTATTCGCTTCAGCATGCTGGTAGCAATGGCCGGGCTGCCCGGCACGGGCAAGAGCGCGGTGGCGGAGGGCATGTCGGCGACCCTGGGCTGGCCGGTTGTTTCGGTCGACCCCCTGGAGTCATCGATCTTGCGGGCCGGTATCGACTCTGATCAGCCGACGGGTCTTGCGGCGTACCTCGTGGCGGAGACCATCGTTGAATCGGTGTTGCGCTCGGGTCAGTGCGTGATCGTAGATGCGGTCAACGCGGTGGCGCCCGCGCGTGAGCAGTGGGTACTGCTCGCGCAACGGCTCGGCTACTCTGCGGTCTTCATCGAGACGGTGTGCACCGACCGCGATTTGCATCGCCGTCGCCTCGAAGAGCGTCGCCGCGACCTCGCGCACATCGCGGAACCGAGTTGGCACGCCGTCGAGCAGAGTCTCGACGAGTACGCGCCCTGGTCGGGTCTTGCAGAATCGCTACCGCGGCTGACGCTCGACACCGTGGCGCCACTGCCGCAACTCGTCGAGCAGGCCGTGGCGTTCGCCCGCACCGCCGACCTCTGATGCACATCCTCCTGCCGCCGTCGGAGACGAAGCGGGAGGGCGGCGACGGGAAACCCCTCGACCTCGCGTCTCTGTCGTTCCCCGCGCTTCGTGAGCACCGTGGCGTGGTGCTCGCTGCTCTCGACACGCTCGTCGGTCAACCTGACGATGCGGCCGCGAAGGCGTTGAAACTCGGCGCGCGCATTGCTTCGGCGGAGTTAGCCCGCAATCGCGAGCTCCTGTCGAGCCCCACCATGCCGGCGCTGGAGCGCTATACCGGGGTGCTCTTCGACGCACTCGATCCCGAGACTCTCTCTCCGCAGGCCCGAGTCCGAGCGAACCAGCACATCCTCGTGCAGTCGGCGCTCTTTGGCCTCGTGCGCGCGGGGGACCACATTCCCGCGTATCGCCTGTCGCACGACGCCCGGCTCCCCGGCGTGCGACTGGTCACGCACTGGGGTGATGTGTCGACCGCCGTGCTCTCTGATCTCTCGGGCCCGATCGTCGATCTGCGCTCAGCCGGCTACGCGGCACTCGGCCCGTTGCCGAGCAACGAGCATTGCGTCACCGTCGCGGTGGTCGCTGCTGACAGCGACGGATCGGTGCGCGCGCTCAATCACTTCAACAAAAAAGGCAAAGGAGCTTTTGTACGCGCGTTGCTCGAGGCCGGCGAGTTGCCGACATCGCTCGATGATCTCTGCGCACTCGCCACGAGCCTCGACTGGCCTCTGCGTCGCACGAGCGATCGCGAACTCGAGCTTCGGGTGCCGAACGCGTTGCAGCGCTGAGCGCTGAGTAGCGATCGGGGGAGCGTTTCGGGCTCACGGAGTCGCGCGCCAGCACCCCTCGACGTGGTCGTCGACCAAGCCCGCTGACTGCATGAGGGCGTACGCGGTCGTCGGGCCCACGAACTTCCAACCCCGAGACTTCAGCGCCTTGGCGAGCGCGCGTGACTCGTCCGTCTGCGCGGGCAACTCGTTGATCGAGGTGAGTCGTCGCGGGCGCGCAGCCGGTGCGTGCGACCACACGAGCGTGTCGAGGGCACCGGGATCACCAGAGACCCACTCCTGCAGCACTCGTGCATTGTGCCTCGTGGCCTCGAGCGTGGCGCGGTTGCGGATGATGCCGTTGTCGTCGAGCAGGCGCTGCACGTCGGTGTCGTCGAACGCGGCAACCGCCTCCATGTCGAAGTTGCGGAATGCTGCGCGGAATCCTTCGCGCCGCCGCAAGATGGTGATCCACGAGAGACCACTCTGGAAGGCTTCGAGGCTGAGCTTCTCGAACAGCTCGCGATCACCGTGGAGGGGCACCCCCCACTCCTCGTCGTGATAGCGCTGATACAGGGCGTCATCGCCGACCCACTCGCAGCGTGGAAGCGAGTCGTCGGCCATCACTGCATCGTAGAACAGCGTCACGTCAGCGGTGGGGAATGCCTTCGTGGTCGAGCAGCCAGGCTTTCGTCACGACCCCGTCACCCGCGCTATAGCCCGTGATGCGGCCGGCCGCACCGAGCACGCGGTGGCACGGTACCAAGAGAGGAACGGGGTTGGCGCCGACCGCGCCCCCTACCGCGCGGCCAGCGGTGGCATGACCGAGCGCGCGACCGAGGTCGCCATAGCCGCGCACGACGCCGAAAGGGATGCGCTGCAACTGCTGCCACACAGCTTGCTGGAACGGGGTGCCGGGCAGTCGGACGGGAACGTCGAACTCGGTGCGTTCGCCGGCGAAGTACTCCCGTAGCTGCCGTGCTGCGAGGTCCAGTGCCCGTGTCGACTGCTGTTCGCGAGCATCGGTCGAGAGTGTGCCGGCGCGGGCGATCTCGAGGCGGTCGACGGCGTCGTCATCGCCGGTGATCGCGATTCTGCCGAGTGGGGAGTCCACGATGATGTGGCCGAGAGGGGCGGAGGTGATGGCTGGGGGTGCAGGTATCGTCGTGCGGGGGCTCATGGTGCGAGCGTATCTCTGAGAGCTCGACCTGCTCTGGCGGAAAACGGACATCGGGATAGCTGTGTTTCCAGCCCCTGCTGGGGAGGAGACGCACCGTTCCGCAGTCGTCGATCCGTCGTCGTAGGAGATGATGGAGCGGTGACTGACATGCCGCTGCGCGCCCTGGGCCACTCCTCTCTGCTCGTCTCGTCGATAGGCCTCGGTTGCAACAACTTCGGCCGGCCCGGCACGTTCACGGAAGATCAGCGCGGTACCACCGCGGTCATCCATGCGGCTATCGATGCCGGCATCACGCTGTTCGATACGGCCGACATCTACGGGGCAACGTATGGACGCAGTGAGACGCTCATGGGCGAGGCGCTGCGAGGTCGTCGCGATGAGATCGTGCTCGCGTCGAAGTTCGGACACGCCGACTACGACAGTCCGATTCCCGGCGCGAAGGGATCGCGAGCGTACATTCGCGCGGCGATCGAAGGCTCACTGCGACGGCTGCAGACCGACCGCATCGATCTCTACCAGCTGCACACGCCCGACGTGAGTACTCCGATCGGCGAGACGCTCGAGGCTCTGCACGAGCTCATCGACGAGGGCAAGGTGATCGCGATCGGCCACTCCAACTTCTCTGCCGAGCAGGTCGCTGCGGCAGACCGCACCGCCATCAACGAGGGCCACCCACGCTTCACCTCGGCACAGAACGAGTACAGCCTGCTGCAGCGAGATGCCGACGCCGATCTGCTGCCGGCGCTGCAGCAGCACGGCATCGGATTCTTGCCGTACTACCCGCTCGCGAGTGGCCTTCTGACGGGCAAGTTCGGGCGAACCGGAGGCCCAGCGAACACTCGCATCATGCGTCAGCGTCCTGACGTCATCGACTCGGCGCCGTGGGACACGCTCGACGCCTTCGCCTCGATGTGCGAGGCCTGGAACATCGGGATGCTCGAAGCGACGTTCGCGTGGCTCCTGAGCCGCCCGTCGATGGCCTCCGTGATCGCGGGCGCGACGACCGTGGAGCAAGTGCAGCAGAACGCGGCTGCCGTGAATGCCTGGTCGCCCACTGACGAGCAACTGCGCGCGATCGACGAGCTCTTCGCGCCGGCGGTCTGAGGCTGCTGCGCTGTTGGCCTGAGGCTGCTGCGCCGTTCAGCCCTCGGTCGCCGTGGGCTCGCGCAGCTCGACGTCGATGTTGAGGTCGCGGTCGAGTGCGGCGGCCTGCTCATTGAGTTCGGTGAACTGCTCGACGAGAGTGTTGTACTGGTCAATCTTTGCGTTGGTCGCGTCGATGCGGTCATTGAGCTCGTTCTGCCGATCGAGAAGCGCGTCACGGTCGCGCTCGAACGCCGACTGGCTCGTGTAGCCTCCGGGCCGTTCGGCGCGGGCGTTGAAGGCGGTGATGTCGTCTTCGAGTCGGTCGGCCTCGCGTTCAGCCGCCCGTTGCTCGTCGTCGATCTCGTCGCTCAGCCGTTCGAGCTCGGTGTTGAGTTCGGTGAGCTGCTGCTCGAGCTCGACGAAGATCGCGTTGATGCCGCCCCACAGCGCCACGACGGTCTGACGATCGTCGAAAAACTCGGTGTAGTGGTCCTCAAGAACGCTCGGTAGTTCGTCGATCTCGGTGCCGAGAATCGCGTAGAGCTCGGGCACTCGCGAGCGAGGGTCGGCCGCCTCGTAGGCGGCGATGCGCTCCACGAGCTCGTGGTCGGGGCCAAGGGCGGCGAAGGCTTCTTCGAGCGGCGCCTCGAGCAATTGCTGCTGCTCGAATGAGAGACGATCCCACGCCGCGTGCAGCATCTCGTGAGCTGCCACGACGACCTCGAGGTCGGCGAGTTCATCGTTCGTGATGTCGAAAAGATAGATGCGACTCTCGGCGAAGGTGTAGCAGCCCAGCACGCCGATGCCGGGTTCGTCGCGCGAGCACAGCAGATCGAAGCGCTCCGCTGGCACGAGTTCAGGAGTGCTCGCGGCGAAAAGAAAGGCGCCTCGCTCACTGAACCCCGCGCGTTGCGACAGCTCGGCAATCTCGGCGCTGGGTTCGAAGCGCCACACGGTCACGACATCGGTGACGTACCTCGGGTTGGCGAGAGCCCAGCCGACCGCGACGAGGCCCGCGCTCTGCACGACGATGGTCAACGCGGCAAGAGCGACAAGTGCCCCGCGTCCCCATCGAACAGCGCGGTCGCGTGATTTGGCCTGACGTGCCTCGACGGCGTCATCGAGTGGCGGGGTCGCGGTCACGGCTCCACGCTACCCTCGCCTAGGTCGCGAGCACGGCCATGGCGGCATTGAGTGTCGTGGCGAACAGCACCCAAAGCCAGTAGGGCACGAGCAGTGTCGCAGCAGCTCGGCTGACATCGCCGAACCGGATGATGGCGGCGAGCACGGCGAAGTCGAGCAGCACGATGACGACGAGGGCGATCCAGAGCCCCGCAGCGCCGACGGTGGCGCCCAAGCCGAAGAAGGCCGGTGTCCAGAGGGCGTTGAGCGCCAGCTGCACCCCGTAGATGCGTAGGGCTCGCGTGCGCGCCACCGACGCAGGACGTCGCCAGACCAACCAGGCTGCGATCGCCATCGACAGGTAGAGCACCGCCCACACTGGCCCGAACACCGCGTTGGGCGGAGTGAACATCGGCTTGGCGGCATCGGCGTACCATCCCTCGATGCCGGGGGCGCCGATCACCGTGCCCGACGCAGACACGAGCGCAACGATCACGATCGAGGCCACGAGGGCCAGAGCAGACTGCATCGTGGTCGGCACAGCGGCAGCGTGCGTCGTCGATCGTTCTGTCGACCGTGTCGTGACCACTGCTGCACCTCCTTCGCGCCTCAGCGAGAGTACGACTCGATGGTGGGAACTGCCTGCGCGGAGCATCCACATCACGTGCGTGCCATCGACGGCAGCGCCGCACCAGCAGCGCAGAGAGGTCAGTGACCGAGCAAGGGCGCCATCGCGCGCGCGACGAGCGACGAGCGACCAGTCACGCGCTCTTCCGCGTCGGCCGCGGTCATCGCGAGCAGGCCCGCGTTCGCGCCCATGAATCGGAGCGGTTCGGGTTCCCAGCGCGGCGAACGGTGTTGCACCCAGGGCAGCCGCGTGAGCTCGGTGTCAGCGCCCGTGACAAGGTCGGCGAGTGTCCGACCGGCGAGGTTGGTCGTCGACAGCCCATCGCCGACGTAGCCGCCCGCCGAGCCGATGCCGGTGGAGGAGTCGTAGCGCACGCTCGCGTGCCAGTCGCGCGGCACCCCGAGCGGTCCGCCCCACTGGTGGGTGATCTCGAGCGGCGGCAGTTGCGGAAAGAGCTCGCGCAGCGTCGACGCGAGATGGTCGAAGACCCGATCGCTCCGGTCGTACTCCGGCCGAATCGCGCTGCCCCAGTGGTAGCGCGCCCCGCGCCCGCCGAACGCGATGCGGTCGTCCGCCGTTCGCTGGCCGTAAATGATGAGGTGTCGGCCGTCACTGAAGGTCTGGCCGTGCTCGAGCCCGATATCGGCCCACACCTCGGCCGACAACGGCTGCGTCGCGACCATGAGCGAGTACAGCGGTAGCACGTCACGGCGGCTCTGCTCGATCGACGCGCCATAACCCTCGAGCGCCACGATGATGTGGCGCGCCCGCACCGTGCCGCGGTCGGTGGTGACGAGGCCCTGCTGCCAGGACGTGACGGTCGTGCCTTCGTGGATGCTCGCTCCGCGCTGCTCGACGAGGCGAGCGAGCCCGCGCACGAGCTCTGCCGGGTGCACGCGCGCGCAGGACGGGTCGTAGACGGCGCCGAGGGCGTCGCGCGCGGCGACCCGCTCCGGCCCCCACAGTTCGAGTGCGTCGACACCCCACTCGGCTGCCTCGGCGACCTCAGCCTGTGCCGCTCGCCACTGCACCGCTGATCTCGCGTAGACGACCGTGCCGCCCTTGCGGTAGTCGCAGTCGATGCCGTGCTCGCGCACGACAGTGCCGACTTCATCGACGGTGTCGACCATGGCGCGGCGCATCGCGAGAGCGGCCTCGCGCCCGTGCCGCGCTGCGAGACTTGCGGTCGAGCGGGGAAAGAGTGCGCTGCACCAGCCGCCGTTGCGGCCGGAGGCGCCGAAGCCCGCGATCTCCCGCTCAAGCAGGGCGATGCTGAGCGAGGGATCGCGGCGCTGCAGCTCGAACGCCGTCCACAAGCCGGTGAGTCCTGCGCCGATGATGGCCACGTCGACCTCGGTGTCGCCCTCGAGCGGCTCTCGGGGCGTGAGATCGTCGTCGACGGTCGCGTGCCAATAGCTCAGGGCGCGATAGCGCTCTGAGGCATCCGCCCCGGCAGCACCATCGCGCGTGCCGGGGCTGTTGCCCGCGCTCAGAGCAGTTTTCCGGCTTCGGTGAGAACGCGGCGAAGAATGCCCTCGATCTCGTCGAACTCGGCAGGGCCGATGGTCAGCGGGGGAGCGAGCTGGATGACGGGGTCGCCTCGGTCGTCGGCTCGGCAGTAGAGGCCCGCGTCGAACAGTGCCTTCGAGAGGAATCCGCGCAGCAGGCGCTCGGAGTCGTCTGCGTTGAAGGTCTCCTTCGTCTCTTTGTTCTTGACGAGCTCGATGCCGAAGAAGTAGCCCTCACCGCGCACGTCTCCGACGATCGGCAGGTCTTTGAGCCGCTCGAGCGCCGCACGGAACTTCGGCGAGTTCTCGCGCACGTGGGCGAGAGTGCCCTCCTCTTCCATGATGGCGAGGTTCTCGAGCGCGACAGCAGCCGAGACCGGATGCCCGGCGAAGGTGTACCCGTGGTAGAAGGCGGTCTGCCCGTGCTTGAAGGGCTCGTAGAGGCGGTCGCTCACGATCATGGCTCCGAGCGGCGAGTATCCGCTCGTGAGCCCCTTCGCCGAGGTGATGATGTCGGGCACGTAGCCGAGGGCCGTGCACGCGAACATTTCGCCGATGCGGCCGTAGGCGCAGATGACTTCGTCGCTCACGAGCAGCACGTCGTACTGGTTGCAGATCTCGCGCACCCGCTGGAAGTAGCCGGGGGGCGGCGGGAAGCAGCCGCCCGAGTTCTGCACGGGTTCGAGGAAGACGGCCGCCACGGTGTCTGGCCCCTCGAACAGGATCGCTTCTTCGATGCGGTTGGCGGCCCACTGGCCGAACTCTTCGAGCGAGCCATGGAAGCCCATCTCTTCGGCGCGGTAGTAGTTGGTGTTCGGCACGCGGAAGCCGCCGGGCGTCAGCGGCTCGAACATTTCTTTCATACCGGGAATGCCCGTGATGGCGAGGGCGCCCTGCGGCGTGCCGTGGTACGCGATCGCGCGCGAGATGACCTTGTGCTTCATGGGCTTGCCCGTGAGCTTGAAGTACTGCTTCGCGAGCTTCCAGGCAGACTCGACGGCTTCGCCGCCTCCCGTGGTGAAGAAGACGCGGTTCAGGTCGCCCGGTGCGTAGTCAGCGAGCTTGTCGGCGAGTTCGATCGCCGTCGGGTGTGCGTACGACCACAGCGGGAAGAAGGCGAGCTCTTCGGCCTGCTTGCGCGCGGCCTCAGCCAGACGCTCGCGGCCGTGGCCGAGCTGCACCACGAACAGGCCGGAGAGGCCGTCGATGTACTTGTTGCCGTGCGAGTCGTAGATGTGGTGACCTTCGCCGCGCACGATGATGGGCACACCCTTGCCCTCTTCCATGCCCGATTGACGAGCGAAGTGCATCCAGAGGTGGTCGCGTGCCTTCGCCTGCAGGTCAGCCTCGGCCGCGTCGTCGAGGGCGGTTCCGGCGGGTGCGATGGAGGTGTCGATACTCATGGCTCTGTGCTCTCTCGTGTCGTGTGCGTGATGCGTGTCGGTGGTGTTCTCAGTGGTCTTCTTGCGGAAGATGCTCATCGGGTTCCCCAGTTGTAGAACTGCTTCTGCAGTCGCAGATAGACGAAGGTTTCGGTCGATTGCACGCCCTCGATGCCTCGAATCTGCTTGTTGAGCAGGTCGATGAGGTCGTCGTCGTTCTCGCACACCACCTCGGCGAGAATGTCGAAGCTGCCGGCGGTGAGCACGACGTAGTCGACCGATGAGATGCGGCTCAGTGCGTCAGCAACGTGGGTGGTGTCACCCGTGACGCGCACCCCGATCATGGCCTGTCGATAGAAGCCGAGCTGCATGGGGTCGGTCACCGCCACGACTTGCATGACGCCTGAGTCTGTGAGCTTCTGCACGCGCTGCCGCACTGCGGCTTCGCTCAGCCCCACTGCTTTGCCGATCTCGGCGTACGAGCGCCGGCCGTCGGTCTGCAGCTGCTCGATGATCGCCTTCGAGACGTCATCGAGGTGCATCGGCTTGCCCCGGGGTGTCATGGGGCGATTCTGTCAGTGTCAGCGGCCTCAATCAAGTGAATCCGCAGAAGTGAAGGGCAATTAGCGACGGAATCCGTCGCAGACCGCTGGATGCTCTCCGAGCCCCGCGCTACAGTGGCGGCATGAGCGCACGCGTCCTCCGCAACGTCATCGCCGGCGAATCGGTCGAGAGCTCGGCCGACGAGCACCTCGACCTCATCGATCCGGTCACCGAAGAGGTCTACGGCCAGTCGCCCGTCAGCACCTCTGCTGAGATCGACGCGGCGTACGCCGCGGCCAATGAAGCCTTCCGGGGTTGGGGGCGCGCGACGCCCGCGGTGCGCCAGCTCGCACTCTTCCGCCTCGCCGACGCCCTGGAGGCGCACGCCGAAGAGTTCGCCGACCTCGAGTCGCTCGACACCGGCAAGCCCCGTGCGACGCTCGTCGCCGACGAGATCGATCAATCAGTCGATCAATTGCGCTTCTTCGCGGGGGCGGCCCGTGATCTCGATGGACGGTCGGCGGGAGAGTACCTCGAGGGACACACCTCGTTCGTGCGACGCGAGCCCATCGGCGTCATCGGGCAAGTGACGCCCTGGAACTACCCGCTGAACATGGCGATCTGGAAGATCGCGCCGGCGATCGCCGCGGGCAACACGGTCGTGCTCAAGCCCAGCGACACGACTCCGCTGTCGACGGTGCGCCTCGGCGAACTCGCCGCGGGCATCCTGCCGCCGGGGGTGCTCAACGTCGTCCTGGGGGATCGATCAACGGGTGCGGCGCTGCTGCAGCACCCCACGCCGCAGATGGTTGCCATCACGGGCTCGGTGCGCGCCGGCATGGAGGTCGCGAAGGCGGCCGCGAGCGATCTCAAGCGCGTGCATCTCGAGCTTGGCGGCAAGGCACCAGCCATCGTCTTCCCCGACGCTGACCCGGTTGCGGTGGCCGAAGGCCTCGTGCTCGCGGCCTACTTCAATGCCGGGCAGGACTGCACGGCGGCGACGCGCGTCATCGTGCACGAGTCGGTGCACGACGAGGTCGTCGCGGCGCTCGTCGAGCGCGCGCGCACGCACGGTCGCACGGGTGGGCCGCGCGAGGAGGGCATCCTCTACGGTCCCCTCAACAACGCGCACCAGCTGGAGCGCGTTTCGGGAATCGTCGACAGGCTGCCTGACCACGCCACGATCGTCGCGGGGGGTCGTCGACAGGGCGATGTCGGGTACTTCTACGAAGCGACGATCGTCACCGGGCTGCGGCAAGACGACGAGGCTGTGCAGGAGGAGATCTTCGGCCCGGTGCTCACCGTGCAGTCGTTCTCGACCGAGGAAGAAGCCCTCGCGCTCGCGAACGGCGTGCGATACGCCCTCGCCTCGTCGGTGTGGACGAGCGATCACGCTCGCGCGATGCGCTTCAGTCGCGACCTCGACTTCGGCTGCGTCTGGATCAATACGCACATTCCCTTCGTGAGCGATATGCCGCACGGCGGGTTCCGTCACTCGGGCTACGGCAAAGACCTCTCGCACTACGGCTTCGAGGACTACACGCGGCTCAAGCATGTGATGTCCTTCCTCGGATGACCGAGCCTCGGATGGATCGGGAGCAGGCGGCTGACGCTCGCGACGAGCTTGCCGGGGATCTCGAGCAGACCGTGCTCGTGCCGCGCCCGCCGGGCGCCGCTGCCCCAGAGCGCGACGACGCAGAAGACCCCGACGCCGAGCTGACGGTCGTGCGCCTCATCGAGCCTTCCGCGCCCCGTCGTGAGCTCGCGTCAGTGCAACTTCCCGTCGCTCCCGCTCGCCAGGCGGCGCCGACCGCACGAGCGTCAAGCGTGCGGTCGTCATCCTCGGCGCTGTCGGCGCCGCCGACCTCGAGCTCGACGGCTGCCGCCTGGTCGGTGCGCGTGCGCGGCACGGCTGCCGTCGTGCCACTTGATGTGCCGGTCGTCGTCGGGCGTCGGCCCGCTGCGCAGCGCGTGCCGGAGCATCCACCGCCGCGACGCATCGTGATCCCTGCAGACCGAGCCGATGTTTCCGGGCGTCATGTGCGCATCGAGCAGCTCGGTGACACCCTCGTGGTCTCTGATCTCGGTTCGACGAACGGCGTCGTCGTACACTGGTCATCGGGGTCGACGTCGCGTCTGCGTCCCGGTGAATCCTGTGCCCTCTTGCCTGACGCGGTCGTCGTGCTCGGCGAGGGTGTCGAACTCGAGTTCCTCGCGGTCGACGAGTCGGCAGCCAGCGCACCACGCACGACCGTGTGACACCCCGCTTGACCACGCCCTACCGCCCACCCCTGATCTACCGGAGACCTCGTGACCGCCCTCGGCCGCAGCAGCGTTCGGCACATCGTCGCGCTGCCCGACCGAGGTGACGTCGTCGAGCTGTCATGGCACGGCGTGACCCACACGGGGTATCGACGCGCTGCCAACGAAGACAGCTACCTCGCCGATGTGCCGCTCTTCGCGGTGGCCGATGGCATGGGCGGCCACTCGCACGGCGATCGCGCGAGCGATGCTGTCGTGCGCCGACTGCAAGGCGCCGTCGATGGCGACTTCGTCGAGCCTGGTGCCATTCTCGAGGCGCTGAGTCGAGCGACCTGGGATATTCACAAGCTCGATGAGGGTGAGCACGGTGTCGGTACGACCGTCACCGGAGTCTCGCTGTCGCTCGATCACGACCGGCCGGTGCTCACGGTGTTCAACGTCGGCGACTCTCGGGTCTATCGCTTTATCGGCAACGAACTCAGCCAGGTGACGACCGACCACTCCATCGTGCAAGAAATGGTCGATGCAGGGCAGCTCACGGCCGAGCAGGCCGAGCATCACCCCGAGTCGAACGTCATCACGCGCGCCGTGGGTTTCTCGCTCGAGCCCGATGTCGACCTCACCCAGTTGCCCCTCGAAGCCGGCATGCGGCTGCTGCTGTGCAGCGACGGCCTGACCAAGGAAGTTCCGCTCGAGCGGCTACGGCTGCACCTCGCAGCGCGGTTGAGTGCGCGCGAGACGGCGAATGCCCTGGTGGATGCCGCTCTCGCGCAGGGCGGACGCGACAACATTACCGTCATCGTCATCGATGTGGTGCGGGCGCCGAAGGCCTGAACGCCCCAGGTGCGCCACCCGCGCACTGCTCTCTGTTCTCTCTACACTGAGTGAACCGCAAGGTGCGGTCGGCTCCATGGTCGTCTCGACGGTCCACGACAGAGCCCAGAGTGCAGGAGGGGGGAGTCATGGCGCGCAGGCGGCCGTCAGAGCCTCCCATCCTGCCCGGCTTCAGTCACGTGCGACTGCTCGGCTCGGGCGGTTTCGCCGACGTCTTCCTCTACGAGCAGAACATGCCGCGACGCCAAGTTGCCGTCAAGGTCATGCTGGCCGATGTGGTCACCGAGCACGTTCGTCAGATGTTTCAGGTCGAGGCGAACCTCATGGCGCAGCTCTCTTCGCACCCGGGAATCCTCACCGTCTATCAGGCGAGCATCTCTGCCGACGGCCGGCCGTATCTCGTGATGGAGCTGTGTTCCTCGCAGCTCTCGGCGCGCTACCGGGCCGAGCGCATTCCCGTGGCCGACGTGCTGTCGATTGGCGTGAAGATCGGCAGCGCCATTGAGACAGCGCACCGCAGCGGCGTGCTCCATCGCGACGTCAAGCCGTCGAACATTCTCATGACCGCCTACGGACACCCTGTGCTGAGCGACTTCGGCATCGCCAGTTCGCTCAACGCCTCGAGCAGCACCGAATCGGTGGGCATGTCCATTCCTTGGTCGGCACCGGAAGTGCTGCTCGACGAATCGACGGGATCGGTGCCGAGCGAAGTGTGGTCGCTTGCGGCGACCCTCTACACCCTGCTCGCCGGTCGATCGCCGTTCGAAGTGCTCGATGGCAGCAACAACTCCGACGAACTCATCGCCCGCATCGCCCGTGCGAAAGTGCCGTCGATCGGTCGAGCAGACGTTCCCGCCTCGCTCGAAGCGCTGCTCCGCAAGGCGATGAGCCGAGACCCCAGCAAGCGGCAGCAGTCGGTGCTCGAGCTCGTCCGCGACCTCCAGCGCGTCGAAGCCGAGCTGGGGCTCGTCGCCACTCAAGCCGATGTCGCCATGGACGACTGGGCGCTTGCCACGATCGGTGATCCTGGTGATCGCACGATCGTGCGCGCCGTCGCTCCTCGTGCACCCGGGTCGAGCACCGATCGTCGGCGCCGTCGGCGCGGTGCTGTCGTGGCAGCTGCCCCCGACACGGGTCACGAAGTCGTGGGAACAGCCACGCGCCGCACGGCCCGTCGAACCCGATACGTTGCCGGAGCGTTGCTCGCCGTCTCGCTCGCCGTCATCGCGATCGGCGCGACCGCGACATTGCTCGCTATCGAGGGCGGCGATCGTGAGCTGCCAACGGTGCGGGATGTCGAGGCCGCGCTCGACGGCACGACTGTCGTGTTCTCGTGGAACGATCCCGGCATCGCCGATGGTGATACCTACCAAGTGCAAGTGAACGGGGGTGCCGAAGCCTTCCAGCGGGGCGCTGAGTTCGCGGTCGCGGCGGCCCCGGGCGAACGAGTGTGTGTCACCGTGCGCGTGGCTCGAGAGGGACGACTCGGTTCGCCGAGCGACGAGAAGTGCGCCGAGGTGCCGGAACTGTGACGCTCTGATGGCTCGACCACGATTCCGCGGGATGACCTCCGCGCGTCGACCG
Source organism: Actinomycetota bacterium (assembly GCA_005777405.1). Lineage (GTDB taxonomy): Bacteria > Actinomycetota > Actinomycetes > Actinomycetales > Microbacteriaceae > Microcella. Next base: position 13,877 of record SXMH01000002.1, read on the forward strand.
GGGATGATCACCGCGATCTCGGGCGGAGTCGTCACGGCGCTCGTGGCGACGCTCGCGATCATCTCCACCGGCTTCGAGTCCACGCGACTCGACCTCAACGACGGCGCTGTCTGGATCGTGAACGCTGAACGCCAAGCGGTGGGCAGAGCCAACCTGCAGATCGGGGCGCTCGACTCGGTCATCCCGAGCGCCGCGGCGCAACTCACCATGGTGCAGTCGGCCGGCGACGTCATCGTGGTCGACGGTGCCAACGCCACCGCCGAGATCGTGGATGCCGCCCGCTCTGAGATTGTCGAATCGGTGCCGCTTCCCCCCGAGCAGCCGACGGTGCTGCTCGCGAATGACACGGTCGTGGTGCACAGTGGCGGCACGGGTGAGACCTGGATCACGCCTCGCGCTCTGTTGGGTGACTTCGACCCGAGCGCGGCACCACTCTTGCAGCTCGGCACAGACTCGGTCATCACGTCGACCCCTCGATCAGGAGTGCTCGCAGTATCACCGGCACTCGGCGAGGTCTATCGCATCGACCCGGAACGCCCCGACCGTGTCCAGTCGACCTGGACGATCGATGTCGCCGACGACGCGAACGTGCAGATCTCCTCGGCCGGCGGAGCATGGGCGGTGCTCGATGCGGATGAGCGCGCGCTCCACGGCGAGGCAGGCGTGATCGACCTCTCGGAGTTCATCGAGCCTGCCGGAGCAGCACGACTCGCACACGCGAGCGATGACAGCGAACGCGTGCTGATTGCACATCGAGGAGGCCTTCTCGAGGTCGACCTGGCGAGCGGCGCGGTCTCGGTGCTGCTCGACGACCGGCAAGGAGCCCCGGCCGCGCCCGTCGAGCTGGGAGACTGCGCCTTCGCCGCATGGACCGATGGGGTCGCGTGGAGGAGGTGCGGCGGCGACGTCACACTTCTCCCGCTCGCGTCGGTGCCGTCCACGGCCGATCTGTCTTTGGCGGTGCGCGACGACAGAATCGTGCTCAACGACCGTCGTCAAGGCGCTGCCTGGGACGTGCAGGGTGATGGCCGACTCATCGACAACTGGGACGACCTCATTCGCGAGGACGACGACGAGCGAGAAGAACAGCTCGACGACCTCGACACTCCGCCCGAGGTCGAACGCACGCAGGTTCCGCCCATCGCTGTCGACGACGAGTTCGGGGCCAGACCCGGCCGATCGACAGTGCTGCCGGTGCTGCTCAACGACACCGACCCGAATGGCGACGTGCTCGTGATCAGCGCGTTCGACACGCTTGATCCCTCGCAGGGCAGGCTCGATCTCATCAGCGAGGGGCAGCAGTTGCAGCTGACCCTTGAGCCGGGGGTCACCGGTGTCGTCGCGTTCACCTACACGATCACCGATGGGCGTGGCGGCGCCGATAGCGCGCGTGTCACGGTCACGGTGCGCCAGCCAGGTGAGAACGGCCCTCCCGCGCAAGCGCGCACGAGCAAGACCACCGTCGCCGAGGGCGGCACGGCGACGGCGGCGGTGCTCGGCGACTGGATCGATCCCGATGGCGACCCGCTCTATCTCGAATCGGCGAGCGTCGCCGAGCCCGATCGGGTGACATTCCGTCCTGACGGTCGGGTGACGTTCTCCGAGGCAGGTGGAGTCGGCGAATTGCGCAACGTCGCTCTCACGGTCACCGACGGAACCGCGAGTGGATCCGGCACGCTCGCCGTGACGGTGAGACCGGCTGGCCAAACGCCGATCATTGCCGAACCCTTCGTCGTGCTTGCGTACGCGGGCCAAGAGCTTCGGGTCGAACCCCTGCAGCACGTGCGAGGCGGCTCAGGCACGATTCGGCTGTCAGCCGTGCCGGAGAAGAGCGGGGCCACGATCACCGCCGACCTCGACCGCGGCATCTTCCGATTCGAGAGTGACGAGGTTCGCACTCACTACCTCGAGTACGTCGTGACGGACGGTGCCACCACCGCCACCGGAATCATCAGGGTCGATGTGGCGGCCCCGCCCGCCGCCGGTGCGGCACCGATCGCTGTGCCCAAGACGGCCTTCGTGCGCACCCTGAGCAATGCCACCGTTGCTGTGGCCACGGCCGACATCGATCCGGCCGGTGGGGTGCTCGTCGTGACCGGCATCGTCGGCGTGCCGCCGACGAGCGGCATCCGCGCCGAAGTGCTCGAACAGCGCGACATTCGCATCACCCTCACTCGACCGCTCGATGCTCCCGCGATCGTGCAGTACCGCATCAGCAATGGAGCAGCGCAGACGACGGGATCAATCACGGTCATCGAGATCCCTCGTCCCGAGCGACTGCAGCCTCCCGTCGCGAACGATGACGCGGTCACCGTCCGCGTCGGAGACGCTGTGAGTATTCCGGTGCTCGCGAACGACGAGCATCCCGACGATGAGCCCATCACGCTCTCGCGCGACCTCGTGCAAGGGCTCACCGGCGAGTCGGGCCTGCTCTTCGTCGCGGGCGATCAACTGCGGTACCTCGCCCCCGATCAACCGGGCGACTTCACCGCTGTCTACGAGGTGCTCGGTCCTCTCGGTGAACAACGGGCACAAGCGACCGTGCGCATCAGTGTGCGCGAGGTCAACGAAGCAACCAACCAGTCGCCCATTCCGCGCACCGTGACCTCTCGCGTGATCGCGGGCGACACCGTACGCATCCGCATCCCCGTCGACGGCATGGATCCCGACGGCGACTCGGTGCAGGTCATCGGCCAAGAGACGAGTCCGCAGAAGGGGGCCGTGGTCGATACGGGCCTCGACTACCTCGATTACGAGGCGGGCGAGTACTCCTCAGGCACCGACGAGTTCCGCTACACGGTTGTCGATGCCCTCGGATCCCGGGCATCGGGCACCATTCGAGTGGGCATCAGCCCGCGACTCGACGGAGCACGCAACCCCGTAGCCAACGACGATCAGGTGCTCGTGAGACCCGGCTTCACCGTGCTCGTTCCGGTGCTCGACAACGACACCGATCCCGAGGGCTCGGCACTGACGGTCACGGGCGTCGAGGTGAACGGTGTCGAGCTCGATGCCGAGGTCGTCGACGGCCAATACGTGCGCGTCACTCCACCGACGACCTCCGGCCAGTACGGGCTCGTGTACACGATCGAGAACGACTTCGCTGGCTCGTCGCAAGCCTTCATCACTGTCACGGTGCGCCCGGATGCTCCGCTCACCGCTCCCGTTGCTCGAGACACCGTGCTCTCGCTCACCGACATCCTCGATCGAGACCAGGTCGACGTCGACGTGCTCGCACGCGTGTTCTTCTCCGAAGGGGACGTAGCAGAGCTCGGGCTCGAACTCGTACCCGGCTACGAGTCAGGGGCCGTCGTGCTCTCTGATCGGCGCATTCGAGTGACGGTGGGGGAGCAGCGGCAGATCATCCCCTTCCAAGTCGCGCACCCTGACGATCCGGATGTGCGTTCCACCGCCTTCATTTGGGTTCCGGGAACCGACGATGCTCTCCCTCAGCTCGACCGCCGTGCCGCGCGCATCGAGGTCATCAGCGAAGAGACGGTGGAGATCGATATCAACGACTACGTTCTCGCGGTGGGGGGCGAGCCGGTGCGTCTCACCGACCGTGCCACCGTGACGGCGACACAGTCGAACGGGGCACCGCTAGTGGTCGACGACGACACGCTGCGCTTCACCTCCGCAGACTTGTATTTCGGTCTCGCCACGATCACCTTCGAGGTGGAAGACCCTGAGGGTCGGGCGGCCACCATCGTCTTGCCCATCACGGTGACTCCCCGCGAGAACCAGCCCCCCGTGCTCATCGGGGCAGCGCTCGAACTCGAGCCGGGCCAAGAGCAGCTTCTCGACCTCGTGCGAGTGACGGCGTATCCGTATCCCGACGACGTGAACGAGCTCGCGTTCGCGGTGCTGGGGGCACCTCCGGCCAATCTCGACGTCTCGCTCAGTGGGCAGTCGCTCCGCATTCGTGTGCCCGCAGGTACGCCGCACGGAACGACGACCGGCGTGTCATTGAGCGTTCGCGATGACGCGGCCGAGGGCACGTCAGGCCGAATCGGAGTGACCGTCGTGCCGTCGACGCGACCACTCGCGAGACCAGCGCCAGATGCCATCATCGCCCCCCGCGGAGAGACCACCACCGTGCGCGTGCTCGACAACGATCAAGCGACGAATCCATTCCCGGGGCAGCCGCTGCGGGTCGTGGCGGTGCGCGGGCTCGAGAGTGGCTCGTTGCCGGCGGGAGTGAGCATCGTTCCGAGCTCGGACGGTCAGACGCTCCTCGCGACGATCGCCCAAAATGCGGCACCCGTCGACACCAACCTCGAGTACCAAGTGGCCGATGCCACCGGTGATCCCGAACGACTCGTGTGGGGCTCGATTCGCATCTCAGTGCAAGACGTGCCCGATCCCGTCACGAATCTCCGGGTGCAGTCGTTCGGCAACCGCAGCGTGACCGTCGCCTGGGCACCCGGCGCCTCGAACAACGCTCCCATCGAGCGGTTCGAGGCGACTGTCACGCGCGTGTCCGACGGCACGTCGACGGTCACGACGTGCTCAGGATCACCCTGCACGGTGCCGACCCCCGGCAATGGACCCGACAACCGGGTTCGCGTCTCCGTCGTCGCTGTCAACGCGCAGGGTCCGTCGGCGTCAACGTCGCTCGCTGACGCCGTGTGGTCCGATCTCGTGCCGCCCGCACCGGCGATCACGGGCGTCACCCCGCTCGACCATGGCTTGCGTATCGGATGGACGAAGCCGAGCCAGGATGCGGCCGCGACGCCCATTCGCAGCTACCGCGTCACCGTGGGGTCGGTGACGCGCACTTTCACTGCGTCGCCCGAGGATCCGGTCGGCACGCAGTACTGGCTCTCGGTCACCGATGCCGGAGCCCTGTCGAATGGCACCTCGTATGCCGTCGGGGTGAGTCCGCGCAATGACTCTCTCGAGTCGTTGACCTCGTGGAATACCGCGACCACGAGCGGCACTCCGGCAGGTGCACCCCTCGCGCTCGCATCTCCCACCGCGGTCGGTTCGACGAGTGAGTCTGGCTCTGATCATTCGGTGAGTGTCGACTGGTCCGGTGCATTTGCGGGCAATGGTCGCGCGGTACAGAACTACTTCCTGTGGGTATCCAGTTCTGGCAGCGCGCCGAGCTGCACCGTGACGGGCGTCGAGTCGGGCTCTCCCGTGCTCAACCCGCCAGCAGGAACCGACTCGTTCCCCGCGTCCACGACGTCGGCCGTCGTCCCAGGGCTCAGCGAGAACACCACCTACTCGGTCGTGGTCTACGCCCACAACGGTCAGGGCTGCACCGCAAGCGCCGAAGTGACGGCCACTCCGCGGCCACGCCCGACGGTCGTGACGTCGGTCTCGACGACGGCACCTCAGCCCAATGGCGAGGGACGATGGGATGCTCGCCTCACGAATGTCACCACGGCTGGCGGTGACCCCGCCGACCTCGTGGAGTATCGACTCCTCGGGGCAGCGGATTCCGGTGTGGACGGCGGAGCATCGGAGGCTGTGACCCTGCCGGTGGCACTGACGGCAGGAACCAGCCACTACGGCCGAACCGTGCAGGTCGAAGTGCGTGCGTGCCGACAGTACGAGCAGTTACTCTGCGGCGCGTGGTCTTCCCCCTTCCCCGTGGCGACCGCGGTGCGCATCGACATCGCGCCCACCTTCGTCGCGCTCGGAGAGCAGCCGAGCGATCGGAGCGTGGAGATCTCGTGGACTCCTGTCGAGCAACGCAACTATGACGCGGTCGACCACGTGTGTACTGGCGGCGAGGTCGCGGGTGACCCGACCGTCTCGCCCTGCACCGTCACCGCTGGACCACCGGACGACCCTCGCCTCGTCGTCACCGTCACCGTCGATTCCGTCGCCTACACCCGGGAGTACCGCCCATGACCATGACCGCAGAACAGGCCGCTTGGTTCGCCGATATCGCCGATCGCATCGTGGCGAACGTCGAGCAGGTCGTGCTCGGCAAGGCCTACGTCGTCAGATTGAGTCTCACGGCCCTGCTGAGTGAGGGCCACTTGCTGCTCGAAGACGTGCCAGGCACCGGCAAGACGTCACTCGCGCGCGCGCTCGCCCAGAGTGTCAAGGGCACCAGCTCTCGAGTGCAGTTCACCCCCGATCTGCTGCCGGGCGACATCACCGGCATGACGGTCTACGACCAGCGCTCTGGCGACTTCGAGTTTCACCGCGGACCCGTCTTCGCCACGATCGTGCTCGCCGACGAGATCAACCGAGCAAGCCCGAAGACGCAATCGGCGTTGCTCGAAGTCATGGAGGAGGGGCAGGTCACGATCGACGGCACGACCCACCCCGTCGAGGCGCCCTTCCTGGTCATCGCGACTCAGAACCCCATTGAACAGGCAGGCACCTACCGGTTGCCCGAAGCGCAACTCGACCGCTTCTTGCTGAAGACGGCGATCGGCTACCCCGATCACGAAGCCACATTGCGCATTCTCGAGGGAGTGACGGGCGCGCGGGCGACCGAGCTCGAGCCCGTCGTGGAGTTGGACGTCGTGCGCGACATGATCGCCGTGGCGCGTACCGTGCACATCGACCCCGTCATCAGTGACTACGTCGCTCGACTCGTCGACGCGACGAGATCGCACCCCGACGTGCGCTTGGGCGCGAGCGTGCGAGGCGCACTCGCCCTGGTTCGTAGCGCTCGCTCCTTCGCCGCCCTGCACGGCCGCCACTATGTCGTGCCCGATGATGTGAAGGCCCTCGCCGAGCCCGTGCTCGCGCACCGCCTCGTGCTGGACGCCGAGTCGGAGTTCGATGGAGTCACCGCCGCGAGCGTGATCGCTCAAGTACTCGTGGAGACTGCGCCTCCGAGCGATCGGGTCGCTGTGTGACGAGCCGATCATCCACTCGGCAACCCCCGACGGGTCGCGACGCGACCGGCGTTCGGGGGCCTCGACGCGCGCCCGAGGAGGGGACGCTCGCGACGACGGTGTCGACTGCTCGCACGCGCATCGTCGGGGAGCGAACAGGGTGGACGGCCGATGTCGTGGTCGGTGCCGTTCGCGGTGCCAGAGCCGTGCGAGGTGCTGTCTCCGACGTCGCGGGGTCGGCATCGGCGGTCATCACCCCACTCGGCTGGTCAGTAGCGGCGGTAGCACCGATCTCGCTGCTCGTCGGGTACGCGTGGGGGTGGGTCGAACTCATCGTGCTCGGGTATGTGGCACTCTCGCTCGCGATGGCGGCGGCCCTGTACCTCGTAGGCCGCACGCGACTGAGCGTCGTGCTCGCGCCACCGGCAACGCGCGTCGCTGTCGGGGATGATGCAGTAGCGCGCATGGAGATCGGCAACCCCACTCGACGCCGTTCCTTCGGGCAAGTCGTCGACCTGCCGATCGGTGTGGCCGTCATGCCGATCACCGTTCCTGGACTCGCAGCGGGGGCGAGTGTCACGCGCGAGGTGAGCATTCCGACCCAGCGTCGCGGTCGGCTCACGCTCGGCCCTGTTCGTTCGGTGCGTGCTGATCCCATCGGTCTCGTGCGCCGTGAGATCAACTGGACCGATGAGCTCGACATCGTTGTGCACCCTCGCACTATCGACATCCCCTCCACCTCGAGCGGACTCGTGCGCGACCTGGAGGGTCAACCGACTCTCGAGCTCACGCCCAGTGATCTCGCGTTTCACGCCCTGCGGGAATACGTGCCGGGAGACGACCGCCGACACATCCATTGGAAGTCCACCGCCAAGACCGGTTCGTTCATGGTGCGTCAGTTCGTCGAAACGCGCCGCAGTCACTTGGTCGTCGCGCTGAGCATCGCGAGCATTGACTTCTCCTCTGACGAAGAGTTCGAACTCGCCGTGAGCGTCACGGGCAGCTTGGGCGCCCGGGCGATTCGTGATGCACGAGAGGTGGCCGTGGTCGTGAGCGCGGTGACCCCCGAGTTCGCGAAACGCGCCGTCGTCGCGCTGACGTCGTTGCCAACGCTCACACCCGCGCGGCTACTGGACGATCTCGCCGTCGTCGAGCACGGACCTGCGGCACTCGGCATTCTCGATGTTGCCCGCCTTGCAGGAGACGCTGCGCGCGGCGTCTCAGTCGCCTTCCTCGTCGTCGGGTCGAGCGTGACTCCCGCACGGTTGCGCACAGCAGCGGCATCATTCCCGCCCGGAGTCGAGGTCGTGGCGATCCAGTGCGACCCGGGGCGCATTCCAGGTCGGCGTCGGCTCAGCGCCTTCAGCGTCGTGACGATCGGTTCACTCGCCGACCTCCGGCGCGCCATGAGGGGAGCGGAGTCGTGGTGACCGAGGGGCGTGCGCGGGGAGGTCGCCGCGCCATGCGACCCACCCCTGCGGCCCGACCGCCGATCGGCGTCATCGCCTGGTGCACGGCATTCACTGTGCTCGCGTGGGCAATTCTCGCCGTCATGCTCTGGCCCATCTATCGCGATGCCGCCTTCATCGTTCTCGCCGCCGTGGCCATTCCTCTCTCTGCCGCTCTGGCGATCGCCGCGGCGTGGCTGCGCTGGCCCACATGGGGACTCGTGCTCGGCGGGATCGCGTCGTTCGTCATCATTGGCGTGCCACTCGCGGTTCCCGCACGTACGGTCTACGGCGTTCTGCCCGAACCGCAAGGACTCCTCGACCTCGTGGTCGGAGTTGTGGTCGGCTGGCGACAGCTCCTTTCCATCGATCTCCCTGTTGGCTCGTACCAGGCGCTCCTCGTGCCAGCGCTCGTGCTGCTGTTTGCGGGGCCGCTTCTCACTCTGTCGATCGCCCTGCGGGCTCGCCGAGGCGAACTCGCCGTGGTCGTGCCGCTTGCGGTATTGCCGCTCGTCATCGCGATAGGGCCAGAACAGAGCGCGCTGCCCATCTCGACGGCCATTGCGTTCTCGATCGTCGTGCTGCTCTGGCTCGCCGTGTGGCGGCGTCACCGACGTCGCCTCGCGGTGGGAGACGCCGCAGCGGGCGACTCCCGATGGGCCAGTTCTCGAGCGCTCGCGACAGCGCTCGCGCTCGTGCTCGTGGCGGGAGGCATCGGCGCTGCCGCCGTCAGCCTGAGCGGCCCCGTCGAGAACCGCACGGTGCTGCGGTCGATCGTCGACGTGCCGTTCGATCCGCTCGCTCAGCCGAGTCCTCTCGCGGCGTATCGTGCGGCGTTCGACCCTGCGGTGGCAGACGACCCGGCGCTCATCGTCCGCGGCGACGTCGACGGCGTCAGACTGCGCCTCGCCGTTCTCGACAGTTACGACGGTGTCGTGTTCGCGGTCGGGAGCGACCGTGTCGACGGAGCTTCCGGAACGTTCGTGCGTGTACCCACCGTTCGCGATCTTCCCGACACGAGCGGCGAACGCGTTCAGCTGGAGATCGCGCTGGAGCGCGGAACGGGAGTCTGGCTTCCGACAGCAGGCGACCTGGCCGAATTCGTGGTGCTCGGAGAGGACGCCGCCGACCTTCGCGACGCCTTCGTCTACAACGACACGACGAGCGCGGCGGCGCTCGTCAACGGCGCGCCCGATGGGCTCGAATATCGCATAGCGGCTGTCATCGATGCTGAGCAGCCCCGTTCCTTCCGGTCCGCAGTGCCGGGCGATGCCGAGGTTCCGGGCATCGACGTCATGCCCGAAGCGCTCGGAGAATGGCTCGCCACCACCATCGCTGGCGTCGACGGTGCCGGCGCGCAGCTCGATGCCATGCTCGCTGCCTTGCGCCTCGAGGCCTACCTCAGCCACGGAGTCGATCCCGACGAACCACCGAGTCGCTCGGGTCATTCCCTCGACCGTCTCGACGCTCTCGTCACCGACCGGCCCATGGTGGGCGACGCTGAGCAATATGCCGCGGCAGTTGCTCTCATGGCGCGAGAACTCGGGTTCCCTTCGAGGGTCGTGCTCGGGTACGGTCCTCTCGCCGCCGCCGCAGACAACACTGGCGAACAGGTGCTCCTGAGGCGAGATCTGACCGCGTGGGTCGAGATCTCGATCGCTGGCGACGGATGGGTGCCCGTGGATGTCGTGCCAGAAGAGCGGGAGATTCCCCCCGCCGAGCCCGAAGAGCCGAATCCGGTCTCACGTCCGCAGAACGCAGCACCGCCGCCGGTCGAAGAGCCCCCTCCGGCGGAAGAGCTCGCGCCGCCAGAGGTGGAGCAGACCGACGATGACCGCCTCGACCCGTTCTGGGCCGCGGTGCTCGCCGTGCTCGGTGTCGCGGGGTGGATCGCACTCGCGCTCGGTCTCGCCGCCTCGCCGTTGCTCGTCATCGCCGCGCTTAAGCGCCGACGCCGCCGTCGACGCCGTACCGCCGCCGAACCTGCCGCGCGCATCGTCGGCGGGTGGCTCGAAGTCACGGATGCTGCTCTCGATCACGGCCTGACGCTGCCGCCGTCGGGCACCCGCACCGAGATCGCTCGAGCGGTCGATCGACCACAGGCGCTCGTGCTCGCGCGCGTCGCTGATCGCGCCGTGTACGCGCCCGAAGAGCCCACCGAAGCCGAGGCCGACCGCGTTTGGCACGCTGCCGACCTCGTGCGAGCATCCTTCGGCGAGGGGCGGACGAGGCGTGAACGGGTGGCCGCCGCGCTCTCGACCGCGTCATTGCGGCGGTATTCTCGACGCAGTCGAACGACGACGGGGGGTCGACGCGTATGACGTGCCAGCACTGCGGTGCCGCCTTGCCGCCCATCGCCATGTTCTGCGGAGAGTGTGGGCGTTCAGTCACGGCTGCCGTGCCGCCCCCCGTGCAGCGACCGGTGCTGCCGACCGCGGCTCCCGCAGAGATGCCGTGGTCAGTGGATGCTCCGCTCTCGATCTCGCCCGCCAGCCCGGCCGCACCGCCAGCCTTCGACTGGTCGTCAGTGCCGCACGATTCGGTGCCCCAGGCGGAGTCGGCGTGCGAGCAGTGCGGCACGATTCCGCAGCCCGGCGATGCCTTCTGCGCGGAGTGCGGGCACGCGCTCGTCGCTGAGACGCGGGTCATCGAGCGCCTCCCTGAGCCTGAGTCTGAGTCTGAGCCTGAGCCGGTGCCGGAAGCCGCGCAAGAACCAGAACCAGAACCTGAACCGGAACTAGACCCAGAACCAGACCCAGAACCAGAACCAGCGCCGGAGCCGCAGCGGCAGACCGTCGCTCCGTCACCGCAGGCTGCGGCCGTGTCCCACAGCCCTGAGGCACCCGCTCCTGAGGCGCCCGCCCCGGAGTCGCCTCTCGCTGCCACTGCAACCGACCTCGACATCGAGCAGACGCGGCTCGTGCCGCGCGGCACGGGAGGAGCTCGATTCGTGCTGCAGTTCAGCACGGGCGAGAGCTACACCGTGCTCGGCTCAGGGCTCGCGGGTCGCAACCCCCGGCCCGAACCGAGTGAAGTCGTCGATCACCTCGTGACGATCGTCGACCCGGGTCGTTCGGTGTCGAAGACACATCTTGAGTTCGGTCAAGAGGCCGGAGTGTTCTGGGTCAGCGATCGGCACTCCGGCAATGGCTCGGTGATTCGGGAGCCTGGCGAGCCCCCTCGTCCGTGCGAGCCCGGGCGGCGCTACGCCGTCATGCGAGGAACCCGCATTGACATGGGCGAGCAGTTCGTCATCGTGAGCTAGCTCACTCGCGTCGCCGCAGCTCCTCCCCACGGGCAGCAACGAGCGAGCATCCACCGTGCGCCGTCGCGTTCTCGAAGCGGCGTTCACCGGATGCTGTGCTGAGGTCATGTCGCGCTTGCCACCCGCACCCACTCCGCCCCGCCCGCCGGCCCGCACGCCGTTTCCCCTCATCGCTGTCATCGCGCCGGTGGTGGGCGCTGTGGCCATCGGGGCGATCATGCGCTCGCCCTTCGTGCTGGTCTTCGCGATACTGAGCCCTCTCATCGCTCTTGCGACGATGATTGACGGTCGCCGCCAAGCGCGAGTGCATCGCCGTGCCGAGGCCGCGAGGTTCGATCGGGAATGTCTGGCTTTCGACGCAGCCATCACGGCCGTTCACCGCGAGGAGGCGGCTCTGGCATTGTCTGCAGCACTCGACACCCGCGCGGTGTCCGACCGCAGCGCGTCCGTTGTCGTCGGAACGGCGCCAGACCGCAGCGCTGTGGCGAGTGACATCTCGATGCCTCTCGACGACGATGCACCAGCAGAGCGACTGAGGGCGCTCCTCGCGCGAGCCGCCGTGAATCCTGAGCTGCCAGCGCTCGTGCCGAAAGGAGCCGTCACCGTCGTCGGTCGAGGGCTCGCGGCTGATGCAGTCGCGCGGCGCTGGGGCTCTGTCGGCGGCGTCGTCGTGCATCGTCGAGGTGCGCATGATGCCGCAACGACGACGATGTCGCCCGACGAGCAAGCGGGCACCGTGATGGTCGTGCAGTCTGCGACGCGAATGAGCGTGCGACAGCATGACCGTGTCGTCGACGTGCGAACTCGCTACGACTCCGCCGACGGAGCAGCCGACGACGTCGGTGCGGGCAGCGATGAGCGCCGCGGCACCGATGAGCTTGCCACTCATGTGTCGTGGGCGTCGATCGCGGGGGAGTACGAGCACTTCGCCGTACCCGTCGGTCGCGATGCCCACGGCGTGGTAGCGATCGACCTTGTCGATGGTGGCCCGCACGCGATCATCGGTGGAACAACGGGCAGCGGCAAGAGCGAGCTGTTGCGCAGCCTCGCGCTTGGCTGGGCGGCAGCCGCGTCGCCCATGCGCGCGCAATTGCTCTTCGTCGACTTCAAGGGTGGCGCGACCTTCACCGGGCTCACGGAGCTTCCCCACTGCGCAGGCGTCGTCACCGATCTCGATGGCGCCGGAGCGCTGCGTGTTCTGCAGAGCCTCGGCGCAGAAGTGCGTCGACGCGAACGACTACTCGCCGACCACGGCGCGCGTGATGTGCGGGAGTGTCCCGACGTCATGCCGCGTCTGCTCGTGCTCATCGACGAGTACGCGGCGATGCTCGAGTCGCACCCCGAGCTCGCACCGCTCATCGCCGATCTCGCGGCACGCGGACGGTCGCTCGGCGTGCACCTCGTCGTGTGCACGCAATCGCCGAGCACCGCCGTGCGTGATGCGGTCGCCGCAAACTGTCCAGTCAGAGTCTCGTTTCGGGTCACTGAACCGTCGGCAGCAGGTTTCCTCGGTCGTGCCGCGCCCGAACTGATCGGGGTAGGCCCCGGACGAGCCCTTGCTGTGGGCGTGCTCACGCAGGTCGAGACCGAGCGTCGCCAGCCCACTCAGGCGTCGGCCGTCGGATTGTGCACGCTGCAGGTCGCCGTTGTCACGAGCGCTGACATCGATCAGGTGCGCGAACGGTGGTCGACAGCGCACCGGCCGCCCGCGCCGTGGTTGCCGCCGTTGCCCCGCGCTGTCGATCGTTCGATGGTGGAGCACGTCAACGACGACCCCGAGGTCGGCACCACGGTTGACGATGAGCGCGACAACTCGCCTGACCGAGGTGACGTGCTCTTGCTGGGACTGGGAGATCGACCGGACGAGCAGCGGCGCAGCCGAGAGGGGTGGAATCCGCATCGCGATGGCCCGCTCGCCGTCGTCGGCGCACCACGCAGCGGTAAATCGTCAGCGCTTGCGGCGATCGCACGCTCGGGGCGTGATGGGGGATTCACGCCGGTCGTGGTCTCAGGCGAGCTGCCCGACGCCTGGGCTTCGTTGGACGCATTGCGCGACTCGACCGAGCGCGTCGTACTGCTCATGGACGATCTCGATCTGCTCGTCGCTCGTTCCCGCGATGCCGCTTCCGATCTGCTCGACCTCTGGGATGAGGCGGTGATGGCCGTGCTCGACAGCGGTGGGGCTGTTGCGGCGTCTCTGTCACCGGCGGCCGCGACGAGAGGTGCACTCGCCACCCGACTCAGCAGCACCCTCCTGCTGCGCACAGCTGACGCCGAACAGCACGTGCTGCTGGGAGGAGCGCGCGGCACCTACGACCGTGACGCGCCGCCGGGTCGTGGATGGTGGGCTGGAAGGTTGGTGCAGGTCGTTCGCGAGCGCGAACCGCTCGAGGCGCCACAGCAACTCGTACCGGCACCCTGGCACCCCGCACCCTCCACCGATATCGCCATTGTGTGCCGTCACACAGACCGAGTCGCAGCGATGCTGCACGCGGAAGACCCGCAGTACGACATCACAACCGACCTGATGAGCGCCGTTTCCTCGGCCACCTCTGACATGGTCGCGCTGCAGCCTCGCGCCTTTCTCGGCACGCCGGCCGCGTGGCACTCCGCGTGGTCGAGTCTGCAAGCCTGGCGCGCGCGCAGCGAACTCGTCATCGCCGACGTGCCGCCCGTCGACGCTCGTTTGCTGCTCGGCACTCGCGGAGCACTACCGCCGCTCGACGTGAGCCGCGGTGACGTGTGGCTCGTGAGCCCGGGCGAGGGGCCACGACGGCGACGCTGGGCAGCTCTCGCTCGGCATGACAACGCGGGCTGAATCTCAGCGAGAGTCGGGCCGTCGGCCCGCGCCGGCGAACTCAGGCCAGGGCGTCAGCCAGTTCAATCGAGTCGAGGCCGTGCGCTGTGCCCACAGCGGCGTTGGTGACCATTCCGTCGTGAGTGTTGAGACCGAGCGCCAGCGAGGGGTCGCTGCGCAGTGCCTCGCGCCAACCGTGGTTCGCGATGGCGCGCACGTAGGGCATCGTTGCGTTGGTCAAGGCGTGCGTCGAGGTGGCCGGAACGGCGCCGGGCATGTTGGCGAC
>SXMH01000092.1 GCA_005777405.1 Actinomycetota bacterium
GACGATCGTCTTGCCGATGGCGTGGATGCCCGCATCGAGTTGCGCGACAGTGCCGGACCCCTCGGGGCGCGACTGAGCTTTCTCGCTCAACTCGGCGAACAACGCGTCGAAAGTCTTCACCTTCTCAGGCTACCGGGCCGCGCGCCGTGCTCAGCGCTCGGGCCCCGAAGGTAACCGCGTTAGGAGACGCCGAGAAGGTCGATAACGAAGACGAGAGTCTTGCCCGAGAGACGGTGGCCTCCGCCGGCCGGTCCGTAGGCGAGATGAGGCGGGCACACGAGCTGACGACGGCCGCCGACCTTCATGCCGGGAATGCCCTGCTGCCAGCCTGCGATGAGGCTGCCGAGCGGGAAATTAATCGACGAGCCGCGGTTCCACGAGGCATCGAACTCCTCGCCGGTCTCGAACTCGACGCCGAGGTAGTGCACGTCGACAGTGGCGCCCGGAGTGGCTTCGTCGCCGGTGCCGACCACGAGGTCGGTGATGACGAGGTCCTGCGGCGCCGGGCCGTCGATGAAGTCGATCTCGGGCTTGCTGAGCTGGGTCATGCTTCCATCCAACCAGACCCTCGACGGCTCGACGAACGCGGCATCGACCGCCCCTCGTCGTCAGTGCGAGTGCGCCACGGCGGCGGCACGCAGTTCGGAGATCGCTGCCTCGACATCGTCGCGCCCGTACACCGCCGAGCCGGCCACGAAGGTGTCAGCACCCGCCTCGGCCGCGATGCCGATCGTGTCGAGAGCGATTCCACCATCGACCTGCAGCCACACGTCGAGACCGCGGGCGGCCACGGCCGATCTCACAGCGCGCAGCTTGGGCATGGTCGACTCCATGAACGACTGCCCGCCGAAGCCCGGTTCTACCGTCATGACGAGCACTTGATCGAACTCTCCGAGCAGCTCCAAGTAGGGCTCGATCGGGGTGCCGGGCTTCACCGCGAGACCTGCACGGCTTCCGCGCTCGCGCAGCGCTCGGGCCGTCGCGACGACATCGTCGGCGGCCTCTGCGTGAAACGTCACCGAGAAGGCGCCGAGTTCGGCGTAGCCCGGCGCCCATCGGTCTGCTTCGCTGATCATGAGGTGCACGTCGAGCGGCACCGGCGAGATCGCTTGGAGTCGGCCGACCATCTGGGGGCCGAATGTCAGATTCGGCACGAAGTGGTTCTCCATCACGTCGACGTGCACGAGATCGGCCGAGCCGATGCGCTCGACGTCGCGCTGCAGGTTGACGAAGTCTGCCGACAGAATGCTCGGGTTGATGCGCACGGTCACCTCGCCAGCGTAGCCGCGCGTCGTGCTGGCGGAAGGATGCTGGCTCTACGCCGTTCGCCGCAGCAGCTGCACGAACATCGCGTCGGTGCCGTGTCGGTGGGGCCAGAGCTGTGCGGCTCCGTGCGGGAGCTCGCCGAGCTCGAGCGGGCGAACGGCGATGCGCTCGAGTACCTCGCGCGTGTCAAGCGGTGTGACGGGCACGGGCGGATCGGCGAGGAGAGCATCCACGACGGCAGTCGTCTCGGTCGGATGCGGGGAGCACGTGACGTAGGCGACGATGCCCCCGGGGCGAACCGCGAGCAGCGCCGAGTGCAGTAGCTCCCGCTGCAGCGCCGCGAGCTCGGGAACATCAGAGGGTTGCTTGCGCCAGCGCGCCTCCGGGCGACGGCGTAGCGCACCCAGGCCCGAGCACGGCGCGTCGAGCAGAACCCGGTCGTAGCGACCTGGTTCGGCAGTTCCCAGGTCTCTACCGTCACCGGTGCGCACCTCGACATCGGGCGCAACCGCCGCGAGTGCGCGAGAAACCAGTCCGGCTCGCGCGGGACTGATCTCGTTGGCGGTGAGGTGCGCGCCCGCGACCGCCGCCTCGGCGGCGAGTAGCGCTGCTTTGCCACCTGGACCAGCGCAGAGATCAAGCCAGTGCTCCCCCGCGGCGACGGGCTCGACGCGGCTGAGCGCGAGCGCGGCAAGTTGCGAGCCCTCGTCTTGCACGCGCACCCGGCCCTCGGCGACGGCCGAGATCGTCGCGGGATCGCCGAGCGGAGCCACCGCCCCGAGCGGTGAGACCGACCCCGCCTCGCCCGCTTCCGACACCGCCGCCAGACCGGGCAGCGCTACGAGACTCACCCGCGGCGGCACGTTGTCTGCCTCGAGCACCTGCTCGAGCTCATCCGTGCGCCCCTCGCGCGCGAGCGCCTCGTGCAGCACTCGCACGACCCAGCCGGGGTGAGCGTGAGCGATGCCCACACGATGATGCTCATCGACGGCACCTTGCTCGAGCTGGGTGATCCACTCCGCTTCGCTGCGCTCTGACACCCGGCGCAACACGGCATTGATGAACCCGGAGGCTCGTGTCGCCCCGGCGCGCTTCGCCAGCGCGACCGACTCACCGACGGCAGCGTGCGCCGGAGTCTGCATACCGAGCAGCTGGTGCGTGCCGAGCCTGAGCACGTCGAGGGCGAGGGCATCGATCGCCGTGAGTTGTCGTCCCGATGCGCGAGCGATGACGGCGTCGTAGAGCCCTCGGCGCCGCAGGGTTCCATACACGAGCTCTGTCGCGAAGCCCGCGTCGGGGCCCGAGAGTCGTGCACGGCGCAGTCGGGCGGGCAGCAGCAAGTTGGCGTAGGCGTCATCGACACTCACCGCGTGCACCACCTCGAGGGCAACAGCACGCGGCGAGGAGACTGGTCGTCGCCCGCTCACGCGAACACCACTGCGCTGTCAGTCGCGAGTCCGCGTGACCAATCGGTCGCCGACATCGCGCTGCGCCCGGCCGGTTGGATGCGCACGAGCAGCAACGGCGAAGTCGAGGTTCCGACGAGCACTCGACCTGCTTCTCGCACGACGACCCCCGGGAGCACTCGGGGCGCGTCATGCGCGATCGCAGCCTCGAGAATCTTGACCGGCACATCGCCCCACAGAGTGAACGCTCCCGGCTCAGGAGTGACGCCACGCACCCGAGCGTGCACCCTGTCGGCGCTCTCGTTCCATCGCACTCGAGCGTCATCGCGCGTCAACTTGGGTGCGAACGTGGGCTCACCCTCCTGCGGGTGGCTCACGCCCGTGCCCGTGGCCAAGGAATCGACGACGTCGCGCACGAGTGCCGCACCGCTCATGGAGAGCTCGTCGAGCAACGCTCCTGCCGTGCGCTGGGCCCCGATCGGCGTCGTGAGTTGTGCGAACCAATCGCCTTCGTCGAGGCCGGCCGTGAGCTGGAAGACCGTCGCACCCGTGGACGCGTCGCCGGCGATGATGGCGTGCTGCACCGGCGCGGCCCC
>SXMH01000093.1 GCA_005777405.1 Actinomycetota bacterium
GAACGAGCCGCGGCCCATGATGATCTCGGCTCGGCCGTTCGAGATGGCATCGAGCGTGGCGAAGCGTTGGAAGACGCGAATCGGGTCGTCTGAACTCAAGACGGTGACTGCGCTGCCGAGCTTGATGCGTTCGGTGCGGGCCGCGATGGCCGTGAGTACGACGTCAGGTGCTGAGACGGCGAAGTCGTCGCGGTGGTGCTCGCCGATGCCGAAGAAGTCGACGCCGGAAGCGTCGGCGAGCACACCCTGCTCGACGACGTCGCGTATCACCTGGTGGTACGGCACCGGTTGACCGGCGGCGTCGTGGGTGACATCACCGAAGGTGTCGAGTCCGAGCTCGACGGTCTCAAGGGCGGGGGCGGCCATGAGGGACCTGCTTTCTATACGTTCGTATCGAGTGCGTCGCAGGCAACAACGGGTGGATGCGCGTGCCTATTCCCGCGGTGCGCTCCACATCGCTGCCCGACGGTCAGGGTTGCAGCCGCTCGAGGCTCCATGGGGCTCCGGCGACACCTCGTTCGCGCACGAGCACGAGCCGGTCGTGCAGTCGCGAGGTACGCCCCTGCCAGAACTCAACACGGTGGGGCACGATGCGGAATCCGCCCCAGCGCTCAGGGCGCGGCAACGACTCCGCCCCCTCGAACTGCTGCTCGGCATCGGTGACCTTGCTCTCGAGCGCTTCGCGACCCGCGATCGGCTGCGATTGCTCACTCGCCCACGCGGCGACCTGAGCGCCGCGTGGACGCGCTGAAAAGTAGTCGTCAGAATCAGCGTCGCCGGTGCGTTCGACCGTGCCGGCGATCGTCACTTGGCGGTGCATGAGGTACCACGGAAACACCGCGGCAACCTCAGGGTGAGCAAGCAGCGCGCGCCCCTTGCGTGACCCGTAGTCGGTGTAGAACGCGAGCCCATGCTCATCGAGGCGACGCAAGAGCACCGTGCGTATCGATGGCGCCCCATCAGGATCAATCGTGGCGAGCGCCATGGCGTTCGGCTCGTAGACACCGCGTTCGGCGGCTTCAGCGAGCCAACGAGCGAGCTGCTGGAAGGGATCGCGCACGATCTCGCTCTCATCGAGCCCTTCTGCGCCGTAGTCGGTGTGCGTGCGCAGTGCTGCGTGCAGGGTCTCGTCGTCGCTCATGGCACCACGCTAGAGCCCCGACGTGCCGCCGCGGTGAGAGTCACCTGCGAACGCGCCGTCGTCACCGCATCGTGTCGAGAATGCCCACGAGATCGTCGTAGGTGGTGCGCGGGTTCACGATGGCGAACCGCGCGTTGGTGCGGCCCTGGTGCGAACTCGGCACGACGAACGCCGTCTGATCGTCGAGCAGCCGGTCACTCCACGCTGCGTAGTCAGCGGCCTCCCACCCCCGCCGCTCAAAGACGACCACGGAGAGTTGCGGTGCGCGCACGAGCTCGAGCTCGGGCCGCGTCTCGATCTCAGCGGCGATGCGCTCGGTGAGCGCGAGCGACGCATCGATGGCATCGCGGTACGCCTCGACGCCGAACGTCGCGAGCGAGAACCAGAGTGGCAGTCCCCGAGCTCGCCGAGTGAGCTGCACGGCGTAGTCGGAGGGGTTGTAGTCGAGCGAGTCGGTGAGGGCGTCGAGGTACTCGGCGTGCTGAGTGTGCGCTTCGCGCCCGCGAGCAGGATCTCGGTACAGCAGCGCGCACGAGTCGAAGGGAGTGAAGAGCCACTTGTGCGGGTCGACGATGAGCGAGTCTGCGCGGTCGACCCCCTCGAATCGGTGGCGAGCACGCTCCGTCAAGGCCGCTGCGAGCCCGTAGGCGCCATCCACGTGCAGCCAGAAGTCGCGGTCGTCTTTGAGAGCGGCGATCGACGCAATGTCGTCGACGATGCCGAAGTTCGTCGACCCGCCCGTCGCGACGACCGCGATCACCGCGTCGCCGTGCTCGTCGAGCGCCGTCGCGACCTCCGCGCCCCGCAGGGTGCCGTCATCGTGCACCGGCACCGCGACGACATCGACGTCCATGACGCGGCCCGCGCTCGCGATCGATGAGTGCGCCTCCGCACTGCACACGATCACCCAGCGCTCGGGTCGGGGGCGACCTGCCTCGCGTCGGCGGCGGTCAGCATGCTCGCGCGCCGCGACGAGCGCCGAGAGATTGCCGTTCGTGCCGCCCTGCACGAACACTCCCCCCGCAGTCGCGGGCAGCCCCAACTCTGCGGCCAACCATGCGAGCACTTCGTTCTCGGCGAAGACAGCACCCGAGCCTTCGAGCCACGATCCTCCGTAGACAGCGGTCGCCGAGACGATGAGGTCGAAGGCTGTCGCAGCTTTGGAGGGCGCTGACGGAATGAACGACAGATATCGCGCGTGATCGGTCGTGATGCACGACGGTGCGAGAACGTTCTCGAAAAGGGCGAGTGCCCGTCGCGCCCCGAGGCCGTCGTCAGTGATGGAGCCGCCCGCGAGTCGGCGAAGCTCCGACGGCGACATGGGCTTGTCGAGCGGCGTGTCGTCGCCGAGCATGCGTCGACGAGCGTATTCGAGCACCATGTCGACGATCTGCGTCGTCTCCGGGGTGATGGCGTGCATGCGCGTGGCGGAGTCAGCATGCTGAACATCGGCGGACGCGGCCTGTGACGTGCGGCTCACGAGAGGTCCTTTCGAACCGGGCCGACTGATCGGCCTCCAGCGCGCCGCCCCGCCGGTCGGGTCAGCAGGCGCCGGATACGACGAATCCCGGCCAAAACC
This sequence comes from Actinomycetota bacterium, assembly GCA_005777405.1. GTDB lineage: Bacteria > Actinomycetota > Actinomycetes > Actinomycetales > Microbacteriaceae > Microcella. The sequence goes on from SXMH01000093.1 coordinate 2,721, forward strand.
GGGATTCGTTGCGGTGGACCTGAGGGGACTCGAACCCCTGACCCCCTGCATGCCATGCAGGTGCGCTACCAGCTGCGCCACAGGCCCGCAGCCCCACCCGAATCGGCCGGGGCAACTCGCCTAGCGTAGTACACCGGCGAGCGACCAACCAATTCGAGTGGTCCTGGCCGCGTCGTCGCGCGGATCAGTCGAAGAGCTCGCTGAGCCAGTTGCGCTGACGCTGACGCGGGTAGCCCTGCTGGCCACCGCCGTAGCGGTCGTAGCGGGGGGCCGAACCGGGCGAGTGCGAGCCCCAGCGTTGTCCGTAGCCCGGCTGGGCGAAGCCCCCGGGCGGGTAGGCGCCGCTCGGCTGACCGGCCGAGGGAACGTCGCGGGGCAGCTCGACACGCGGGGCAGCGGATGCTGCGCTCGAGCTCGCCGGCCCACCAGCACGGTCGATGATCTTGTCGAGCTCGCCGCGGTCGAGCCACACGCCGCGACACTGCGGGCAGTAGTCGATCTCGATGCCGTTGCGATCGCTCATCACGAGCAGGGTGTCATCAGTGGGGCACTTCATGGGCCCCAGCATGCCGACGCCGACTATGCGGCTGCTGTGCACGGGCTGAGCGCGAAATGCATACGCCCCGCACCGCGGTGAGATCGCGTGACGCCACCGCGCCTGGCGAGCTTAGGAGGCCGGCGCAGCGGTGTCGTTGAGATCGAGCGGAATCGCGGGGCAGTCTTTCCAGAGTCGTTCCAGCGAGTAGAAGAGTCGCTCTTCTTCATGAAAGACGTGCACGACGACGTCACCAAAGTCGAGCAAGATCCACCGCCCTTCGGCGCGACCTTCACGACGCAGCGGCTTGGCTCCAGCGAGGATCATCTGATCTTCGACCTCTGAAGCGATGGCCTGCACGTTGCGCTCGTTGCGACCTGTCACCAAAAGGAAGACGTCAGCGAGCGGCAAGGGCCCGGAGACGTCGAGCGCGACGAGATCCTCGCCCTGCTTCGCGTCGGCGGCGGCGGCGGCCACCTGGGTGAGCGCGAGGGCGCGGTCGGATGCTGTCACGGTGTCCTTCGATAGAGAGCTGTGGAACGAATCACTCAGAATAGCCCGTTCGCGGCGGCGACGACGAAGAGGCCAATCGCGACGACGGCCATGATGACCGTGCTTGCGACGAGCACGGTCGTGACGGTGTTGCTCGATGAGCGCTTGCCGGTCATCACCGAGTGCGTCGGCGCGTGACTGCTGACCGCCTTGAGAGCACTGACCGGAGCGGAGTCGGTGGAGACCAGCCCGACCTCGCTCGGGTCGAGAACATCGTCGATGTCGGGGCTCTCGTGAATCGTCGGCATCGTGCCCGTGGCGCTCACCACACGCGGCAGATCGATCATGCCGGTGATGATGATCTCGCCCGTGCCCGTGACGGGGCCAGCAATGCTGCCCGCTGGCATCGCAGGCAAGACGAGCGCATTGGTATTGGTGGCCGAGGTCGACGAGCCCACTTCGCGACTGAACGTGTTCTCGAAGGGATCTTCGTCATCGTGAATACCCACCGACCAGTGCGTGCCGGTCGAGGGAGACGCGGCGGTCGGTGCGACTGGGGGTGGCGCGAGCGGCGGCTGCGACGGCACGATCACGTCGGTCGGCCCTGAGGGCCACGGTTGCTGGGGTGTTGCAGGCGACTGCTGCACCGGAGCAGGCGACTGCTGCACCGGAGCAGCCGGCAGTTGCACCGGAGCAGCCGGCAGTTGCACCGGAGCGGACGGCTGCTGCACGGGAGCGTGCGCCTGTTGCACAGGCGCGGGAGGCCACGAGGCAGGCGCAACGCTCGGAGCAGGCGACTGCTCGACCGCGGCATCGACGGTGGGCTCGACGAGCGCGGGCGGCTGGTGATCGACCGGCGTCTGCTCACGCTGGGCGCGCAACTCGCGGCGCGAGAGCGTGTGCTCCGAGATGACGTGGGGCTCGGCGGGAGCCGGGGTGGAGGTCTCGACGAGTGTGGCGCGGAGAGCATCCATCGCCTCGGTGCCCTGGGTGCGGTAGTCGAGGGGCGCGTCAGCGGGCTGAGCGATGGGGGCGCTCTGCTCGGCGGGAGGCCGGAAGTCACGCCGACGCACATGCTCGGGCTGATATGCCGAGGGGGCGGCGGCGGGAGGAGCCAGAGGCGGCGTGGGCGGCAGCGTCGAGTCGTGCTGCTCGTCGGCGGGAGCGTCGTAGTGCGGCACCCGCTGCCGCACCTCAGTGCGGAAGGCGACCTCGGAATCCTGCTGCGCTTGGCGCGCCGCGCGGCGGCTCAGGGGCTGGTCGTTGGGCGTCGTCATGATGTCGGGCTCCGGTACAGCTGGTGCTTCGAGATGTACTGCACGACACCGTCGGGAACGAGGTACCAGACCGGTGAACCCTCTTCGACGCGGTGCCGGCAGTCAGTCGATGAGATCGCCAGCGCGGGAATCTCGAGCAAGCTTACGTGTCGCTCCGGCAAACCGCGAATGGTGAGGAAGTGTCCGGGACGGGAGACGGCGACGAAGTGCGCGAGGTCCCATAGCTCGTCGACGTCTTTCCACTCGACGATCTGCGCGATCGCATCGGCGCCGGTGATGAAGAACAAATCGGCGTCGGGACGCTGAGCGCGAATGTCTCGCAAAGTGTCGATTGTGTACGTCGGACCGTCTCGATCGATGTCGACCCTGCTGACGGTGAAGCTCGGGTTGGAGGCCGTCGCGATGACGGTCATGAGATACCGGTGCTCGCTGTCGGTGACGCCGCTCTTGCGATACGGCTCCCCGGTCGGCACGAAGATGACCTCGTCGAGGTCGTAGTGGTGCGCGACTTCGCTCGCTGCCACGAGGTGCCCGTGGTGCACGGGATCGAAGGTGCCGCCCATGATTCCGACGCGCACTCGGCGGGCGTCGGCGGAAGACTGGGCGGCGGCGATGACGGTCAGGCTCTCTTCAGTCGCAGACCGGGACTAGTGGTGTCCGTCGTGCCCGCTCGGCTGCTGCGACGTCTTGTGGCTGTGGCGGTTCGCCACATCACGGTAGGCGAACGTCACGAGACCCATCATGAGGAAGACGAGCGCGGCGGCGCCGGCGATGATCTCGGCGGGCGCGACGAGCGGCGCGAGTTCGTGCACCTCTTCGGAAGCGAGGATGGCGGTGGCCAGCGACGTCAGCATGCGGTACTCCCGGGTTGCGGTTCTGGGGTGAGTGGCCAGTCTAGCCGGGGCTCAGCCGCGAACCTGCCCCGAACCGCGCACGATCCACTTCGTGCTCGTGAGTTCGGGCAGGCCCATGGGTCCGCGCGCGTGGAGCTTCTGCGTCGAGATGCCGACCTCGGCGCCGAAGCCGAACTCGCCTCCGTCACTGAAACGCGTCGAGGCGTTCACCATGACCACCGCCGAGTCGACCTCTGCGAGAAAACGTTCGGCGTTCGCCATGTCGGTCGTGATGATCGATTCGGTGTGCTTCGTCGAGAAGCGCCGGATGTGGGAGAGCGCTGCGTCGAGGTCGTCGACGACCGCAATGCTCAGCTCGAGTGCCATGTGCTCGGTCGCGAAATCGTCGTCGGTCGCGAGCTCGACGCTCTCATCGAGCTCGCGGACTCGGGCGTCACCGCGAACCGTGACGTTCGCCGCTCGCAGGTCGGCGAGGAGCGACGGCACGATGCGCTCGAGCGAGTCGCGGTGCACGAGCACCGTCTCGACGGCGTTGCAGACACTTGGACGCTGCACCTTGGCGTTGTGCACGATGTCGATGGCCGAGGCAGCATCGGCCGTCGCGTCGAGGAAGATGTGCACGACACCGGCGCCGGTCTCGATGACCGGCACGGTCGATTCGCGCACGACTGTCTGAATGAGGTCGGCGCTGCCGCGCGGGATGAGCACGTCGACAAGGCCGCGCGCCTGCATGAGCGCGGTCGCACCGGCTCGACCGCGGGCATCGATGGTCTGCACTGCCGCGCGAGGTAGCCCCACGCTCTCGAGGGCCCCCTGCAGCACGTCGACGAGCACACGATTGCTGCTCTCGGCAGCGCTGCCGCCGCGGAGCACGGCCGCATTGCCGCTTTTCAGTGCGAGCGCCGCGATGTCGACGGTGACGTTCGGGCGAGCCTCGTAGATAGCACCCACCACGCCGAAGGGCACCCGCACTTCGCTGAGATGGATGCCGTTCGGCAGTCGCGAGCCGCGAACGACCGTGCCCACCGGGTCAGGCAGGGCGACGACATCGCGCACGGCGGCGGCAAGAGCAGCCACCCGACCCTCATCGAGGCGGAGGCGATCGAGCAGCCCCGTCGAGAGCCCGGCGTGGTGTCCGCGCTCGAGGTCTTCAGCGTTGGCGGCGATGATGGCAGCCGTCGAGGCGTCGATGGCGTCGGCGATTGCCAGGAGTGCGGCGTCTTTGCGCGCCGACGTGAGTGTGGCGAGGGCGCGAGCAGCCTCGGCCGCGGCGTGCAGCTCGGCGTCGATCATGACACTCATTCTACGGCGGTGCGAAGGGCCGCTCTCGGCCTCACGGGGTCGCCGGAGCGGCGTCGAACCAGGTGCCGACGGGCTCACCGGCGAGCGCTGCCGCGACGTTCTGTGTCGAGGTCAGCACGACCGGAATACCTTGCGAGGTCGCGAACTTGGCGGCGGCGATCTTCGTGCCGGCTCCCCCGGTGCCGACCCCGGCAGCCCCGATGTCACCGATCTCGATGCCATGCAAGTCATCGTCGTGGGCGACGTGGTCGATGCGCACAGCACCGGGTTCGTGCGGAGGCCGTGTGTAGAGAGCGTCGACATCGCTCAGCAGCACGAGCAGGTCGGCGCCGACGAGCTCGCTCACGAGTGCGGCGAGACGGTCGTTGTCGCCGAATCGGATCTCTTGCGTCGCGACAGTGTCGTTCTCATTGACGCTGACGAGAATGCGCAGGCCGAGCAAGCGCTCGAGGGCACGCTGGGCGTTGCCGCGCGGTGTCGCGGCTTCGAGGTCACCCGCGGTGAGCAGCACCTGCCCGGCGACGATGCCGTAGCGGTCGAGGCTCTCTTGGTAGCGGAAGATGAGCACGTTCTGACCGACGGCCGCCGCAGCCTGCTGCGTCGCGAGATCGTTGGGACGAGCATCCAGGTTCAGATACGGGATGCCCGTGGCGATCGCGCCCGACGAGACGAGCACCACTTCAGAGCCACGAGCATGGGCGGCGGCAAGGGCGTCGACGAGCGGGCCGATCTGGCTCACGTTGGCGCCGCTGATCGACGATGAGCCGACTTTCACGACGATGCGGTGTGCTCCCGCGACCCCCGCGCGACGGCCTTCGCTCATGACTCGTCCTCCGCCTCGTACTGCTGGATGCCCTCCGCAGCGTCGTCTGACCAGATGCCTGCGCGGCGTTCTTCGTCGAGCTCGGCGCGTGCGGCAGCCTTGGCGTCCATGCGTTCGTGGTAGCTCTGTCGGCGCTGACTCGTCGTGGGCCGGTTGAGTGCGTCGAGGCGCGGGTCGGTGCCGCGGGGAGCCGTGAGCAGCTCGGCCGTGCTCGTGAGCGTGGGCTCCCAGTCGAAGACGACTCCGTTGCCGTCGCCGATGACGACGGTAGCGCCGGCGACCGCACCCGCGGAGAAGAGGGCGTCTTCGATGCCGATCTTGGCCAGGCGATCGGCGAGGAAGCCGACGGCTTCGTCGTTTCGGAAGTCGGTCTGCTGCACCCAGCGCTCGGGCTTGGCGCCGATGATGCGGTAGAGCGTGCCCTCGCTGCCGCCCTCGACCGAGATGCGGAACTCGGGGCCGTCGACGGCCTTCGGTCGCAGCACGATGCGGGGGCGCGCGACGGCTTCAGCGGCGCGCGCAGCGCGGTCGGTCTCGACGAGCTCGGCCAGTGCGAACGTGAGTTGCCGCAGGCCTTCTCGACTCACGGCGCTGATCTCGAAGACGCGGTAGCCGCGCGCCTCGAGTTCGGGGCGCACGAGCTCGGCGAGGTCTCGCCCTTCGGGAACATCGACCTTGTTGAGTGCCACCAGTTGGGGCCGCTCGAGCAAAGGCGTCTGGCCCTCGGGCACCGGGTAGGCCTCGAGTTCACGAAGAATGACGTCGAGGTCGCTGAGGGGGTCGCGACCGGGTTCGAGAGTCGCGCAGTCGAGCACGTGAAGCAGTCCGCTGCAGCGTTCGACATGGCGCAGAAACTCGAGACCGAGGCCCTTGCCTTCGCTCGCGCCTTCGATGAGTCCCGGCACGTCGGCGATCGTGAATCGCGACTCACCCGACTCGACGACGCCGAGGTTGGGGTGCAGCGTCGTAAAGGGGTAGTCAGCGATCTTGGGCTTCGCCGCTGAGACAGCGGCGATGAGGCTCGACTTGCCCGCACTCGGGTATCCGACGAGCGCGATATCGGCGACCGTCTTGAGCTCGAGAACGATGTCGCCCTCCCACCCGGGAGTGCCGAGCAGCGCGAAGCCGGGTGCCTTGCGCTTGGTGCTCGCGAGCGCGGCGTTGCCGAGTCCGCCCTGACCACCCGGTGCGACGACGATGCGCATGCCGTGCTCGGTGAGGTCGGCAAGCTCGGTGCCGTCGGCGTCACGCACGACGGTGCCGAGGGGCACGCTCAGTTCGAGGTCGCCTCCGGCGAAACCTGACCGGTTGTCGCCCATGCCGGGGCCGCCGTTGTCGCTCGTGCGGTGCGGGCGACGGTGAAAGCCCAGCAGCGTGGTCTCTTGCGCGTCGGCCACCAGCACGATGTCGCCACCGTCGCCGCCGTTGCCGCCGTCAGGGCCTGCGAGGGGCTTGAACTTCTCTCTGCGCACCGAGACGCAGCCGTGGCCGCCATGGCCCGCGCGCAGGTGCAGCGTGACGCGATCGACGAACGTGGCCATATCGCGCTCCTTCCTGTGCGAGGGCGGTGGTGGTGCGGGTGTGCCAGGACGACGAAGGGCGGGCCGAAGCCCGCCCGTTCGTGCAGCTGACGCGTCGCGCTAGGCGCTGACGATGTTGACGACCTTGCGGCCGCCCTTCTGGCCGAACTCGACCGCACCGGCGGCGAGGGCGAACAGCGTGTCGTCGCCACCACGGCCGACGTTGGCGCCGGGGTGGAAGTGAGTGCCGCGCTGGCGGAC
>SXMH01000094.1 GCA_005777405.1 Actinomycetota bacterium
CATCCACCGGTCGAACCTCATCGGCATGGGTGTCGTTCCGCTGCAGTTCCCGGCCGGAGAGACGGCCGAGAGCCTCGGTCTTGACGGCACCGAGATTGTGTCGATCGACGGTATCGCCGAGCTCAACGAGGGCACGACACCCCGTCGGGTGCGCGTCACTGCCGCCCCGAGCGAGCAGTCACCGGCGGAGAAGCAGCCGATCGTCTTCGACGCTGTCGTGCGCATTGACACCCCGGCCGAGGCCGACTACTACCGCACCGGCGGCATTCTGCAGTACGTGCTGCGCAGTCTCGTCTAAGCACCAGAGTCCGCCGATCCGAAGGCCCGCTGTCACGTGTGACGGCGGGCCTTCGGCGTCACACGGGCGACTTCAGGCAACCGTCAGGCTGACCCCGGCGCGGGGCCAGGAACTCGACACGACTGCCGCGTAGAGTGTCGGAATGACACTGCTGGAGTCCATCGGCGGTCCGCGCGACCTCGACCATCTCACCCCCGATCAGCTCGCTGAACTCGCGGATGACGTACGGCGCTTCCTCGTCGCCGAGGTCTCGAAGACGGGCGGCCACTTGGGCCCCAACCTGGGCGTCGTCGAGCTCACGTTGGGCATTCATCGGGTGTTCGATTCTCCCCGTGACGCCATCGTGTGGGACACGGGCCACCAGTCCTACGTGCACAAGCTGCTCACCGGTCGGCAAGACTTCTCACGACTGCGGCAGAAGGGCGGCCTCGCGGGATACCCGCAGCGCTCGGAGAGTGAGCACGACATCGTCGAGAGCTCGCACGCGTCGAGTTCGTTGAGCTGGGCAGACGGCATCTCTCGAGCATTCGCCATGACCGGCCAAGATGACCGGTATGTGGTCGCCGTCGTCGGTGATGGTGCTCTCACGGGCGGTATGACGTGGGAAGCGCTCAACAACATCAGCGACGACAACAGTCGCAATCTCGTCATCATCGTGAACGACAACGGCCGCTCGTATGCGCCGACCATCGGGGGCATGGCGCGCTTCCTTTCCACGGTGCGCACTCGGCGCACCTACTACCGTTTCCGCAGGGGCACCGAGCGCGCGTTCGGCTACCTCGGAGCGCCGGGACGCGCTGTCTACCGAGGTGTGCGAGGCGGGCTCCACGGCTTCCTGTCGCGCTTCACGAACAATGAGGCGCTCTACAGCAACCTCGACATCAAGTACATCGGCCCGATCGACGGCCACGACCTGAAAGACGTCGAGCGTGCGCTGCGCCAAGCGAAGGAGTACAGCGCCCCCGTCATCGTGCACGCGATCACGCAGAAGGGCAAAGGGTACGAACCCGCCCTCGCCGATGTCGCTGACCAGTTTCACGCCGTCGGGCAGATCGACCCCGAGACGGGGGAGTCGGTCGAGCAGGCCAGCCGCCCGTCGTGGACCTCGGTGTTCGCCGACGAGATCGTCGAGCTTGCCGACCGTGACCCGCGGATCGTCGGCATCACTGCCGCCATGCTGCGCCCGACCGGATTGCACCGACTCGCGGAGAAGCACCCTGAGCGCGTCATCGACGGCGGTATCGCCGAGCAGCATGCCGTGACGTCGGCTGCGGGCTTGGCATTCGGCGGCATGCACCCCGTGGTTGCCGTCTACGCGACCTTCATCAACCGGGCCTTCGACCAAGTGCTCATGGATGTTGCGCTGCACAAGGCCGGCGTGACTTTCGTGCTCGACCGCGCGGGAGTCACCGGCCCTGACGGGGCGAGCCACCACGGCATGTGGGATCTCTCGATCTTGCAGGTCGTGCCCAACATTCGACTCGCGGCACCTCGCGACGCCACGCGCTTGCGCGAAGAGCTCGCCGAAGCCGTAGCGGTGGATGACGCGCCGACGGTCGTGCGGTTCTCGAAGGGTTCCGTTGGCACTGAGTTCGAAGCCGTGCGTCGCACCGACGACGGCGTCGACGTGCTGCGTGAGGCACCCCACAAAGACGTGCTCATCGTGACGGTGGGCCCCATGGCGAAGATCGGCCTCGAGGTCGCCGAGCGACTCGCCGATCAGGGCATCGGCGCCACGGTCATCGACCCTCGCTGGGTCGTGCCGGTTCCGCAGAGCGTCATCGAGCTCGCGCGCGATCACCGCATTCTCGTCAGCATCGAAGACGGCGTGCGAGTCGGCGGCATTGGCACGCGCATCCGTCAAGATCTGCGCGCCGCCGGCGTCGACACCGCTGTGGACGAGCTCGGTCTGCCAGACGAGTTTCTCGAGCACGCGAGTCGAGACGAGATTCTCGAGCGCGTGGGGCTCACCTCGCAGGCGATCGCTCGGGGTCTTGTCGCGCAGGTGCTCGGCACGCGGATTCCTGTGGCCCGGCCGCTCCCCGACGAGCACGGCGCGGCGGTCGATCACGACGAGCGCGCGCGATAGCAGCGCGACAGGATCTCAACAGAGGAATGCCCCCGGCCGCTCTGGCCGGGGGCATTCGTCTCGCTTAGCGCACTCCGCGAATCGGCGGGTGGTGGAAGGTGTCGCCGAAGGTTCGCTCGGAGGCGCCGACCCGATCGAGGAACGGCGTGACGCCGCCCATCTGGAACGGCCAGCCGGCTCCGAGGATCATGCACAGATCGATGTCTTCTGCGGCCGCGACCACGCCGTCGGCGAGCATGCGGTGAATCTCGTCGGCAAGACCGTCTTCGAGTCGAGCGGTGAGCTGCTCGACTGTGTAGGGCCGAGCGTCAGCAGGACGGTGCTTCTCGACGATCGCGATGGCGCGCTTGTCGATGCCCTTCGAGTGCCCCTTGCCATCCTTCTCGAGCAGCACGTTCGCCTCCGCGAGCTCATGGAGCGCCTTCGATTCGAAGAATCGGTCGGGGAAGGCCGCGTGGTGAGTGTCGAGCACGTGGGCACCGACCTTGAGCCCCACGAGGTCGAGCAGCACGAAGGGGTCCATCGGCAATCCGAAGTGCCGCTGCGCGTCAACGACCGTCTCGAAGGGCGTGCCGATCTCGACGGCGTGCATCGCCTCACCGAGCACCTTGGCCAGAATGCGGTTGACGACGAACCCGGGCGTGTCAGCGGTGATGACCGCGTTCTTGCGCAGCGCCTGAGCCGTGGCCATCGCCGTGGCCAGGGTCGCCTCGTCAGTTGCGGGCGTGTTGACGACCTCGATGAGCGGCATGACCGCGACGGGATTGAAGAAGTGGAATCCCACGACGCGCTCGGGGTTCTTCAGCTTCGCGCCGATCTGCTCGACCGAGAGGGATGAGGTGTTCGTGGCGAGCACGGCTTCGGGCGAGATGTACTGCTCGACCTCGGCGAAGACGTCTTGCTTGATCGAGAGCTCTTCGAAGACCGCCTCGATGACCCAGTCGCACTCGGCGAAGTCGGCCTTGTCGGTGGTGCCGGAGAGCAGCGCGTTCAAGCGATTGGCCTCGTCGCTATCGATGCGGCCCTTCTTCTCGAGCTCGGCGATCTCTCCGCGGATGTAGTCGAGCCCCTTGTCGACCCGCGCTTGGTCGAGGTCGGTGATCACGACCGGCACCTGCAGACGGCGCAGGAACAGCAGGGCGAACTGGCTGGCCATAAGACCGGCGCCGAGCACACCCACCTTCGTGACCTTCTTGGCGAGCGCCTTGTCAGGAGCGCCGGCGGGCTTCTTGGCACGCTTCTGCACGAGATTGAAGGCGTAGATGGATGCTCGGAACTGGTCGCCCGCGACGAGGTCGGCGAGAGCCTTGTCTTCGGCGGCGAAGCCCTCGGCCTTCGTCGTGTTCTTCGCGGCGGCGAGCAGTTCGAGCGCGGCGTAGGGCGACTTCGCGACCTTTCCGAGGCGCTTCTCGAGCGTCTTGCGCGCAATGCCGATCGCGACGTCCCACTTCACGGCCCGCTCGAGCTTGCCGGGCTCGTTCGGCCGCTTGACCTTGACGGTGCCGGCGAGCACGCCGTCGGCCCAGCGCAGAGAGTCTTCGAGGAAGTTGGCGGGCGCGATGAGCGCGTCTGCCATGCCGAGCTCGAATGCCTCAGCGGGCTTCAGGGTGCGATTGTTCTTGAGGGGGTTCTCGACGACGACCTTGAGGGCGTTCTCGATGCCGATGAGATTCGGCAACAGCCAGGCGCCTCCCCAGCCGGGAATGATGCCGAGGAAGACCTCGGGCAGTGCGAGGGCCGCCGCGCTCGAGTCGAGCGTGCGGTAGTCGCAGTTGAGCGCGATCTCGACGCCTCCGCCGAGGGCGAGCCCGTTGATGAAGCAGAACGAGGGCACGCCCAGTTCACCGAGCTTGCCGAGCGCGTAGTGGCCCATCTGCGCCATCTGCAGGCCGGCCTCGTAGCTGGGGATGTCGCCCACCTTCGAAAGGTCGGCTCCTGCGGCGAGGATGAAGGGCTTGCCCGTGATGGCCAACGCCCGGATCTCGCCAGCGGCGGCACGCGCCTTCTGCGCGTCGAGCACCTCGGCCAGTTCCATGAGGCCGGCAGGGCCCAGCGTGCTCGGCCTCGTGTGGTCGCGGCCGTTGTCGAGGGTGACAAGAGCGAGCATCCCGCCGCTCGGAAGCGGCACGTCGCGCACATAACTGTGCGTGACGACCTCGTCGTCACTGAGGGCGCGCAGTTCGGCGAACTGGTCGGGGGAGTACTGAGCGGTTGCGCTGGTCGCCACGGTCAGGCCTTCTTTCCGGTGTAGTGCGGGTTCTCCCAGATGACGCTGCCGCCCTGGCCGAGCCCGACGCACATGGCGGTGAGTCCGTAACGAACGTCAGGCCGCTCTTCGAACTGGCGCGCGAGCTGGATCATGAGGCGAACGCCCGAGCTCGCGAGCGGGTGGCCGACCGCGATCGCGCCGCCCCACGGGTTGACGCGCGGGTCGTCATCATCGATGCCGAAGTGGTCGAGCAGACTCAAGACCTGCACGGCGAAGGCCTCGTTGAGCTCGAAAGCTCCGATGTCGTCGATCGTGAGGCCGGCCTTCTTGAGGGCTTTCTCTGTCGACGGGATCGGGCCGATGCCCATCACCTCGGGCGCGACGCCGGCGTAGGCGAAGCTCACGAGTCGCATCTTCGTGGTGAGCCCCAGTTCTTTCGCCGCCTCTGCGCTGGCGAGCAAGCTCACGGTGGCACCGTCGGTGAGCGGCGACGCGTTACCGGCCGTGACGCGGCCGTGCGGACGGAAAGGAGTCTTGAGCCCGGCGAGACCCTCCATGGTCGTCTCGGGGCGCAGGCCGTCATCGGTCGTGGCCAGGCCGTAGCCGCTCTCGCTGCGGAGCGCGACAGGAACGAGGTCGGGCTGAATCTTGCCCGCGGCGTACGCCGCTGCGACCTTCTGCTGGCTGCGCATGCCGAAGCGGTCGGCACGCTCTTTCGTCAGTGCGGCAAACCTGTCGTGCAGTCGTTCCGCCGTGAGCCCCATGTTGAGGGCGTCGCCGCTCACGAGCTTCTCAGCGAGGAATCGCGGGTTGGGATCTGCCCCGAACCCCATCGGGTGGCGCCCCATGTGCTCCACGCCACCGGCGATCGCGACATCGTAGGCCCCGAACGCGATGCCGCCAGCCGTGGTCGTGACCGACGTCATGGCGCCAGCGCACATGCGGTCGATCGCGTAACCCGGAACGCTCAGCGGCAGTCCGGCGAGAATCGCCGCGGTGCGGCCAAGAGTGAGTCCCTGGTCGCCCTGTTGGGTGGTCGCCGCAATCGCGACGTCGTCTACGCGCTCTTTCGGCAGTGAGGGGTTGCGCTCCAGCAAGCCGATCATTGCCTTGACGATGAGATCATCGGCGCGCGTGCCCCAGTACATGCCCTTCTCGCCTGCCCTGCCGAACGGGGTGCGAACCCCATCCACGAACACGACTTCAGATCGTTCAGCCACGGTGCTTCCTCCCTGCATCAGAACACGTCTCGGCAAGCCTAGGCATGCCGTTCAGCGCGCAGTGATTCGGCTGAGTCTTCCTACGAAGGGTCGGGGGAGGGCTCGCGGGGCTCTTGGCTCGCCTCCACAAAAGCAGTGGCGATTGCCTGTGCGGTTGCGTCAACCTGCCAGGGCCGTGCACCGAGCTCGCTGAGGGCGGTTTCGATTGCCTGGAGGTCGTACGACGCGGGCGGGTGCCAGCAGAGCCGACGCAGGGTATCCGGCGTCAGCAGGTTCTCGAGCGGAAGATTCAAGCCGTCCGCGATCACTTGCAAAAGGGCCTTCGCGCCGCGCAGTCGACGGTCGGCTTCCGGATTGCGATCGGCCCACGAACGGGGCGGCGGGATGCTCTCCTCGCCACTGCGCACACGGGGCAGATCATCCGTCGCGAGCCCTGCTTCTATGGCCGCCCACCACCGATCGAGTTGCGAGCGGCTCGCTCTGCCGACGAAGGTCTTGAGCCCTGCGAGATCGCGCTTGGAGCCGAGCGCCGTGCGAGCGGCGATGACGATGGAGGCGTCGGGCAGCAGCCTGCCCGGTGCCGTATCGATCTCGTGAGCGTAAGCATCGCGAGCACGCCAGAGTTCGCGAGCGACAGCAAGTGCCCGCTGACCCCGCACGGCGTGGAGACCCGACAGTCTGCGCCACGGCTCATCTTTGGCGGGGGGCGCGGGCTTGGCGAGCACAGCGGCGAACTCCTGCTCAGCAAGGGCGAGCTTGCCCGCCTCTGTGAGGCGCTGCTCGATGCGATCACGCACGTCGAGCAACAGCTCGACGTCGAGCACGGCGTACGTCAGCCACGATTCGGGCAAGGGGCGCGTCGACCAGTCGGCCGCAGAATGCTCTTTCGCGAGGTGCAGCCCCAGGGTCTCTTCCACCACAGCGCCGAGTCCGACGCGAGCGAGACCCGCGAGTCGCGCGCCGAGCTCAGTGTCGAAGAGGCGCTGCGGTTCCAGGTCGAGCTCGCGAAGGCACGGCAGGTCTTGGCTGGCCGCGTGAAGCACCCACTCTTCGTTGCCAATGGCTTCTTGCAGTTCGCGGAAGTCGCCGATCGCCGGCGGGTCGAAGAGAAACGAGCCCGAGCCCCGTCGAAAGACCTGCACGAGGTAGGCGCGCTGCGAGTACCGAAAGCCGCTCGCACGCTCGGCGTCGACAGCCACCGGCCCGTGACCGGCGCGCAATGCCTCGACGGCGCGCAGAAACCCTTCACGATCGTCGATGACGTGCGGCGTTTCGAGGGGCACGGCGGAGGGCAGCGTAGGCGCAGTGGGTGAGGTAGCTGCGGAAGTGGATGCGCTTTCTGCGGAGGCCTGCGCTGAGTCTGCGGCCTGCGACCGCGCAGGTGTTGAGGCCTTGCGCGGCACCGGATCGGGCATCCGCGGAGGAAGGAAGAGCGGCTCAACCACGGTCGCTCCGACGAGGGGGCAGCGCGGTCACGCCCTCGTGCAGCGGAGGGTAGCCAGCAACCATGCACAAGAGCTCGGCCCAGCCTTCGACGTGAGCGGCGAGGTCTGCGTCGAGCGGGGTCCACGACGCACGCAACTCGATCTGCGCGCCGCTGCCCTGAGCCGCAAGCTCTCCGTACCCGGTCGAAAGCACTTTGGTCGCGGTGCCGCTCGCGGCCGTGTAGCGCGCTCCTCGGGCGGCGAGGGCGTCGACGAGCCACGACCATGCCACGTCGGTCACGAAGGGGTCAAGGCCGATATCGGTCTCGAGCGGTGCCTGGGCGAAGCACACGATGCGCACTGTGCCGCCCCAACCCTCGGGAGCCTCAGGGTCGTACAGCATGACGATGCGCCCCGTTCCAAGGTCGGAGTCGTCGGCGTGCCGGGCCGGATTCACGTCTGCAGCCAGCGCGTGAGCGAAGGGCGCGAGCCCGGTCGGCGCAGGAATCGAGGCGACCGCGAGCTCGTCGCGCAGCACAGCGCGCTCCACTGAGGCGACGAGGCTGTCGAACACCTCCTGCGCCGTCGGAGCTGATGGCGTGGTGGGGGACACGTGTGCAGGCTAGGCGCTGTTGCTAGGTTCGCTGCGTGAGACTCGCCGTGGTACCTAGGGGCCGAGGCCCTCAACGTCGCTCGTCGACATCGACAGGTATGTCGCTTGCTGTCGCAGCCGGAGCCGTCGCCGGTGCTGTGATCGCTGCCGCGGGAGCGGCCGCGGTGCTCTCGGTGCGCGTGGCGCGCAGTGTCGTCACACCGCCGCAAGTGAGGCTCAACGATGTCGAGATTCTCGCCGTCGACCTCCACGCGGGCACAATCACACTCGGTCGCACGGCTGACACCGCGGCACCCGGGCGATACAGCCTGTGGTTCGACAGCGGTCGCGGCCACGCCCGAGTGGGGGGCGTGCTCGCCGACGACGGGGCGAACGTCACGCGCACGCTCGACTCGGTGCAACGCGGCAACATCTCCGCAGCCCGCACCGGTCGCTGGGCAGGGTGGTGGTTCTTGACGCCGGCCGACCTCGAGATCCCCTTCCGTGAGGTCGGGGTGCACACCTCGGTGGGTGTGGCACCCGCATGGCGCATCGACGCGGGAGCGCCGTCGACCGACTGGGTGATCCAAGTGCACGGCCGGGCTGTGACCCGCAGCGAGGGTCTGCGAGCCGTCCCCGTCTTTCGCGAGGCGGGCTTCACGTCGCTGCTCATCAGCTATCGCGATGACGGCGATGCCCCTGCCAGCCCCGATGGCCGCTATGCACTCGGCGCTGAGGAGTGGCTCGACGTCGAGTCGGCGATCGCGTATGCACAGGCGGAGGGCGCCCAGCGCGTCGTGCTCATGGGGTGGTCAATGGGTGGCGCCACCGTGCTGCAGGGCCTGGCGCGGTCGCCGTGGCGCAAGCTCGTGGTGGGAGCGGTGCTCGAATCGCCGGTCGTCGACTGGGTGCGCGTCTTGCGCTTCCAGGCGGGCGCTGCCGGATTGCCGAGCGCGGTGCGCGACGCAGCTCTCACGCTGCTCGCCTCGCCGCGGGCTGCGCGACTCGTCGGGCATGACGCTCCGATTGATTTCGATCAGCTCGATTTCGTCGCTCGAGCTCACGAGCTACAGACGCCCGTGCTGCTGTTGCACTCCGACGACGACGGTTTCGTGCCGAGCGATGGCAGTGTCGCGCTCGCGGCGGCGCGACCCGATCTCGTTCGGCTCGAGCGCTTCGCCGTCGCCCGTCACACCAAACTGTGGAATGTCGACGAGCGGCGCTGGAATCGAGCGATAGAGCAGTGGCTCGACCACGTCGTGCTGCAGGGGGCCGTCGAACGCTGATCGGTCAGGCGTTCAATAGCCAGCGACCGAACAACACGCCGTCGTCTCCGACGAGCAATCGGTGCGGTACCGCGGTGCTGATCGGCATCGCTGCGCTGCTGAACACGGGGAGCGCAGGACCTCCGACTCGCGGCATCACGGTGAGGCACAATTCGTCGACGAGCTCGTCGGCAATGAGCTGGGCTGCCACCTCCGGCCCGCCCTCTGCGACGATCGATACGAGCCCACGATCGCGCAGAGCCTGAATGCACCCGGCGAGCGACACCCGTCCGCCCTCATCGCTGGGCAAGGTCACGATCTCGGCGGTCGGCAGCGAATCAACTGCGGCCTCGGCGCCCGCCTCGGTCGTGAGCACGATGAGTGGATGCTCCGCCTCGCCATCGATGCGGTGGCCACGAAGATCTCCGCTCGCGGAAAGCACGGCGAGTGCGGCCGCGCGCGGACGCACGTAGCCCTCACGGCGTAGCGAGCCCGCGCCCACGAGCACGACGTCGCTGAGCTCGCGAATGACGCCGAGCACGAGTCGGTCGAGGCGCGAGGTGAGCGAGTTCGACGTGCCGTCGGCGCCCGCGGCTCGGCCGTCGAGCGTGGTCACGAGATTGAGTCGCACGACCTCGCGGTGCAACGGCTTGTAGAGCGCGAGCAACCGGGTGCGAGCATCCACGGCCTCGAGGTCGATCGCGATGCCGTCCTCGGGCACAACGCTGCGCAATCGCATGCTCGACGAAGCGCGTGATGACGGCGTGAGATCCATGTCTTCACGCTAGTGCGCTGGCCTATCTGGCGGGCGGCCGTGGTCGGGGCGCGTGAGTGGCCAGCGATACGATGGAGACTTCGGCGAGCGCGAAAGGATGACGGTGGAACCCACGATGGTCGCGGCTCGCCTCGTCGACCGGCAACCGGGCATGACAGCTGCGGAGCTCGTGGGGCACCTCGTGCCGCCACCGCAGTTCGCCACGGCGAGTTTCGACAACTATCTGCCCGACGAGCGCCATCCATCTCAGGCCCACGCGGTCGAGGCGATGCGTCAGTTCGCGACGGGAGGCGCCGGCGCCTCGCGCGGGCTGTTCTCGCGCAAGCCCGCCGTGGTCGAGAAGCCCGGCATCTATCTCGACGGCGGTTTCGGCGTCGGCAAGACTCACTTGCTCGCTGCGCTGTGGCACCAGATGAAGGGCCGCACCTACTTCGGCACGTTCATCGAGTACACCGCCATCGTCGGCGCACTCGGATATCGCGAGGCCGTTGCCCACTTCCGGGGTGCGGCGTTGCTGGCGATCGACGAGTTCGAACTCGATGATCCTGGCGACACGATGGTCATGTCTCGACTTCTTGGCGAGCTGGTCGCGTCGGGCACGCGCATCGCGGCGACCTCGAATACTCCGCCTCACGCCCTCGGCGAAGGGCGGTTCGCCGCGGTCGACTTCTTGCGCGAGATCAACGCGCTCGCCGACCGCTTCCAGACCATTCGTATCGATGGTGAGGATTATCGCAAGCGCGACATCGAAGGCCACGCCGTCACGCTGGACGACGAGGCCTTCGCCGAGCGCATCGCAGCAGAACGGCCGCAGGCGGTCACGGTCGACGACTTCGACGCGGTGCTGCGGCACCTAGCGACGGTGCATCCGAGCAGGTACATCGGGCTCATCCGCGGCCTCGAAGCGGTCGGCCTGCGCAACGTCGTGCCGCTCCAGAATCAGACGGATGCGCTGCGGCTCGTTGCGCTCGTCGACCGCCTCTACGACGCGCAAGTGCGCATTCACGCCACGGGGACGCCGCTCGATGCAGTCTTCGGCGACGACATGCTGAGCGGCGGGTATCGCAAGAAGTACCTTCGAGCGACCTCGCGGCTCATCGCCCTCACGACCGCATAGACTGGGAGTCAGGAGCGCCGGGAAGACTGGTCGGCCTCTCGGTCACACCGAGAGCACGTGCACGACCGAACCCCGAAAGGCCTCATGACCGAGCCGCGCTCTCTCGACCCGAACTCTGGCACTGCAGCCAGCCCATCGAGTGCCCCCACGCCTCCTGTGCCTCTGAGCGGCACGCAACGCCGATACCGCGAGTCGCTCTGGATCGAGCGGATTCTGCGGCGTGAGACCGTCGGCGGAATGCTGCTGCTCGGGGCGACGGTGCTCGCCCTCATCGTGGCGAACTCCGCCTGGGGTGAGGCGTACTTCGGACTCCGCAGCACGTACTTCGAGTTCGCCTTCGGCGACATCAGTTGGCAGATCTCGGTGGGTCACTTCGCCGCGGATGCTCTGCTCGCGATCTTCTTCTTCCTCGCCGGTCTCGAGCTCAAGCGCGAGTTCGTCGCGGGGGAGCTCCGTGATCCCCGCAAGGCACTCGTGCCGGTCGTCGCCGCGGTCGGTGGCGTGCTCGTGCCCGCGGCGATCTACACGGCGTTCACGCTCGATGACGGCCCCGAGGCGCTCAACGGGTGGGCGATTCCCGTGGCCACCGACATCGCGTTCGCACTCGCGGTGCTCGCTGTCGTCGGCACATCGCTGCCGATCGCTCTTCGCACCTTCCTGCTGACCTTGGCCGTCGTCGACGACCTCATGGCCATCACGATCATCGCGTTCTTCTACACGACCGACGTGCAGCCGGCCTTCTTGCTCGCGGCGTTCGGCGGTCTCGTGGTCTACGGCTTCGTCGCTCAGCGCTATCAAGAGTTCTTCCGGCTGCGGTCAACCGCCGCGTGGTTCGTGCTGCTGCCCATCGGACTCGTCGTCTGGTTCTGCATGTACGAGTCGGGGGTGCACGCGACGGTCGCGGGCGTTCTTCTCGCCTTCACCATCCCCGTGCGCGCAAAGGGAGGCGACGAAGACGGACTCGGCCCGCGGATGGGACTCGCGGAGCATTTCGAGCACCGTTTCCGCCCGCTCAGCGCCGGCGTTGCTGTGCCGGTCTTCGCGTTCTTCTCGGCCGGAGTCGCGGTCGGTGGGTGGGACGGTCTCGTCGCAGCGGTCACGAGCCCGATCGCCTTGGGCATCGTTGTCGGACTGGTGGTCGGAAAGACGGTCGGGGTTCTGGCAGCGACCTGGCTCGTCACACGGCTGCCCGGAGTGTCGCTGCCGAAGGGCATGCAGTGGATCGACCTGCTCGGCCTCGCCCTGCTGGCCGGCATGGGCTTCACCGTCTCGTTGCTCATCAGTGAACTGAGCTTCGGCCAGGGCACGCTGCTCGACGACGTGGCCAAGGTGGGCATCCTTCTCGGTTCGCTGCTTGCTGCGATTCTCGCCAGCGTGCTCTTGCTGGCGCGCAACCGCCAGTATCAGCGCCGCAGCGCGCAGGAACGTATCGACAGCGATGGTGACGGCATTCCGGACGTCTTCGAGGATGAGGACGCGCTGGGCTAGCGCACGCCCCTCAAGATCGGTGGCAGTGAAATGGGGCACGTGCTGGGAGACCTCGCGGCGAACGTCCGTCGCGGCGAAACGCGATGTTTACACGACGCCTCATCGCGTAACACTGGGGAAACACTGAGACACCCCTGCTGAAACCTCTCCGCTTGACACTGGGCACGTACCCGAACTCGCCGGGGGGCTCGTGCCCCGACTTCGAGTCCCCGAGCCGGGTGCATCCTTTGCCACGTAAGAGAGGTTTGACATGGATCAGGGCAACACTGCCTTCCTCCTGTTCGCTGCCGCGCTCGTTCTGCTCATGACGCCGGGTCTCGCGTTCTTCTACGGAGGACTCGTGAAGGCCAAGAGCGTCATCAGCATGATGATGCTGAGCTTTGGCGCGATCGGGCTCATCGGAGTTCTGTGGGTCGTCTACGGCTACGCGATCGCGTTCGCCAACGACACCGGCATCGACGGCGTCATCGGCATCGACTGGGGTGCAATCGGCCTCACGAACCTGCTCGAGGCGCCCGAGGGTGCCGCCTTCCCGCCGATCGCCTTCGCAGCATTCCAGGCGACCTTCGCGATCATCACCGTCGCGCTCATCTCGGGTGCGATCGCCGACCGCGCCAAGTTCGGCGCGTGGATGATCTTCGCCGGTGTTTGGGCGACGCTCGTCTACTTCCCCGTGGCCAGCTGGGTCTTCAACTTCACGCTCGCCGAGGATGGCTCGTTCTCGAACGGCGGCTGGATCACCTACGGCCTGCAAGAGGCACTCGGCGCCGGAGCCATCGACTTCGCCGGTGGAACCGCGGTGCACATCAACGCTGGTGCTGCTGCCCTCGCTCTCGCCCTCGTGCTGGGCAAGCGTGTTGGCTTCGCCAAGGGTGCCCACGTTCCTCACAACCCGCCGTTCGTGCTGCTCGGCGCCGGTCTGCTGTGGTTCG